>PABJ01000168.1 GCA_002699105.1 Ectothiorhodospiraceae bacterium | reverse complement strand
TACAGCTACTACGTGACAGCGCAGGATGAGAGTGGCAACGAAAGCAATCCTTCAGCCGCAGTATCCGCGAAGGCCCCAATCTTCGCACACCCAAGGTGCCGCTGTTCTTTGAAGCATTGAGCACACAGCTAAATCAGAAGCGCTTCATGAGACTTACCTGGACGGCTACCGACGACTCCGATCTTCAAGGCTATCGCATCTACCGGGGTAAAGGAGAAGACTTCCCGCCCGCGGAATACATCCTCCTCGGCTTCACCAACGCAAATCTGTACGATGATACATCCGCCGCGGAGATCGGCCGCTTGTATAGCTACCGTATCACCGCAATCGACAACGGGGATCTGGAAAGTGAGCCTACGACCCCCTCTTCGGATGTACACCTTCAGATCCCCACCCTGATATCTCCTGCCGATAAAGCCCGAGTTGACAGATTTCCGGTATTCCTCTGGGAGCCGGTGCAAAGCGCTATCAGCTACCGCGTCGAATTGATGGAATCTCCTTCGGGTGGAATTCTCTGGGACGAAACTATAGAAACAAATCCTTCAGCGGAATCCATCCGTGTTCCGTATCTTGGCTTTGCGCTGCAAAGCGGAATCCCGTATTACTGGCGCGTGCAAACCTATTCAAAGGCGAACGCTCCGGCGAACTCCACATCGGAGGTTCGCGTCTTTCAAACAGTACCTTGATTTATGATCCGCGTCGAAAACCTCAGCAAATCTTTCGGAAATACGGTGGCCCTGGACGGCGTCTCGTTTGAAATTGACAAGGGCGAAATCTGCGGATACATCGGACCGAACGGTGCGGGAAAAACAACCACCGTCAAAATTCTCACCGGAATGCTCCCGCCGGATAGCGGAGAGACTGTCGTTGCGGATATCGATCTAAAAGAACAACCCGAGGCGGTCAAACCGCTCTATGGGTACATCGCCGAGAACGGTGTTGTCTACGAATCGCTAACCGCGAACGAGTATCTGCAGTTCGTGGGAAGACTGCACGGCCTCGAAGAGGAGGAGATCGTAAAGCGGGGTTCGCTGCTGCTCAGCTACTTCGGCATCCGTAACGAAGCCGACACAATGATGACCGGCTACTCCAAGGGCATGAAACAAAAGGTCATCATCACTGCTGCTATGCTGCATCAGCCGTCGCTGTATTTCTTCGATGAACCTTTGAACGGACTTGATGCGGAAGCCACGCTGCTTTTCAAGGAGCTCGTCAGGCAGCTTGCCGCCCGCGGTAAAACGGTGCTGTACTGCTCCCACCTTCTCGATACAGTCGAAAAGCTTTGCAGCCGTATCATCGTGTTGAAGGAAGGTAAGATTATCGCCGATGGAAACATCGACTCCCTGAAGACGCTCACCAAACAGCAAAACCTTGACGAGGTGTTCACCTCGCTGACGACATCTGAGAACCGGCTGGAAAAAACTTCGGAATTGCTCGATCAGCTTGACTCCGTGTAGAAGGCCTTCAACATATGCAGCCTTCGCATCGCCGCCCGCACTCATCCTTATCGTCTGCATGTTAAGTACGCAAGGGTATGCACAGACCTCGTTGACCGATACTACCTCTTCTGCCTTCCAATCAAACAACATCGACGCTACGTTCGATAAGAACGTCAACACGTATATCTGGACGTTTCGCGGCCAGTTCCTGCTGGATACAGACGGCTGGCGGATCTCCGGAGCGGAACGCTACACCACGACCGTCATCGAAGCAGCGCAGGACCGCGTCAAAGACGATCAGCAGTTCAACTTCAATCTTGAGCGCAGGCTTTCCGAGTCTCTCGACCTGGTCACGCAAGTGAATTCCTTTATCTTCGCAGACACCAGGACCTCCGGGCTGAACAAGCTTCAGACGAATAAACTTCTCGGCGGCGTGCGGTGGAAGCCCGAGCAGATGTTTTCGCTGATGCCGCTTGTTGGGTATAGCTTCGATAACCAACAGAGTATACTCGATCAAGGAATTGCATACGGATTCAATGCAACTGTCGATGGATGGCAGTTCGGGGATAACAGCGTGTTCGCGACCGCAGAATACTCCGCCGAAGATCTCACCCCGCGCCGGCAGGACGAACAGAATCTCTCCGCGATTGTCCGCTCCCTCTTTGCAGATGGAAGCAGCAACCAGGCGATCCTTGGGTACCGCTCATTCACACGCGATTTCTATCAGCTCGGCGATACGATCTCCAATATGAACGGCATCGTTACCCATCCGATCGAACGAAGGAACGAGCGGTTGTATTCGATAGAAGATCAGGTTGCGTTCCAGCCGTACAACGATCTGGGTCTTTCGTTCAGTGCGAATATCACCGAGAGACTTATCGAACGAACGCATCCACGGCGATCGGAGAACACCATCAGCCCGTCGTTCGATAACGAAATCGAAGAGTTCCAGGCGCGCGCTGGAATGCATGTGATGTACGAGGACTACGGTAACCGCCGGGTGGAATTCAAAGCGACGATCAGCGAGCGAAACGAAACCCATACCGTGTTCGACCTCGACGGTGTCGCGGAAGCAACATACGAACGGCAAAAAAAGCTGGAAGAACAGAAGAATAACTCGATCAGCCAAACCCAGCTCTCCGTCAATTACCTGCAGCGCGTTACGGAGCGGGATACGTTTTCGCTGGCCTTTTCGAGCTTGAAGATGCAGTACGATACACCGAGCGATGAGAACCTGGACGAGCGCGACGAACTCTTCTTCCTCGCAGGCTTGCGATGGATGCACCGGTTTAATCCGTACTTCACTGCTTCCCTCAGCGGGGACGCAACGATGCGCCATACCGTGTACATTTACTCCGAGCGCAGCGCGAACAACACCTGGAACCGTATCTTCAGGCTCACGCCGAAAACGTCCTTCCATTTCGGGGACAGGTTCAGCTCAATCAACACAGCAGAGGTGCTGGCGAATTACACCGCGTACGACTTCGAGAGCGCTTTCCCGGAAACCCGGAGCTTTTCCTTCCGCCAACTAACGGTGACCGACAGTACAACACTTCTGCTCGGGCGCAATATCAGCGCAACCACGCACCTGCAGTTCCGGATGTACGAACGCGGCGAGCTGAAATGGTCGGAGTTCAAAATAAAACCGACATCGTACTTCGACGAGCGCACCTATGTGCTGTTTCTTACGTATGGCAGGGGGTACAGCACGGTTTCCACCGGTGTGCGGTACTTCGAACAAACGCGGTTCTCCTACCAAGGCGGTGAAAAGAAGGAAACGAACGCGCTGCGCAGCTACGGCCCAATCTGCACGGTTTCCCTCCGAGCAGAAAACGGCATGGGCATGGATCTCGATGCATGGTACCAGATTACAGAAGCCACCGGAAGTGAGAACCGCGCCGATCCAAACGTGACAATACGTGTTTACTGGAATTTGTAATATATTCCGGTAGGCAATGCTTGAAGACTGTGAGCATGTATGAACGCCGAGACAAACCCCGTCCCTACATATACCAAGACGCTGCGTCTGCCTAGTATCACTGCCGAAGTGCGCAAGGTGGAGCAGTTCATCCTGCAAGCCCATGAGGCCGTGCATTTCGATGAAGATACACTCGACTGCGTCATGATCTCGGTTACCGAGGCTGTGAACAATGCCATCATGCACGGCAACCGGACCAACCCGAAGAAGTACGTCTCCCTGACATTTAACTGCTACAGCGATTCGTTCGAATTCATCGTCTCGGACGAAGGTCCGGGCTTCGATCCTTCGAGCGTGCCCAATCCCATCCATGAAGATAACCTGCTGAAAGAAGGCGGACGCGGCATCCTTATCATCACCACAATGATGGACGATGTCTCCTTCACAAAAACGCCCAACGGCATGAAGCTTATCATGCGCATCGGGCGTTCATAACTTCCGGCCGCAACTGCCTACATTTTTTCCGGGGCAGAAATCCCTAATACGGCAAAACCGTTCCTCAATACCTGCTGAACCGCACGGCAAAGCTGCAGCCGCGACCGCGAGAGTTCCTTGTCTTCTGTGACGACACGGCAGTCGTGGTAGAACTTATGGAATGCTGTCGCTACTTCGTTGAGATAGTTACCGATGTGATGGATCTCGTAATTTCGCGCCGACATCTCAAGAACGCCCGGGAAATCAAGGAGCTTTTTCATCAGCTCAATTTCTGATTGGTGATCCAGGTTTGAGAACGACCCTTCGTCTGTCAGCGAAAATCCCTCGTCTGCTGCAAAGCGCAGAATACTGGCGATGCGCGCATGCGCATACTGCAGGTAGTACACCGGATTCTTTTCGCTCTGCTCCTGCGCCAGCTTGATGTCGAATTCCAGATGTGTATTGACGCCGCGCATGATGAAGAAGTACCGCACCGCATCCACACCGACATCATCGATGAGATCGTTGAGGTAATATACATTCCCCGAGCGCTTGCTCATCTTCACAGATTCGCCTTCATTCACGAAGCTGACCATCTGATGAATGATCACATCGATGTGTCCGGTCTCATGTCCGAGCGCTTTCACGCCGGCGATAACATCGGGATAAGCGGCCATGTGATCCGCGCCAAAAATATCGATGATCTTATCGTATCCCCGCTGCACTTTTTCGATGTGATAGGCGATATCCGGCAGGCGATAGGTCGGCTCACCGGTTGACTTCACGATAACCCGGTCTTTGTCCGTTCCGAACGCCGTCGTTCGCAGCCACGTAGCGCCTTCCTGTTCGTACGATAGATCTTTCTCTTTGAACTGCTGCAGCACCGCGTCGATCTTGCCTTCCTTGTACAATGCATCCTCGTTGAAGAACACATCGTGCTTCACGCCCAGCTTGTCCAGCGTGCGGGTGATATGCGCGAAGCACCACTTCTCGCCCTCCCCTCGGAAGAAGTCCAGCGCTGCATCGCGCTTGGCTTCACCATGCTCTTCCACAATTCCGCGGCCGATCTCCTTCACATAGTCGCCCACGTAGTGGACCTTTTCTTCATCCGGCGCGTCGCCGAGCGCTTCCAGGTACCGCTCGCGGACTGTTTCCGCGAGGTTGTTCATCTGGTTGCCGGCATTGTTGAAGTAGTATTCCCGCGTGACATCCCATCCCGTCCATTCCAGCAGATTGCACAACGTCGCACCGATACAAACCTGGCGGCCATGCCCGGCGTGCAGCGGTCCGGTAGGATTCGCGCTTACCCACTCCACGTTCACTCGTCCGGAGCTGTCTGCGGTTTTCCCGTAGTTGCCGGCTTCCTTCAGAATCCGGAAGGCTTCATCCTTCACATAGCCGTCGGCAAACCGGAAGTTGATGAATCCCGGCCCGGCAATCTCAACGGCTGCGATTTTCTCATCATCCCGCTGAAAGTGTTCGACGAGCTCGGTTGCAATTTGTCTCGGGTTCTTCTTCTCCTGCTTTGCCAGCGTCATCGCAACGTTCGTGGCAAGGTCGCCGTGCTCGGGTTGGTTGGGCGCTTCCAGCTGAATGCTCGCAGGCTCAACACTGACGCCGGCCGCGGTTAATGCAGCATGAATCCGCTCTCGTAGATACTCTTTCATGTCGTGTTTTTGTGGTAGGAGGGGTTACTCTTGTTCGGGCATGTGGGATTCGACGATAGTTTCAATCTCCGCGTCTCCCCAAAGCCGCTCGAGGTTATAGTATTCGCGGGTGCGCTGCAGAAAGACATGTACCACAACATCGACCAGATCGATGAGGACCCACTGGAGATTGTTCATGCCTTCTTTCTTATAGACCTTATGGCCTTCGCTCTTCACGCCGACGTCGATCGATTCGGCAATTGCTTTTACATGTGTATCGGAATCTGCGCTGCAGATCACAAAATAGTCGGCCACATCGGATAGGCCCTTCAAATTCAAAACAACGATATCGCGCGCCTTTTTTTCGAGTGCGTAATGCACGCATCGGTGGGCTAGATCGTGGGAGGTATACTCTTGTTCCTGTTCGCTCAAGCTATTCCTGCATTGGTTTAAGTTCGTTGTAGTCTTTGCCGATTATCACCGAGACGTGCAGGTGATAGTCGGGATTGATCTGCTGAATAACATGCTCCTTGGCAATGCCAAGTGCGTATGCGACTTGTTCCGCGTTTTCAAGATTTCCCATCCGGTCGATGACCAGGGAGTTTTCGACATCGAACGTTTTGTAGTTGGACGATTCGACGACGTCGAAATTGCGGTGCCGCAGGTAGTCGGTAAACTTCTGGGCAAGACCTTTGACCCCGCATCCGTTGAGAACGTTCAACTGAATGATCTCGCCCTGCTCGGTCCTGCCTTCGGTTTTAGTTTTCCATTCCACCGGCTTGTGTGTAACCGTACTGGTGATGAACATATAGAACAGCACAAATACTGCTATGCCCAGAACCGCAATAACGATGTTGAGGATGAAAGACTTGGGATTGAGTGACTTCTTTTTTGCCGCCATACTACATTATATACGACAGAGGGACCTATAAGGGCAAGAAAAAAACCGAGTGCGTGACCCGGTCCCGAACATCCGAACGGCGCTGCTCTGCGGCACTATTCGTCTCCGAAGAACCCGCTTCGTGTATCGAACGGAGAGAGGCCTATTCCATAGCCGCCATAACCGTACGGGGAATAGACTCCCGGTAAACTACGGTATTGCACGCTGATATGCACGTCTTCGCTAGGCCGGTAGTCCAATGACGCGCGGCTGAGATAAATGCCGTTGATATTATCCTGCATGGAAGCAGGAAGGGAGTTAAACGGCGAATACATCATAGATACGTCTGCACGTACCTGCAACGGATCCGCGATCTTGTACCGGATGCTGTTCGTGTACATCGACATTCCGAGCGACTGGGACCCGAACGACGAATAGCTCATCGAAACGCTGTGCTTCATATCGAACCTCTCTGGATCGAGGATGCCTAGAATTGCATTCGGCGATGCACGGAATACCCCATCGGAAGCATCAGGCTTCTGAGGCTCCGTACCACGGAACTGCGCTTCAGCAGTGAGGGCGCATCCCACAAGCAACAAGACAATAATATGAGCAACGTTTTTCATCGTAATCATCTCTATTCGTTCGTCTGAATTCTACTTATCTCAAGGGTCAAAAGCAAATGTTGTAGGTATAAACGAGCCGTGTGCAATCGATGTTTCGTGTCCATTCACTGCAACAAAAAAAATGAAAAAAAGATCGCCCCCGTAACTCGTTCCACCGCTTGCAGTTTGAAAAAGTCAAGAGGTAGACAAACTTTTTTCTTGTTGTGAATTCCCATTCGAGCCTCTATACTGAAAGTACGCTCAATCATGATCTCACTGTGGATAACTTGTGGAAAATGAGGTTAACGGCGGAAGTGATTCCAAGCCGATTGAGCGCCTGACTAGGTCACGAAAGAACGCATTGCACTGCACATCAAACACAAACCGTATAACACATTGACAAACAATGGGATAGAGGCTTTTGTTTCGTGCGCCACATGAGGAGAAGGCACTCAGAGACAGTAAGCACGTTCGATCGCTGTTGAGATGGGTTTCAAAGGGTGTAGTGTGAATAACTTTTTCATTTGAGGGGGTTTTGTCCATGGAGCAACAGGTTACTATTTCTGCTCATCAGGCTTGGATGGCATGTCTTGACATTCTCAAGCCGCAGATGAAGCAGACGACTTACAATACATGGTTCGAGCCGGTTATTCCTAAAACGTTGGAAAACCAGCTACTTACCGTCGAGGTACCGAGTTCGTTCTACTACGAATGGCTTGAGGAACACTACTTCGAACCGATACAGAGCGCATTACGGACCGTGATAGGTTCTGATGCAAAGCTGCAGTATGCGGTAAAGGTACCTACAAATGACCTGTTCCATATCTCTAATCCAAACAACGGCACTCATTCTCAAGAGAATACCGTAGCCTCTGGTACCGTTGCCGGTAATGGCAGCAGCAAAACCATCCCAGAGCAAAACTCTCCTCCGCAGGCTCCAACTGCGATCAGAGTCCCGAATTCGCTGAACCCGAAGTATACGTTCGAGAATTTCATCCGGGGAGACGGCAACCAATTTGCCCGTGCAGCAGCTCTGAATGTTGCCAACAATCCTGGCGAGACAGCATTCAATCCATTAGTGCTTTACGGCGGGGTAGGTCTCGGGAAAACCCATCTGCTTCAGGCAATTGGAAACGCAGTCCTTGATAAGGATCCAAATTCGAAAGTCTATTACGTTTCGAGTGAACGGTTTACGATTGAATTCATCGATGCGATCGAACAAAACAAGACGATTGAGTTTTCGAACTTCTACCGCAGTATGGACGTCCTCGTCGTCGATGATATTCAGTTCTTCAGCGGGAAAGAACGTACCCAGGATATGTTCTTCCATACGTTCAATACGCTCCACCAGCTAAAGAAGCAGATCATCCTTTCGAGCGATAAGCCGCCAAAAGATCTGCACGGTGTGGATGAGCGGCTTATTTCCCGATTCCAGTGGGGTTTGACGGTTGATGTGCAACCTCCGGATCTGGAAACCCGTATTGCCATCTTGAGAAAGAAATCAGAAGCCGACCATATTCAGATTCCACAGGACGTTATCGAGTACATCGCAACCAATGTGAAATCGAATATCAGGGAGCTTGAAGGCTGTTACATCGGGATCGTTGCACGGCATACCCTTGAGAAATGTCCTCTGACCATCGATCTGGCCGAATCAATTCTGAAGAATGTCGTCACCACTCAACGCAAAGAACTTACCGTCGAGCAGATTCAAAAGGTGACGGCCGAGCATTTCCAGGTATCGGAAAACTCCTTACGAGCAAAGACAAGGAAACAGGAGATCGTTTTACCCCGCCAGGTAGCAATGTATCTTGCCAAGAACTTCACCAGAGCTTCTCTGAAGACTATTGGACTGCATTTCGGCGGCAGAGATCATACCACGATCATTCATGCCAACAAAACGATTGCTGAAGCAATAAAAGAGGATGCATCGCTGCGTCAACAAGTTGAGAATCTGGAAAAACAGCTCAAGTATATGGGCAGTTAAGTATCCATCGTCATCTCGAATGTATCAGGGACACAGGCAGCTGTGTCCCTTTTCTATTGAAGGAACTACTCGTCAAGGCTATGATACTGTACTGTATAAGGTGTGTATTACATGTGCGTTGCTGTTGATAACACGGCAGTTTACCCACAGATAGTACCGCCTGTGAAAAACATACCAGTTCCTCACACGCAAACGGTTCTTTACCCACGGAAAGTGATTCTTGAACTGCGCTTCTTGTAACTGGTACCATAGACGCACTTACATTGCCGCATTACGGTATTATCCACATATCCACACTCCTAATAAGTATTGTATTACATATATATAAAGGCATTGTTACTGATATTGGAGTGTGGATAGCGGCCAGGATCATTCCTTCCCTACGTCCAAATTTCGTACTTTTGATATGCTATGAACAGACCACTCCTTCATCCCTCATTTTCTGCGGTATGACCGATCCGAAAACCAAGAGTATTGGCGTCTTTGACTCCGGTATCGGTGGGTTGACCGTTATCCGGGCATTGATGGAACGGCTGCCGCATGAGAATCTCGTGTACTTCGGCGATACCGCAAGGGTACCGTATGGGACGAAGTCCGAGGATGTGATCAAGCAGTATGCCGTTCAGGATGCGGAGATTCTGATTGAAAAGGGTGTGAAGCTTATCGTCGTTGCGTGCAACACTGTGTCCTCTGTCGCGCTCGATCTGCTTGAGCAGCGATTCGATGTACCTATCATCGGTATGATCCATCCAGGAGCAACACATGCGCTCGATGCGACAAGAAATAACACCATTGGTGTGATAGGTACCGTCGCGACGATTGGAAGCAACGCATATCCCCGCTCCATCTATGAATTGCGCAAGAACGTGAATGTCTACTCAGCGCCGTGTCCGTTATTCGTCTCTTTAGCGGAAGAAGGCTGGAGCGATCATCCTGCTTCCAAACTAATAGCCCAGGAATATCTTACCCCCCTCATCCGATACGGTGTAGATACACTCATACTTGGATGTACGCACTATCCGATCCTCAAAAATGTGATTCAACAGGTTATGGGTGAGGAAGTGGCGCTTATCGACTCCGGAGAAGCAGCAGCCGATGAAGTCATTGAGCTTCTGACAGAGGAGGATTTACTCAATCCCTCCACAATGGCACCCCGCAGAGAATTCATGGTCTCCGATGTGCCGCAGAAGTTCAAACAGCTTGGCGATATTTTCCTCGGTAAAACGCTGGAGCGCGTAACACGAGTGCAGATATAGGCGAACGCTATTTTTTTCTCCCGCCCGAATTCGCTAAATTTATCACTATTATAAACTCCGGTTTCCACCGGGATTGTGAGAACAGGAATTCGATATGAGCGAAACAAATCTGTTTGAAGACTTTTCCCTGCCCTCGTATGAGGAATGGCATTCGATTGTAGAAGGCGACCTGAAAGGCGCCGATTTTCAGAAAAAGCTCGTGTGGCGGACACTGGAAGGAATAGACGTCCAGCCGCTCTATACGGCCAGGGATACAGCACAACTGCAGCACACGCAGTTCGTGCCGGGTGAAGCCCCCTACGTGCGTGGAGGTAAGCAGCTTGCTCCATCATCGCAGGGACTTACCCTCAGCCAGGAGCTCGTTATCCCGGATCCGGCCCGTGCGAACGAAGCGCTGAAGAAGGGCATCGAACGCGGTCAGACCGGTGTCGAGATAATCCCGTACGATGGCGAAAAAGGCGTCCTCATTCAGGACTACGAGGATTTTACCGAACTGCTTGCGGGCATACGGCTGGAGGAAGTGCAGATACACATACACGGCGGGAAGAACGCCCCCGCGTATTACTCACTCTTCAAACGTTACATCGCCGAGAATTCTATCGATGCATCAACATTGCATGGTTCGTTCGGTTTTGATCTTACTCCTGCCATTTTCTCATCTTGTGGCCTTCACGGCAATCTTGATGTATACCGCGATACACTGAAAGAGCTTATCCTGGATTGCAAGCAGTCCTTCCCGAACTGCCGCGCAGTTGAGATGGGCAGCGAGGTCTTCCACCGCGGGGGTGCGAACTGCGTACAGGAGCTCGCGTATACATTCGCGAAGGCTGTGGAGGGTATCCACAACCTTACCGAGGGCGGTATTGAGATCGACGATGCTTGCGCATCGCTCAGATTTACGCTTCCTGTCGGGACAAATTACTTCTTTGAGATAGCCAAGCTTCGCACGGCGCGGATGCTCTGGGCAAAGATTGCGAAATCGTTTGGCGCGGAATCTCCGGCAGCGTTGCGAATGCATATCCACGCAAAGACCAGCCCGGTGACAGAAACTCTGTTCGATCCCTACGTGAACATGCTGCGCGGTACGACTCAAACAATGGCTGCAATGATTGGTGGTGCAGATTCCGTCTCAGTAGCGCCGTTCGATAGCGCGCTTGGTATCCCGACCGACTTCTCGCTCCGGATCGCACGCAACACTGCTATTATCCTCCAGGAAGAAAGCTACCTCGGTAAGGTGGCCGACCCTGCGGCCGGATCGTACTACATCGAACAGCTTACCGATACTCTTGCGCGTGAAGTATGGAAGGAATTTCAGGATATCGAAGCGCAGGGCGGATTCATGCAGTGCGCCGGCAACGGCACTATTCAGGACCGCATCGCAGAGACCGCACGCGCACGCAGATCGCGCGTCTCCCAACGGAAGGATTCCATCATCGGCACAAATGTGTACCCGAACCTCGCTGAGATCCCGATAAAGAAGGACGATCCCACAAAGGAAGAGCGGAAGGCATGGATCGAAGAACGAACCGCAGCCAAAAGGAAGAATCGCAATGCTGAAATCGATAAGGCTCTTTCTGGAATTGATTCTGGAGCTTCTCTTCTCGGCGCGATTCAGAAGGCCTGTGCCGAAGGGGCGCTCGTACAAGAAGTATCGGAACACGCATTCGGAAAAGAGCAAACAACAAAGGTAGCGCCCATCCCGCCCTACCGCGCTGCGGACGTCTTCGAGACGCTTCGACTGGCGGTTGAGCGTGCAGACAGCAAGCCGAAAGCATTCCTCACAACACTCGGGCCGGTATTCTGGCGCCGCGCGCGCGCATCGTTTGCAAGCGGCTTCCTCGGCACAGCCGGACTTGATGTTCAGGATAACCTTGGATTCGAGAGCGGCGCCAAAGCCGTCGAAGCAGTGAAGGATGCAGATCCAGAAATCGTCGTGCTTTGCTCTGATGATGAGAGTTATCTCCCCCTCACCAAAGAAATGCTGCCCGCACTGAAGGAATGGAAACCAGGCATCATCACGATCGTTGCGGGATATCCAAAGGATGTAGCGGATGAGCTCAAGCAGCTTGGAATCGATGAGTTCATTCATGTAAAAGCGGATGCGGGCGAGGTAATGCGCAGACTTCTCGAAAAGCTAGGAATCGATGCGAAGGAGGTACAGTCATGAAACCAGATTTCACCAAGATTGAGTACGGCACCGGCGAATTCACTTCCGCGGGAAAAGACGCATGGATGGATGTCGCGAAGGCCGGCGCTTCCGGCGATCTCGATTGGCTGACGCCCGAACGCATCCCCGTGAAGCCGGCATTCTTCCCTGAAGATACAGCAGACCTAAAACACACGGACTTCCTCAGCGGGATACCGCCCTTCCTTCGCGGTCCGTACAGCACGATGTACGCTACTCGGCCGTGGACGGTACGGCAGTACGCTGGATTCAGCACCGCAGAAGAAAGCAATGCATTTTACCGCAGAAACCTGGCAGCGGGTCAGAAAGGACTTTCCATAGCGTTCGATCTCGCGACGCACCGCGGATACGACAGCACGAATCCACGCGTCGTTGGCGACGTGGGGAAGGCTGGAGTGGCGATTGATTCCATCCTTGATATGGAGATTCTGTTCGATCAAATTCCGCTCGAGCAGATGTCGGTATCCATGACGATGAACGGTGCGGTTCTGCCCGTGATGGCGCTCTATATCATCGCTGCGGAGCGGCAGGGCGTCCCGATGGAGAAGCTCACCGGAACGATTCAGAACGATATCCTGAAAGAATTCATGGTGCGGAATACCTACATCTATCCCCCAGCGCCATCGATGAGGATCGTCTCGGATATCATCGCGTTCACCTCCCGGAACATGCCAAAGTTCAATTCGATATCGATTTCCGGCTACCACATGCAGGAAGCAGGCGCCACCGCCGATATCGAGATGGCCTATACGCTGGCCGATGGACTCGAATACATCCGCGCTGGATTGGACGCAGGGCTTAACGTAGATCAGTTTGCGCCTAGGCTCTCGTTCTTCTGGGGCATAGGGATGAACTTCTTCATGGAAATTGCGAAGATGCGCGCAGCTCGTATGCTGTGGTCGAAGATTGTGAAGCAGTTCGATCCGCAGAATCCAAAATCCATGTCTCTGCGTACGCACTGCCAGACCTCCGGGTGGAGCCTTACCGAGCAGGACCCGTTCAACAACGTGGTCCGCACATGTGTGGAGGCGCTCGGTGCTGCGCTCGGTCATACGCAGAGTTTGCATACCAATGCGCTGGACGAGGCTATCGCTCTGCCGACAGACTTCAGCGCCCGGATAGCGCGCAACACGCAGCTCTACCTCCAGGAAGAAACCGGCATCACCCGTGTGGTGGATCCGTTCGGCGGTTCGTATTACGTGGAATACCTCACTCATCAACTGGCGCAGCGCGGCTGGGAGCTCATCGAAGAAGTGGAAAACCACGGCGGTATGACGAAGGCAATTGAAGCCGGACTGCCGAAAATGAAGATCGAAGAGGCGGCCGCACGCAAGCAGGCGCGTATCGATTCCGGCAAGGATACGATCGTCGGCGTGAACAAGTACCGTTTGGAGAAAGAAGAGCCGATCGATATTCTAAATATCGATAACACAGCGGTGCTGGAGGCACAGCAGCGCAGGATCGAAAAGCTGAAAGCCGAGCGCAACGAAGACGACGTACGCGCGGCGCTTGAAGCCGTGACGAATGCAGCCGCCTCGGATACGAACCTGCTGGAAGTTTGCGTAGAAGCGGCGCGCAAGAATGCCACGCTTGGCGAGCTTTCCGACGCAATGGAAAAGGTGTTCGGGCGCCACACCGCAACAATCCGATCGATTTCAGGAGTGTATATGAGCGAAGCCGGAGACGACGCCGATTTCACCAAGGCGAAAGAAATGACCGACGAGTTCGCGAAACACGAAGGCCGCCGCCCGCGCATCATGATTGCGAAGCTGGGGCAGGACGGTCACGACCGCGGTGCGAAGGTGGTTTCCACCGCCTACGCCGACCTTGGATTCGATGTGGATATAGGTCCGCTGTTCCAGACGCCCGCAGAGGCTGCAAAGCAGGCCGTGGAGAACGACGTTCACGTGGTAGGCGTCTCCTCCCTCGCCGCCGGACATAAGTCCCTGGTGCCTGCTCTGGTGGAAGAGCTCCGCAAGCTTGGCCGCGATGACATCCTCGTAGTGGTAGGCGGCGTTATTCCCGCCCAGGACTACGATTTCCTTTACGAACAGGGCGCAGCAGCCATCTTCGGTCCCGGAACCGTCATCCCCAAAGCCGCAATGAAGATCATGGAAATGCTTTCAGAAAGTTGAGATTTTCCGCTACTCACCCGGGATTTGGCCGCCCTCAGCGTGTCTGGGGAATCCAAGGTCTTTCACTGAGGAGATAGATGTGTGCGTCATAGAGGTCTCTTCTGGACTGCCATGTGAAATAGCAAAGTACTGAGCAAAAGCCGCTGAGTCTAGCCTACCTAAGATGACTACAAGACTGTCATTGCCGAGAAGGCGGGGAGCCCAGCCAAATAGAGGCGCACAGGCAGAATCACCCGCGTGCGCATACAGAGATGCGCACCACTCGATCGCTTCGTATATTGCATGTCTGTATTTGACATTCACCAGATGAGCATCCATGGCTGACCATAAGATTATATTTTCGATGATCGGGGTAGGGAAAATCTACCCCCCGAACAAGCAGGTCCTGAAGGATATCTACCTCTCGTTCTTCTATGGCGCGAAGATCGGCGTACTCGGTCTCAACGGCGCCGGTAAATCCACCTTGCTGAAGATTTTCGCAGGACTGGATCAGAACTACGTTGGCGAGATCACCTCGGATAAGGAAATCTCGTTCGGCTATCTGTCGCAGGAACCCGAACTCACGCCGGGCAAAACCGTGAAGGAGATCGTGGAGGAAGCCGTGCAGGATACGGTCGATCTGCTGCGGGAATACGAGGAGGTCAGCGCGGCGTTTGCCGAACCGGATGCGGATTTTGATGCGCTGATGGAGCGCCAGGCAAAGCTCCAGGAGCAGATCGACGCAAGCGATGCGTGGGATCTGGACAGCAAACTGCAGCAGGCAATGGATGCCCTGCGATGCCCGCCGGGCGATACCAGCGTGGATGTGCTTTCCGGCGGCGAACGCAGGCGCGTGGCACTCGTGCGTCTCCTGCTTCAGGTACCCGACGTCCTCCTGCTCGATGAGCCGACCAACCACCTCGATGCCGAATCCGTCGCATGGCTGGAACACCACCTGCATCAATACGAGGGCACAGTTATCGCCGTGACGCACGATAGGTACTTCCTCGATAACGTCGCCGGATGGATCCTTGAGCTGGACCGAGGTCACGGGATACCGTTTGAAGGGAATTACTCAAGCTGGCTCGATCAGAAGAGAACCCGTCTGGCGCAGGAGGAGAAGCAGGAGAGCAAGCGCCAACGCACGTTGCAGCGCGAGCTGGAATGGGTGCGCATGAATCCCAAGGGCCGCCACGATAAGAGCAAGGCCCGCATCTCGCGCTACGAAGACCTCCTGGCGCAGGACTACGAAAAGCGCAACGAGGAAATGGAGATCGTCATACCTTCGGGTCCGCGGCTCGGGGATGT
The DNA here is from genome assembly GCA_002699105.1 of Ectothiorhodospiraceae bacterium. Taxonomy (GTDB): domain Bacteria; phylum Bacteroidota; class Ignavibacteria; order SZUA-365. Next base: position 1,976 of record PABJ01000168.1, on the reverse strand, counting down.
AGTGATCGAAGCCAAGGGCGTGAGCAAAGCGTTCGGCGACCGCGTACTATACGAAGACGTGAACTTCAATCTGCCGCCCGGCGGCATCATCGGCATTATCGGACCGAACGGTGCGGGTAAAACGACGATGTTCAACATGATTACCGGTAAGCTGGAACCCGACGCCGGGACCTTCGAGGTCGGGCAGACGGTGGAGCTCGGCTACGTGGATCAGAACCGGCCGCTGGAGCCTGATAACACTGTGTGGGAGGAAATATCCGAGGGGCAGGATCTCCTGACGATTGGCGGACGTGAGATCAACAGCCGCGCATACGTGGGTAAGTTTAACTTCAGCGGTTCGGATCAGCAGAAGAAGGTAGGAGCACTATCGGGCGGTGAGCGGAACCGCGTGCATCTGGCCAAGGTGCTGAAAGAAGGCGCGAATGTCCTGCTGCTCGATGAGCCGACAAACGATCTGGATGTAACGACGCTCCGCGCGTTGGAAGAAGCCCTGCTGGATTTCGCTGGCTGCGCTGTGGTTATCTCGCACGATAGGTGGTTCCTCGATCGCATCGCGACGCATATCCTGGCGTTCGAAGGCGAGCCGGGCGTCATCTGGTACGACGGTAACTACACCCAATACGAGCAATACCGCAAGAAGGAGCTCGGACTGGATTCACTCCATCCACAGCGCGTGAAGTATAAGAGGCTGACGCGGTAGAAAAACACTTCCTTCTTGCTTCTCCTTCGAACTGACGCCTGTGCAACGCAGTGCGTTGCCCCGCAAGAAGGAACTGAACTTGGATTCACTCCATCCACAGCGTGTGAAGTATAAGAGATTGACGCGGTAGAAAGACGCCTCCTTCTTGCTTCTCCTTCGAACTGACGCCTGTGCAACGCAGTGCGTTGCCCCGCAAGAAGGAACTGGGACTGGATTCACTCCATCCACAGCGGGTGAAGTACAAGAGGCTGACGCGGTAGGGACAGAAAGTTCGAAGTTTGAAGCGGAGCAGTAGGCCGAGGCCTGCCTGTCTCCGCGCAGGCGGGGAGACCTTGCCGGAGGATGGGGGAAGAGCGGCAAGGCATTCGGTTTGGGCTTTACCGGGTCCGTGCGTGCGCTGCCGCCCTTGCTTCCTCATACCCTCCGTTTGCAGAGGCAGTACATGAACGACTGCACTCCGCCGGAGGGTTTTTCATGGAGTTCGGATGCTTCCTCTGCGTGTTCGAATGCATCGCCGAGCTCGGCAAGCAGACTTGCTGCATCGTAGCGGACGGTTGGGAGTCCGCTGCATTTTTCCGGGCCGTCCAGTGCGAATGTCGCTATGAGAGCGAAGCCGCCAGGCTTGAGGCAGCGCAGGAGCTGTTCCCTGTACGCGGCGCGATCCCGCGGCGAGGTGAGGAAGTGGAACACGGCGCGGTCGTGCCAAAAATCGATGCTTTGTGCAGGAAGCACATCGCGGGTAATGTCGCCGGTAATCCAATCGATCTTCTCAGCTCTTTCGCCTAGGCGTGCCCTCGTCGCAGCGAGTGCCGACTCCGCAATATCGACGACGGCCACGTTGCGATAGCCTTCAGCCAGCAGATCGTCGGCCAGTGTCGATGCCCCGCCGCCCACATCCACAATCCGGGCACCGGGACCGATATCGGTAGACCGAATGAATTCCATGGACTTTTCAAGGTGAGGCCGATACCAGCTCACCGTATCCGGGGATGTACTTTCGTAGAGCGATTGCCAGTGTTCCTTAGTATTCATACACAGGGTTTGCAGAAGTTATCGTCTTTGCTACTAAACAGAATGAAGAAAAATCTATGGCACTGCAAAACTGCAAGTCGCTACTGCATAACCACCAGCTGCTTGGTTACGTTGATATTCGCCCCGGTAATGGATATGTAGTATACGCCTGGTGCGAATCCCCGTACGGATAGCGGAACCCCGCCTGAACCGAGCCGCTCGTAGACTGCTGTGTGCACCTTCCTGCCCAAGGCGTCGTAGATTG
>PABJ01000167.1 GCA_002699105.1 Ectothiorhodospiraceae bacterium | reverse complement strand
TCGCGAACCAGCAGTGTTTGAAGTGGATCCTCGAAACGATGGATAAATTCGGCGGCGTACCGAGTGACGACGACCTGCGTAAATTCGCGCAAGAGACGTTGGATTCCGGGCAGGTAATCCCGGGGTACGGACACGCCGTACTTCGTGTCACCGATCCGCGTTTCACCGCCTTCCTGAACTTCGGCAAGGATCAGTGCCCTGAGGACCCCGTGTTCCAGACGGTCGCCAAAGTCTACGACGTGGTGCCTGATGTATTGCGCCAGGTACAGAAGATCAAGGATCCGTGGCCTAACGTCGATGCTGGCTCCGGAGCGCTTCTTTATCATTTCGGATTGAAGGAATTCACCTATTACACGGTGCTCTTCAGTGTGAGCCGTGCGTTGGGTATCACCTCGCAGGCCATCACCGCACGCGCGATGGGGTATCCTATCACGCGGCCGAAGTCCGTCACCACCGACTGGGTGAAACAGCAGGTTGGTGCATAACCTCCCTGTATCGTATTTTGCAGAAAGCTCCGCTGTGTGCGGAGCTTTCTGCGTTCAGAACCACATGGTCGTCATTCACATTATCTCGAGTATTACCGCATGCAAATTGGAATCGTAGGCCTGCCGTTCAGCGGCAAAACCACATTATTTCAAACACTAACCCAAACCTATCTCGATAGCGCTGCTGCCCATAAGCAGGACGCTCATGTCGCGATGGTGAAGGTACCGGATGAACGTGTCGATAAGCTCGGTGAGATGTTCAATCCGAAGAAGCTCGTCTACACTTCCATCGAATTCGTCGACGTGGTCGGATTGAAGCGCGACGACCGTAATTCCGCACAGTTCACAAATACCTTTCTTGCCAAGGTGAAAACCAACGATGCGCTCTTGCATGTGGTGAAAACATTCGATGATCCGATGTACCCGCATTCCGAAGGCAGCATCGATCCTGTCCGTGACGTCGCTATTCTTGAGGCTGAGTTCATCCTCGCCGATATGGCGATGGCAGAATCGCGCATAGATAAGCTGAAAAAGCAAATCCAGAAGACCCAGGACGATCGCGATAAGGCTGAGCTTGCCGCTCTCGAGAAATGTTACAAGGCATTGGAAGAGGAGAGGCCGCTCCGAACGCTCGATATTTCACCTCAGGAAGAATTCCTGATTCGTGGATTTCAGATGCTGAGCCAAAAACCGTTAATGGTGGTTCTGAATTTATCCGAGGCTCAATTGGGAGAGCGGGAGAGGATGATTGAAGAGATCCGTACGAAATACGCTGCGAGCGGGATTCATGTGGACGCCTTCGCCGGAAAGATAGAGATGGAGATGGCACAGTTGGAGGATGAAGAGTCTGAAATGTTCATGCAGGAATACGGTATTCAGGAGAGCGCGCTGAATCGAATAATCGGTTCGGCGTACAAGACATTGGGGCTGATCAGCTTCCTGACGTTCGGCGAGGATGAATGCCGCGCATGGACAATCGAAGCCGGTACGAATGCCCAGAATGCTGCGGGCGAAATCCACACCGACCTCATGAACAGATTCATCCGCGCAGAGGTAGTGCATTTCGATGACCTGATGAAGCATGGTTCGATCCAGGCGTGCAAGGACGAAGGGGTCTGGCGGCTGGAAGGGAAAGAATACACCGTCAAGGACGGTGATCTGATGACGATCCGGCACGGGTAAAGCGCATACGGCGATATATGTAGTGCGCTCCCAGGAACAGTAGCGCTCCGGTTGCATCTGCCAGCACGTCACCTGCATCCGGTGACCGCGTCGGAGTAAAACCTTGCAAAATCTCAGTAACGCCACCGAACGCAGTCACAGCTATTATGGCGACTGTCCATTTGGAGCCTGTCAGTCGAAGCCCTCTGCCGTAGCGCAATGCGCCCCATACAAAGAACATCTGCACAAAGAAAAGCCCTACGTGGGCGAGTTTATCTTCTCCCCAGAATTCTACCGAGGGCAAAGAACTGGACGGCATAGTGAGGATGGCGAGAATGGCACCGGCCCAAATCACAGGTAGCGTAAGTAGGACCGGCTTCGGCAGTCTCTTCAGCAGCATGCGATTCTATTGCACTTCCTGAAATGCAGCAGGGATGTGATCAAGAATATCGCCAGCAGTCAAGCTGAGTTCGCCCTTTTGTTTGCCGGCTAAGTCTCCGGCTCTGCCGTGCATGTACACACCGAGTATTGCTGCATCTTCCGGTTCGACCCCCTGCGCAATAAGCCCTGCAATCATCCCTGTGAGCACATCTCCGGATCCAGCCGTAGCCATCCCTGGATTGCCGGTGGAATTAATTACGACATCTCCATCGGAACTCGCCACCAGCGTGGGCGCACCCTTCAGGACCAGTGTTACTCCATGCTTACCTGCGAACTCTCGGGCTAATCCCACCGGATCTTCGAGAAGCTCCTCCTTGGTGATTCCCAGTAATCGCCGGAATTCTCCGTAGTGCGGCGTCAGCACCATCGGTTGGGTGGCATTCGAGAGGCAATCGCAATTCTCGGCCAATGCAAACAGTGCGTCCGCATCGACAACGAGGGGCACGGGGGATTGCGGGATAATTCGCGGAGTGAATTCCATCGTCTCGTGGATGCGCCCCAGCCCAGGTCCCAGGATGCCTGCCTTCGCAGCTTCGAGCTGTTCCAACACCTCGTCCATAGCCTCGCAGGATAGCGTGTGCATGAGCGTCTCATCCAGAGGGACAGTCATGACCTCCGTGAGCTTGATCTCAAGGATATCATGAATCCCCTTCGGCGCGCCGAGCTTCACGATTCCCGCGCCACTGCGCAGTGCTGCGTTGCATGCCATGACTGCGGCTCCGGTCAAACCGGGGGAACCGGCGATAGCAAACACAGTGCCGGCTTCGTATTTGTGTGTTGTGAGGCTGCGAGTTGGGAGAAGGGGGTAGATCTCACTCTCGTCGATGAGGTAAGTGTTGCCGGAGGCATTGAAAATAGCCTCCAATGGCGTGCCGATATCAATCGTGCGGACATCGCCGGCGTATTCGCGACCTTCGCCGAGAAGCAGCCCGCGCTTGATACCGCCCATGGTTGCCGTCCAGAGGCATTTCATAGCACTCCCGAGGACGCGGCCATTATCGGCATGAATGCCGCTTGGTATATCCACAGCGAAGACGGGTAACTCATATGTATTCACTGCATCGATAATCTCCGCGGTAATCCCGCGGACATCGCTATCCAATCCAGTGCCGAGCAGCGCATCGATAACGATATCCGGGCGCTCCTCCAGTCGGCTGCGGACTTCGTCGATCGTAGTAGCATCGCTGATGCGAAGCGGGGTGTTGCCTTCCATCTTCCTGAGAATGCTGAGGTTTAAGGCAGCGTCGCCTGAGATCTCTTCGTCGGCTTTTGTCTTGAGTACCGTCACATGGCCGCCGCGATTGAGGATGTGGCGCGCCATGCCAAATCCATCGCCGCCGTTATTCCCGGCGCCGCAGAGTATCAGGAAGTGCATGTTCATGATGCGGGGCACGCATTCGCCCAGGTACTCCACTGCGCCCATGGAGGCGTTTTCCATCAGTGCAATGCCTGGAATACCGTAATGCTCGATGGCAGATGCGTCGCACTGACGCATCTGCTCAGAGGTAAAAACTGGAATCATGGTATCTCGCTAGAAGAGTTGGCTCATCCATTGGAGGACCACTTGCGGTCCTATACCAAGCAGTATAATGCCGAGGGCGGAGAGAAGCAATGTTGCTGTTCCGGCGGGAGTAGTAAAGACCTGTTGATCGCTCGTGGAATCGTTGAAGTACATCGCGGTCACAACGCGGAGGTAGTAGTACACCGAGACAACGCTCGTCAGTACCCCGACGATGGTCAGCCAGGTGTAGCCGTTCTCGATTGCCTGCACGAATATGTAGTACTTTCCAAAGAAGCCGGAAAGCGGCGGGATACCGATAAGGGAGAACATGAAGATCGACATAAGAATACCGAGGAACGGCTTTCTGGTGCCGAGACCATAGAAATCGCGTATGGTGATAGGTGTCTGTTTCTCGTCTTCGAGAAAGGAGACGATACCGAATGCACCGATATTCGTCAATGTGTAGGAGATCAGGTAGAACACCACAGCGTTCAAGCTCATCGGCGTGCCCACGGTCAGACCGATCAGCATGTAACCTGCATGTGCGATGCTCGAATACGCCAGCAGACGCTTCACGTTATTCTGTGCGATTGCGACAACATTACCGATGACCATCGATGCAATAGCCAATACGGCGAATACATCATTTACAGGGGTACCAGTGAACTCGAATGTCGCTGTGAATACCAGCAGCAAGGCGCCAAAGGCGGATGCTTTCGCTCCGGTGGACATAAACGCCGTCACGGCCGTCGGCGCGCCCTCGTACACGTCGGGAATCCACATATGGAACGGAACTGCCCCGATCTTGAATGCGAACCCAACAAGCAGCAATCCAACGCCCACCATAAAGAGTGTATCGGAAAGAAGCTCGGGAAGCAGGCGCGTGATCTCGATGATATTCGTTGTGCCGGTCGAGCCATAGATAAGCGCGATACCGTAGAGGAAGAAACCTGTCGCGAACGCGCCCAAGAGGAAGTACTTCAATGATGCTTCATTGGCGCGGAGATTCCGGCGGGTGATACCGGCAAGAATGTAGAGACTGATCGAAAGCAACTCAAGGCCGACGAATGTCACGATAAGATCGGTGCCGCTTGCGAACGCGATCATTCCCATGAGCGCGAAGATGATGATCATATAGAACTCACCGAAGCCTGCACCTATGCGGTGGATATATCGATCCGCAATCCCGAGAGAAAGGAAGGCGGCGCCTGAAAACAGGATTGCCATGAAACTGGCGAACCCACCGGTCATGATCATTCCGCCGAAGGCATAGCCTTTGTTCGGAAGCGTGACGATACCAAGTATCGCAACGACGATCAATCCGATCATTGTCGCTGCATATTCAGCACGCTCCGCATTCTTCCAAATGGTATTGATGAGTACGACGACGAGTGCAAGCACAAACGTTGCCGTGAGCGGGGCGATCTGAAGTGTATCGTGTAAGAGTTGTTCCATTGTTACATCATCGAGTTGCTGATTGAGTCAGCTCAGAAGAACCATATGAGCCAAACGATAGCGAAAATCGGGAGAAGAATAGGGATCGAATACTTCACGAGATAGCCGAAGAAACTGGGCATCTCGGCCCCGCCTTGCTCGGCGATGGACTTCACCATAAAGTTCGGTGCGTTGCCGATATATGTCATCGCTCCGAAGAACACGGCCGAGACGCTGATCGCCACAACGAAAATCGGGTAATCGCTAAGCAGAATTGCGATCTGGATCATGCCGTTCGTCACAGTACCGTCTGCAACCTCGGAAGGATGGTGGGCAGCGATGTAGTGCACAGCGTCCTGCACTAACACCGATTGCTGCGATAGTGCCTCCGCATTGATGCCGCCGGCCAAAATCTCCCGGATGTTGTTCATCAATTCAGGAGTTGCCAGCAGGCCGATCTCTGCGCTGAGGAAGTTCAGGTATGTCGGTGCGTTATCAAGGAAGCTTGATAGGATGCCCGTACCCCAGTAGAACTGTCCCGGCTGAGTGACGCCGAGCGACCCGGCATTGAGTTCAAGCCAATCCAGCGCTGGGACCATGGTTGCAAACAACCCGAGGAAGAGAAAACCCACTTCCTTGATCGGGAAAAAGTTGAAGTCGTTTGCCTGGTGTATTTCCCGTTTGGTCGTGTAGTACGATCCAACAGCCGCTGCAATCATCAGTGCCTCGCGCACAAACGGGGGATCGGTGATGAACACGGAGACGAGGATCACCAGGAGGAATCCGATGTTATGCAATCCCCGGAATTCGGTCTTATCACCTGCGGCGTTCTCAGTATCCTTCAGGCTCTTATCCAGCTTCCGGTAATTCATAAAGTCTACGACGAGAAACACGCCGAGTACGACTATAATTGTGGCAAGCCAAATATGCCACACGTTGAACAGCACCCAAAAGAACGGTATGCCCTTCAGATAGCCCAGGAACAACGGCGGATCGCCGATTGGTGTCAGGCCGCCGCCGATATTGCTCACGAGGAATATGAAGAACACCACATGATAGGGTTTCAGGTGGTTCTTGTTGTTCCGCATGAACGGCCGGATCAGAATCATCGAAGATCCTGTGGTACCGACGACATTGGCCAGTACCGAGCCGAACGCCAAAATTCCTGCGTTCTTCCAGGGTGTTGCATAGCCCTTCAGATCGATGTGAATGCCTCCTGCTACAACGAACAGGGAACCGACGAGCGCAATGAAGCTTACATACTCGATTCCGGAATGCATCATCCGGACTGGGTTATGCAGGAAGAAAACGTAATAGACGATGGTGATCAGGCCAAGCCCAATCGAAATATGCGGGAAGTAGTGATGCCAAAACTTCGCGTTTATGAACGGCATCAGTGCAATGGCAAGTAAGAGCACGACAAACGGAATAATCATCAGCGGATCCGGTGGGACCAGATGACTTTCCCCGTGCTCGGCGCCTTCGCTCGCAATCGCAATTCCACTCGTAAATACGAATGCCGCTGCGAACGATAAGATATGACGCAAGGTACGCATTAGTGTATATGTGCTTGTTGGTAGATGCTTATTCAGCACTCGTTATATCCTCTCCGTTCCCGTGCTGAGCGTGTGCTTCTTCGAGCACGTTCACAACACGTTGAATGGATTTTTCCGACTTACTAAGAAATGTGGATGGATAAAGTCCAATCCAGAATATCAGGATGATGATAGGCAGCAAGAGGCCTATCTCTCTTGAATTGAGATCTTTCAGCTTGGCGTTCTCTTCATGCTTGATTGTACCAAACACGACCCGTTGGAACATCCAGAGCATGTAGACCGCTGCGAGTACCACGCCCGATGCAGCGATGATAACATACCACGGAGAACCTAGAACACCTGACTTAAATGATCCGAGCAGAATGAGGAATTCGCCGACGAATCCGTTCATACCGGGCAGACCGATGGAAGAGAGAGTCACGATCATGAACATCGTGGCGAATATCGGGATGGATTTCGCCAGACCGCCAAAGTCTTCTATCATCCTCGTATGGCGGCGATCATAGATCATCCCGACGATGAGGAAGAGCGCTCCGGTGGAAAGACCGTGGTTGATCATTTGGATCAATCCGCCCTGCAGGCCTTCGGTCGTCATTCCGAACAAGCCAAGCAGGATGAATCCCATGTGGCTCACGGAAGAATACGCTACGAGCTTCTTGACGTCCTTCTGGACCATCGAGACAAGTGCGCCGTAAATAATGCCAATGACGCCGATTGCGGCCAGGAAGCCGGCGTACTCAATCGCGACGCTTGGGAAGAGCTGCAGGTTGAACCGGATAAGGCCGTATGTCCCCATCTTCAGCAGCACACCGGCAAGAATGACACTCCCTCCGGTGGGTGCTTGTACGTGTGCGTCCGGCAGCCATGTATGGACCGGAAACGCGGGGACTTTGATCAGGAAGCTGAGTGCAAAAGCTGCGAACAGCCATACTTGCATCTCGAACGGCACGCCCGGTGCGATTTCGAACAGCTTCGTAATGTCGGTGGTGAACTGGCCGCCGGGCAGCGTCGATGCATACCAGCCAAGCCAGATGATGGCGATCAGCATAAGCAGCGATCCAGCCATCGTATAGAGGAAGAACTTGATGGAAGCGTAAATTCTTTCCTTGCCGCCCCAAATTCCGATGATGAAATACATCGGGATCAAGATTATTTCCCAGAACACATAGAACAGGAATGTGTCGAGAGAACTGAAGACGCCGAGCATGCCGGTTTCGAGAAGCAGCATAAGGAAGACGTACATCGGCACTTGTTTCTTGATCGAATCCCAGGACGAGAGCAGGACGATAGGCGTCAGGAATGTCGTCAGGACGATGAGCAGCATCGATATGCCGTCGATCCCGACGTGATATCCAATGTTGAGATCGGTGATCCACAGCACCTTGTCGACATACTGCATTGCCGGGTTATCGGGATTATAACCGAAGAACAGCCCGAGCGAGATCGCAAAAGTAAGCAGCGATACAAGGATGCCCCCGGCTTTCACGAACGTTTCGTTTCTTCGTCCGAGCAGCAGTACAAGCCCGCCTAGGAGCGGAAGGAATATGACGATTGTTAACAGATGTTCCATCATGTTGTAGTGTTAGCCGAGAACGATAATTCCGAGTACGACGATGATTCCGAGGACGATGACCGCTGCGTAGTTCTGTATGACACCCGTCTGGAACAGCTTGAAGACGGAGGCAAGGTTACCGACAAAGACCGCTGTTCCGTTTACGAGTCCATCGATAAGGCGCATATCCATGATGCGCGCAAGCCAGCGATCGGAAAACCGTACGAGCGGGTTGACGATGCTCTTCATATACAGCTCATCGACGAGGTATTTCCGTGACAGCACGGTGTAGACACCGCCGAGCGTAGATTGCAAGGTTTTGTCAGCCTGTGCGTTCTTCATGAACATCGAGCGTCCCATCCAGAATCCGAGCACTGCGATAACCACGCTGAACGCCATGAGAAGATATTCCATGGTGTGGTCGGCATGCTCATGGACCGGCAAGACGTGTTCTGCCTGCGCAAACACAGGGTGGAGCCAGTGATGCAGTGCAGCTCCGCCGCCCAGTGCGGCTGGAACGTTCAGGAACCCGCCCACGACTGCAAGGCCTGCCAACACGATCAGCGGGATCGTCATCGTAGCGGGGCTTTCGTGCGGGTGCGTGCCTTCTTTCCAGCGGGGTTCCCCGTCGAACGTAAGCGTGACCATGCGGAACATATAGAACGCCGTCATGAATGCGGCTCCTGCACCGACGATCCAGAACGCGATATTGCCATTCGCGAATGAAAGCCAGAGAATCTCATCCTTGCTGAAGAATCCGGCTAAAGGCGGAAATCCTGCTATAGCAAAACTCGATATGAGGAACGTCCAGAATGTGATGGGCATGTACTTCTTGAGTCCGCCCATGTGCCGGATATCCTGTTCCTCATGCATCGCGTGGATCACAGACCCGGAGCCGAGGAAGAGGCAGGCCTTGAAGAAGGCGTGCGTCATCACGTGGAATATTCCGGCTGTGAATGCGCCGACGCCCAACGCAAGGAACATGTACCCGAGTTGACTTACAGTAGAATAGGCCAGCACCTTCTTGATGTCATTTTGCGCGATTCCGATGGATGCTGCGATAATCGCGGTGAGAGCGCCAACGATAGCGACAATCATCATTGTGTCGGGCGAAAGTGCG
>PABJ01000166.1 GCA_002699105.1 Ectothiorhodospiraceae bacterium | reverse complement strand
GTGCTGGCTGCCGTACCCCTCGTCCCGGCGATGCTGAGCATCGTTGAACTGGCCACCGCCATGCCTCGTGCCGGGGGCGTGTATTACTTCCTGGACCGGACGCTGGGACCGCTCGTCGGAACGATTGGAGGAATCGGCACCTGGCTCGCACTCATTCTGAAGGTCGCCTTTGCGCTTATCGGGATGGGCGCGTACATCGGACTGTTCTTCCCTTCATTGCCGATAGTCCCGGTGGCAGTGAGCCTGGCAATTGTGCTTGGTGTGCTCAACATCCTCGGCGCCAAGAAGACGGGCGCACTTCAGGTGTTTCTCGTGCTCGTTCTCCTCTCTATTCTCGGGGCGTTTATCGGCGGCGGACTGCCGAGTCTGCAAGCCTCGCATTTCGCCGAGTTCTGGGACTTCGATGTCAGCTCGATGGTGGCCTCGGCGGGACTTGTCTATATCAGCTATGTCGGCATTACAAAGATTGCCAGCCTTTCCGAGGAAGTGAAAAACCCGGAAAAGAATCTCCCCCTCGGAATATTTCTGAGCCTTGGCGCTGCATTTGTGGTGTACGTGTTGGGTACACTGGTCATGGTCGGAACGCTGGATATAGAATCGCTCACCGGAACGCTCACCCCTGCAGCCGATGCCGCGCGTGTGTTTTTTGGAGAGTTCGGGGCAATAATCCTCTCGGTCGCCGCGCTTGTCGCTTTCGTTTCCGTTGCGAATGCCGGCACGATGAGCGCATCGCGCTACCCGCTCGCTATGAGCCGCGATCACATCGTACCGCGCTGGTTCATGAAAATGAGCAGGTTCGATACTCCCTACATCTCCATTCTTGTGACGGTCGGCGTCATCGTTATTTTCCTGGTTTCCTTCGATCCTATGGGGATCGCCAAGCTCGCCAGTGCCTTCCAATTGTTCATGTTCGCGCTCGTCTCCCTCGCGGTCATTATTATGCGCGAAAGCAAGATTCAGTCCTACGATCCCGGATTCAAAGCGCCGCTGTATCCGTGGATACAGATCGTAGGAATTCTCGCCTCCTTCTGGATGATCATCGAAATGGGGCCTGCGCCGATGCTCTTTTCCAGCGGACTCGTTGTTATCTCGGTGATCTGGTATTTCAAGTATGCGCGAGAGCGTGTAGTGAGGACGGGTGCGATCTATCATATATTCGAACGCCTCGGAAGGTACCGGTACGAAGGATTGGATACCGAACTCCGCGGGATTCTCAAGGAAAAGGGCCTGCGCGATAAGGACCCGTTCCGCGAGATTATCGCCCGCAGCTACGTGATGGATCTGCCCGAGGAGTCGCAGTTCGAGAACGTCGTCACTCAGGTATCAGACTGGTTCTCTGAGCATTCCGTCCTGAAAAGCGAGGAAATCAAGAACAAATTCCTCGAAGGAAACCGCACCGGCGCGACGCCCGTCACCCATCACATTGCGTTGCCCCATCTGCGCATCGACGGATTGAAGCGCCCGATAATGGTTCTTGTGCGTGCGAATCATGGGCTGCACATTGAACTGAACAACCCCATGAAGGACCACGGCATGGAGGATGAAAGCGTGCGAGCTGCATTCTTTCTCGCAAGCCCGATGGACGATCCGGGGCTTCATCTGAGGGTTTTGGCGAAGATTGCCGGCCGTGTGGAAGACGACGACTTCCCTGCAGAATGGCAGACGGCAAAAAGCGAGGAGGAGATAAAGCGCGTGCTGACGAAGGAAGAGGGCTTTATCACCTTCCAGGTAGAGAGGGAGAAAAAGACCGGGACGCTCGACGATGTGCCGCTGTTCGATGCGAAATTCCCGGAAGGCTGCCTCGTTGCCATGATACGCAGGACCGATGAGATCATCATTCCGAAGGGCGATACCAGGCTCTTCAACGGCGACCAGGTAACGGTTATCGGGGAGCCGAAAGGCGTGGAAGACCTCCGGAAACGCTACGATCTGGATTGACCTCGCACCCACACGGTACCACACCTGCAACTACCTCCCCTGAAACGTTGTTATTCCTGTAGAAGATTGCGCATATTTGCATCGCAAATGTAACTGCGTGTAATCGCTCTCCCGGTATTTGAGTCTCATTCATAGCACCATTCATGGCCAAGCAAAAACTTAAGAAAGAACTGCGCTTATTCGATGTGTTCGCCATTGCGGCGGGAACATCGCTGAGTGCGGGCTTCTTTATTCTGCCCGGGCTTACGGCAAGTCTGGCAGGCGAGGCTATGGTGCTGAGCTTTGTCATCGCAGCGATTCCACTCGTTGCAGCCATTCTTGCAATCGTAGAGCTCGGTACCGCCATGCCCCGTGCAGGCGGACTGTACTACTTCCTTGACCGCACGCTGGGTCCGATGGTCGGGACGATTGGCGGGATCGGCTCCTGGCTCATTCTCATATTTAAGATTGCATTCGCACTCATTGGGATGGGCGCGTACCTCCAGGTGTTTTATCAGCACCTGCCGGTGACGATGATCGAGGTCGGTATTGCAATCGCGCTCGGCGTGATAGCCATCTACGGCGCAAAGAAAAGCGGTGCGCTGCAGATAATCCTCGTCGTCGTGCTGCTGGCCGTCCTCGGACTCTTCATCGGCGGAGGCATGCCATCGCTGCAGATGGATCGCGTGAATGCGATTTTCGATTTCGACATCGATGCGGTGATTGCCACATCCGGCTTGATATACATCAGCTACGGCGGCCTGACGAAAGTCGTCAGTCTTTCCGAAGAAATCCAGAATCCCGAGCGCAACCTCCCGCTAGGCATGTTCCTCGCGCTTGGGGTTACGATTCTTGTCTTCGTTCTCGGCAGTATCGTGATGGTCGGCGTCCTGCCGATTGAGGAGCTATCCGGTTCGCTGATACCGGCAACGCTTGCGGCACGGGAATTCCTTGGCGGTTGGGGAGCTATCGTCGTCACGGCTGCAGCGATCATTGCATTCCTTTCCGTCTCGAACGCAGGAATGATGAGCGCATCGCGGTTCCCCGTTGCAATGAGCCGGGATCACGTCATCCCGCGCATCTTCATGAAGCTCACCGGGAACGGCGCGCCGATATACTCCATTCTGATCACGGTCGTATCGATTATCGCCGTGCTGCTGCTCTTCGATGCCGCTGCGATTGCAAAGCTCGCCGGCGCGTTCCAACTGCTGGTATTCGCGATGGCCTGCCTCGCAGTTATCATCATGCGCGAATCCCACATCGACGCCTACGATCCCGGGTATAAGTCGCCGCTGTACCCGTGGGTGCATTGGTTCGGGATCGGCAGTTCCCTGTATCTCATCAACGTGCTGGGAATGAAGGCGATCCTTTTCTCCAGCGGACTTGTGATACTCGGCGTGGCGTGGTACTACTTCTACGCCCGGAAGCGTGTTATCCGCACCGGCGCGATCTACCATCTCTTCGAACGCCTCGGGAAATTCCGCTACGAGGGCTTGAACGCTGAGCTTCGCGATATCCTCAAGGAGAAGGGGCTCCGTAAGGACGACCCGTTCCATGAAACCATCGCACGCAGCCACGTGATGAATCTGAAGAAAGCTGAGACCTTCGACGAAGTCGTGACCGATGTTGCCGAGTGGCTCTCTGGTTTTACTGAGCTCGGTGCGGAGGATATCAAGGCGAAGTTCATGGAAGGCAACCGGACCGGCGCTACGCCTGTAACGCATAACATTATCCTCCCGCACCTGCGGTTGGAGGGCATCAAACGGCCGGTGATGGTACTTGTCCGCGCCGTGGACGGGATGACGGTATCGATCAACAATCCGCTGACCGACGGAGCGATGGAAGAGGAAACCGTGAAGGCGGCATTTTTCCTTGTGAGCCCCTTGAAAGATCCGGCGCAGCATTTGCGTATTCTTGCCAAGATCGCCAGCCGCATTGAAGACGATGAATTTACTGCCGATTGGGAAAACGCCGACACCGAAGAGGAAATCAAACGCATCCTGACGAAAGAGGAAGGCTTCATCATCTTCAGCGTTGATAAGGATGGGAGCACAGCAGCCTTCCACGATGTCTGCCTGTACGATGCAGAATTCCCGGACGGCTGCCTTGTTGCCATGATACGCAGGACAGACGAGCTCGTCATTCCGCGCGGCGATACGCGGCTCCTGCACGGCGACCAGGTAACGGTCATCGGCGATCCGAGAAGCGTGGAGAAATTCCGGAAGCAGTACGGGCTGTAAGCGCTTCTTGTACGCAAATCCCAACTAAACACTCCGATACCTGTAACTGAACTAGCCTTTCTTCTGTCACTCTACAGAAGCTTCACCCCCGTCCGTCAGGACGTATATAAACCGCGTTTTTCAACGAATTGCCGAGGTATATCATGAACCTCAGGATACTAGCTATTGTGGTGGCTGTGTCGGTTATTGCGTTCTCGTATGTCCCGGCCTTTAGCCAGATTGCGCCAGAGTACTTTTACGACAGTATCGCCGTGAACAACCTTAAAACTTTCATCGGCAACGATGGGTTAGCCGGCCACAATCCGTACACATTCGAAGGAGGGATGGAATTTCCCAAGCACTCCGGGAATGTCACCATGTTCACCGAGGGCTTTGTATTGATCGGACATGTGAACAGTCAATTGCGATCTTGCGGCTCTTGGTACTGGCAATCCTTGCAGCGAGGTAACATTCTATCACCCTACAGCGCTGCAGATACAAATGATGCGAAATACCATGTCTACAAGATCAAAAAGATGACAGCTCAAGAATACCAACAGCTGACGGTGGAGGAGCAACAACGCTTGCGTTCGGACTTTGTTAACTGGCCTGTCGAATCAAGCGGGGGATTCATTGACCGTAACTCGGATGGGATGTATAACCCCGACTTCAATGCCTGGCTTCAGAACCAGGGAAGTTCCGATCAGCCTATATTCGAAGGCGACGAAATGTTGTGGTATGTCGCAAACGACTTGAATGAGAAGAAGCTCGCCCGTTTGTTCAATAGTCCGCCGACAAGCATAGAATATCAGGTCTCCGTTTGGGGATACAACGATACACCGTTGTTGAGTAACACGTTGTTCACTCGCTACCGAATGATACACAAAGGCATACACGATGTGAAAGATGCGTATTTCGGAAAGTTTTGCGATCCTGATATCGGTGATTCAATGGATGACTTTCTCGGCTATGATTCTACGTTCTTCGCAGCGTACACATACAATCGTCAGGAAATAGATTCATACTATGGTATTCCGCCGGCCTCCGCACATGTGCTCGTTCAGGGCCCTGTGATTCCTGCCACAGGCATTCGAGAACCGGCCACGTTTATGGGCAAATACCGGGAAGCGTATGAGAATATCGACGTAGCAGGATATACATTCTATATATGGAACACCGAAGAATACAGGTCACCGGCACTCGGAACGACTTTCGGAGCCAACATGGTGTATAACAACTCACGCGGAAAGCGATGGAACGGAGAACCATATCTCGATCCAATCAGCGGCGATTCGACAACATATCCGATTTCAGGCAATCCACTCACAGGCGATGGATGGTTGGATCGAGATATCTGGGAAACTCGCGATAGGACATACTACTTTGCATCAGGACCATTCGACTTCGCACCCGGAGATACGCAAGAAGTGATTTATGCTTATACCGTTGCACAAGGTGTGGATAGGTTGAATAGTTTGGAGTTGGTATTGCAGAATGCTTCGCAATTGCGTAGTATTTTCAGGGAAAGGCATGTGACCTCAACAACGGCTCCTGAGACCCCTTCCTCCTTCGCACTCGGCCAGAACTACCCGAATCCGGTCTCGGACGGCCGAACGGTGATACCAATCGAACTGCCCCAGGGCCGGAGTTCTATTCTACGGGTGTATGACATACTAGGAAAACTGGTGTACGAGCAAGCGGTTTCCGGAAGATCGTCGATATCGCTCGACATGAAAAGCCTGAGTATCCCGCCGGGAATGTACAAATATTCGCTGATTTCGGCATCCAGAACCGCAACCAGAACGATGATGGTAATACAATAGCGGTATCACCATGTTGAAATTTGTACATTAGTACCAATAGAATACGACACCATTTAGTTAGCCGCTTACGAGAGGTTCCGACCATGAAGATCTTGCTCAAATTCAGAATAGGCGTAGTCTTTTTGGGTGTGTTGATTATCGCTCTGCATCCGATACACGGACAACCCGTCTATAATTATGTATCTGGTTCAGGCGATTATTACGATACACTTTCAATCAATGGTGTCAAATATTGGTTCTCAACCAATGGGTCGACGGGCACGCACCCGTATGATACACTTTGGGCGGATCAACAACGAATAGGCATCGTATATCCCGCAGGCAGTTCGAAAGGCTTATCTTATACCGAAGGTTTCTTGCTATGTGGCTGGTTGGAGAATGACATTCGTGCTGTCGGTTCATATTATGCGGATGTCATGCAGGCTGGACGGATTCTTCCAAGCGGGGTGCCGAACGAGAAAAGGGATGCGAAGAATAGAATATACCGTGTCAGAAACCTAAGCAACCTCGAATTTATAAACCTTCCTCCGCACCTTCAAGCGCAGTGTAGAACCGATTTCCTTGAGTATCCTGTCGATCTGGGCGCACCGTATATAGACCGGAACGGGAATGGGGTTTACGATCCGGATTTCTATGCTTGGCTCACAGATAAGAGCAGTTCCGATGCCCCAAGAATCCAGGGCGATGAGATGCTATGGTATGTTATGAATGACCTGGATTCATCTCGTGTTTATCGCCTATTTGATATGACCCCAATCGGAATGGAGGTTCAAGTCACTGCCTGGCAGTATAAATCCCGGTACCCGCTCACGACCTTCATTCAGTATAAAGTTATCAACAAGGGCCAGCATACTTTTCCGGAAGCATACTTTTTACGCTATGCTGACTCTGATATCGGACTCGAATACGATGATTACACCGGCGTTGATACTACGCTCCAAATGATGTATTTCTACAACGGCCAGGCCTATGACTCTGTATATGAAGCAACACCGCCTGTGGTCGCTACAAAATTGCTCGCTGGACCGGTAGAGCTACATGCCGGCAGCGAAGCGCTCTTCGATCTTACTCCACTCTCAGGTTACCGGAATATGGAGATGTCGTCGTACACATATCTACCACAATCAGGTACAGGAGTTTACGAAGTTCCTTCTACGGCTGCGAAATATGGCGCAGTTATGTGGTACAATTATTTGCAACGAACGTTTTGGAATGAGAGACCGTATATAGACCTCACTACTGAGATGGAATGCGAGTATCCTATGGCTGGTTACCCAGAGGAATACATTGGATGGTATGATGGATACTTCTTTTCACCGGGACCACGTTCCGGTGGCCTGGGTACGGGACCATTTGTGTTTGCGCCTGGAGATACACAGACTGTGGTATATGCTCATATGGTGATTCCATTTCGGGATAGCATAAACGCGACACTTGCTGATATGAGGCTATACGCCGCGGAGGTCCAAAGAACTGTCACCTCAACTGCTGCACCTGAGACCCCTTCCTCCTTTGCACTCGGTCAGAATTACCCGAACCCAGTCACGAACGGCCGAACTGTAGTGCGGTATTCATTGGATCGGCCGGAGGAGGTCAGCATTCGTCTCTATGATTTACTGGGCAGGCTGGTACAGACTGCGGAGTACGGCAGGTTAGGAGCAGGTGAGCATCAGGCGGAATTGCAGTTGAATACGCTCAGGCCAGGCGTGTACTATTATATACTATCGGCGGGTGGTAGATCGGCAGCGAAAATGATGATGGTACGGTAGCTGCTGTTGCGGCGGATTACTTTTCGAACGCCTCCTGGAACGTCAGGAGCCGCTGCGTATTCGATGGGTGTACAACGCGCAAGATATCGAATCCCGCACCCCCGATGAACAGAGGGACCCTGTTGCTGTTCGCGATAATGCTGAGCTCTTCAAATTCGCGCTGCATTTCGTGCCAATTGTGGATGTAGGTGCTGGAGATGTACACCCTGGTCGGCTTCAGAGAAACGACGAGATGTTCAAAATCATCCGAAGGGGTCACCTGACCCGTACTGAGCACCGCAAACCCGCGCAGTTCCAGCAGATGCTGGAGCATCTTTAGCGGAATGGTGTGCAGCTCGGTGGACATGTTCAGTAGCAACGCCCGTCCTTCGCCCTTGGGCGGGTAGTCGGTGACGGTTTGAAATCGCACAAGCGCATCGCTGATCGTCGAGGATGCAAGGTGTTCCTCGGCAACGGCAATGCTTCCATCCTTCCACAGCTC
This sequence comes from Ectothiorhodospiraceae bacterium, assembly GCA_002699105.1. Lineage (GTDB taxonomy): Bacteria > Bacteroidota > Ignavibacteria > SZUA-365. Next base: position 25,419 of record PABJ01000166.1, on the reverse strand, counting down.
ACCCACATCATGGAGCGTCGGCGACACCAGTTCATCATAAATTTGATAGACAGGGTATTCTTTGACAAAGAGAAGCGTCAGGAGCTGCGAGACCTTATCGTGGTTGCATGCAAATGCGTGTTGCATGAAATAGTCCTTCGCCGAGCCGAGATGCCCGTTAAGCTTCAGCGACCGCAAATCGGGATCAAGCTCCTTCGAGAGCAACGAAACGTTTTCGCTGCCTGCGTGCTGTTCGTTTTCTTCGAGGAATTTGGTGAGGTGACCCGGGAGGAATTTCCGGTGACCGCCCGCGGTCTTCATGCATTCGAGCTTGCCTTCGTCCGTCCAGCGTTTAATCGTCGAGACGTTCACTCCGAGTATCTCGGCGGCTTCCTTACTATTTAGGTATCGCAATTCTCATGTCCTTATCATTCGTGTCGCTAAAACAACATCGTAAATATACGGATGGTTCGCTCAGTCGGCAACAAAATGAGCGTAATAGGCGAAATGAGCGATTTTGTTTGATTCGAGTGAACTAAATCCCTATTGTTATGTGTTGACATGTTGAACTTACTTGAGTGAGTTTTCAGGCAAGCATCTATTATCAACCGAACGGCTCTTTTTCCGGCGTGAGTGCAGAATACCTCATATTTAACATCATCGTAGCAGCGGGACCCGTGTACCTGACGTTTACAAGGGGCGCAAACTTTGCCGAGAAAGCGCCAAAAGCCCTTGCTGCGCTTGCACTTATGGCAGCGGTGTTTGTTCCTTGGGATATCCTGGTCACCGGCAGGCACTGGTGGTTCAACGATGCATACACGCTGGGATTTCATATAGCAGGACTGCCTCTCGGAGAGTGGCTGTTCTTCCTCACTGTTCCATACGCGTGTATTTTCACATGGGAGATGTTCTTCGCCGCGAAAAACGATGTACCAGGGAAACCGTTCCTTCGGGGTGTGCAAATGGCGCTTCCCTTGCTTGTACCGTTCGGCGGGTGGGTATTCAGCACCGGACTGGAATACACCGGATTGGCTCTCATTTCGCTCGGTCTTACAGCCCTGCTGGATATAGTCCTTCGGACGCATATCTTCCAGCGCGCAACCGCGTATCTCTTTACACTGATGGTCGCAGGTCTGATTCTGATCTTTAACGGTTACTTAACCGCTCGCCCTGTCGTGTTGTACGGCGAAGAATACCAGTTGGGATTCCGTATCATCACAATACCGGTCGAAGATTTTATCTATGGTTTTGCCCTGCTCCTCGGCGGAGTTGTGTTGTATCAGCGTTTCATGGGGAGGGTGCAGCATGGCTAGAATTGCCGTTATCGGTGCAGGGCTGGGCGGGCTTTCCGCAGCGATTCGGCTGCGTGTCCTGGGCCATGATGTGACAGTGTTCGAAAAAAACGACGTCACTGGCGGGAAGGTCAGGAAGGTAGAGCACGGCGAATTCTACTTCGACTGCGGACCATCGCTTATCACCATGCCGCATGTTATTGAGGAGCTCTTTGCGTTCGCAGGGAGGGACGTCCGGGACTTCCTGGAGATCGTCCCGCTCAAAACGGTGTGCCGCTACCGATGGACTGATGGAACCATGCTGGATGCCGCGACGGACATTGAGATTATGCAAGAACGGCTTGCCGCGCTGAACGAAACCGATGCGCGCCATTACCAGGACTTTGCAGCATACAGCAGGAAAATCTACGAGCGCACGCATCGGGTGTTTCTCGAAAGCGCAATACATGAACCAGCCGAGATCATGGATCGCGAAAACCTCGGCACGCTTTTCCATATACTCGATATCGATCCGTTCAGGACGATGTATGCAGGAATACGCAAGTATTTCTCTGACCCGAGGATCGTGCAGTTGTTCTCGCGTTTTGCCACGTACAACGGATCAAGTCCTTACAAAGCTCCCGCAACGCTCAATATTATTCAGCATGTCGAGCATGGGATGGGTGGAAATTATATCATGGGAGGCGTATATTCCCTCGTACAAGCCCTGACAAACCTCGCCGATTCATTAGGGATTGAGATTCGAACTTCTGCCGAGGTTGCATCCATCGTACAACAGAGTAAACAGGCAACCGGTGTCATGGTAAACGGCGAGTATTTCCGATCTGATTTTGTGGTGTGCAATCAGGATGTTGTGACGGCGTCCGCCGGCCTGCTTGATGAGAGCGAGCGCAAGTTACAGCAAATGGAGCCGTCGCTCTCGGGACTTGTATTCCTATGGGGGATGAATGACAAATTCCCTAGTCTCTCGCATCACAATGTATTCTTCTCGGAGAACTACCATACGGAATTTACGCAGCTCTTCGATGAGGGCCGCCCCGCGGACGATCCTACTATTTATATAGCCGTTCCGGGAAAGACGGACCCCTCGATCGATACCGGCGAGAAGGAGAGCTGGTTTGTGCTTATCAATATGCCGTTCCTCCGCGATACATCGGACTGGGGCGACTATATCAAGCGGACGAAGAAAGCCGTCATAGAACGGCTTGCAAAACACGGCATTGAAGTAGACGGGAGAATCGAGTACGAGCAAACTATCACGCCGCAGGACTTCGCTTCCCGCTACCATGCAAACGCCGGCAGTATATACGGACTGTCGTCAAATTCCCCGATGTCGGCGTTCCGGCGGCCTGCGAACCGCAGTAGAAGCGTCAAGGGATTGTACTACGTTGGCGGATCGACTCATCCGGGCGGCGGCGTACCGCTCGTGATGCTATCGGGAAAGATAACCGCAGAGCTTCTCCAAAAGGAAGCCGTCAAAGATAATCAGTATACAACATCACAATGAATGTCATGACACGATGAGTGAGAAACGGAAAGCGATAGTTATAGGTGCAGGATTCGGAGGGCTTTCGATGGCCATACGTCTCCAGGCGCTCGGTTTCGAAACGACGATCTTCGAGAAGAATGCGAAGGTTGGCGGGCACGCATACCAAATGAAGAAGAACGGATATACATTCGATCTTGGCCCATCGCTGATTACAGCGCCTGATATTATTCAGGATATTTTCGCGTCAGCAGGCCGAAGAATGGAAGACTACCTGTCGCTCATACCGTTGGATCCATTCTACAGGATATACTACCATGATGGATCGATGCTGGATTACACCGGTGACGGTGAGGCAATGAAGAAGAGTATGGCGGCATTCAGTGAAAAGGACGCAGCTGCGTACGATGACTTTATGAAGCTCGTCGAGCAATTGCATACGGCTGTAATCAAGGATGGCTTGGGCGGTCGGCCATTCGATACAAGTACTCTGCTGAAGTTTCTCCCGAAGGCAATGCGCCTGAAGGCGCTTCAGCCGACATACAACGTAGTGGCAAAATACTTCGAGGACGAACGGAACAGGTTCGCATTTTCTTTCCACCCGTTGTTTATAGGCGGGAGCCCGTTCCGGTCACCGGCCGTGTATCTGATGATCCCGTATCTGGAGAAGGACGGGGGAGTGTGGTTCACGAAAGGCGGCATGTATAGTCTCGTGCAAGCTCTCGAAAAGCTATTCGTTGATATTGGAGGGGCGATTACAACAAATGCAGCGGTCGAGCAGATTCTAATCGAGAACCGTAAAGCAAACGGCGTCCGTGTGAACGGGGAAAACCACCATGCAGATGCCGTAGTTTCAAATGCGCATTTCGCGCATACGTATATGAATTTGGTGCCTGAGAATGTCCCCAGGAAGTGGAGCCCCAGCCGAGTCAAGAACATGAACTACGGCATGAGCACTTTTCTTATATATCTCGGAGTGAAGAAGCAATATCCGCAATTGCTGCACCATACGCTTATTCTGTCCAAGCGGTACAAGGAACTTGTGAAAGATATATTCGACAGGAAGGTCCTTGCGGATGATTTCAGCATGTACCTCCATGCGCCGACACGGACCGACCCCGACATGGCGCCGCCGGGATGCGAAAGTATGTATGTGCTTGTTCCGGTGCCTAATCTCGCAAATGGTTACGATTGGACAGAACACAAACAAGCGTATGCTGATAAAATTATCACCTTCCTTGAAGAGTGGGGCCTGGATGATTTGCGCGATAATATCGAAGTCATGGAATTGTTCACTCCCGAAGACTTTCGGGACACACGCAATAACTATTTGGGCAGCGCCTGGGGTGTTGAACCCCGATTCACGCAGACGGCTTCATTCAGGCCGAAGAACAGAAGCGAAGGCATGGAAGGAATGTATATCGTCGGTGCCAGCACTCATCCTGGGGCTGGCGTACCGGGGGTGATGCTCACCGCGGAAGCGACGGAACAATGCATAAAAGAGGATTTTGGATTGAACGGGAACGGACACGCATAGCCAGGAAATGATACCTATGAATATACAAATGAAACAGCACTATAAGGACGAATTCGAATACGTGAGACGTTCCACGAAACGTCATTCGAAGAGCTTCTATTTTTCAACCCAGCTTCTACCGGCCGACCGAAGGAATGCTACATACGCGCTGTACGGCTTTTGCCGCTATGCAGATAACATTGTGGATAACCCGCGCAGCAGGTCGCAGGACGAACTTATGTATGAGCTCGATGCGTTGCGTGCCGAATTGGAGACTGCATACCGGACCGGGGAATCGGAGCATCCGGTACTAGGGCCTTTCATAGTCGCGGCGAATGAGTACGATATACCAAAACAGTATCCCCTCGATCTTATCGAAGGGGTGCGCATGGACTTGCTGCATACCCGCTATGAGACGTTTGAGGAGCTGGAGCTGTTTTGCTACCGTGTCGCTTCAACTGTTGGTTTGATGATGACCCATGTCCTTGGTTATAATACCAATGAAGCGTTTGGATATGCGAAGGAACTCGGTACGGCGATGCAGCTCACCAACATCCTTCGCGATGTGAAAGAGGACAAGGATCGCGGCAGGATATACCTCCCGCTTGCGGAGTTGGATGCGAACGGAATTCGCGAGAGCGATATATTGCATGAACGATTCACGCCGGCAATGGATGCGTATATGCGAACGAAAACCGAAGAAGCGCATCAGTACTTCGAGAAAGCAAACACCGGCATTGCAATGTTAAAACGTGAATCTCGTTTTGCCATTTATGCTGCAAGCAATATATACCGTGGTATCTTGTACAAGATAGAGGATGCTGGTTATAATCCGTTTCCAGAGCGTGTGTATGTCTCCGGGAAGCAAAAGGTGGCAATTATGCTGCGGGAATATCTTATGACAAAGTTCAGGCCGGAGCCCGGCAGAGTATCGCCGCTTATGCCAAGGAATGCGCTTTAATACATGAGTAAGTAATGATCGAAGCCCGGCATACGAGATGGGCAGAATGGATATTCTACCCATACCTACATTGGCTTATCCGTCGAAGCTTTCGGCGGATTGCCGTTTTAGGTCCTGTTCCGGAATGCAGCACTGACACGAATCTATTCCTCTTGCCGAATCACAGCACGTGGTGGGACGGTTTCTTCGTTCTGCTGCTGAATGAACGCATCTTTAAGCGCAAACCTTATATAATGATGCTAGAGAGGCAGCTGCGGAAATACTCGTTCTTCCGGAGGATATGCGCATACAGCATCGATCCGGAGAAGCCCAAGAAGATTATTGAATCGATTCACTACACAAGCACTCAGCTTGACGAATCTCCAGGTAGCCGACTGGTGTGCTACTTCCCGCAGGGGGAGCTACTCCCCTGGAATGCGCGTCCACTTGGCTACAAAAAAGGCCTGGAACGGGTGTGCGATTCGATTACAACGCCTGTAACGATCCTGCCGCTTGCTATGCGATGTGAGTTCCAGCAAGATCAGAAACCCAGCTGTTACTGCCTGTTCGGTGAACCGCGGCATTACAGCCCAGGCGATCATATAGCATCCGAGCAACTTGAATCGGACGAAACAAAACTACTCGAAGAGCTTCTCGATCGTATAGCGAGCGGCGAAACGGGAGAGGATATCATGGCTGGGTCTGTTTCGGTTAATGACAGGCTGGATAAAATGCGCGGTAAGTACCAGCAATGAACCTATCAACCGCAGAAATACTCGCTTTGATCTCCGCTTTGGCATTTGTACCGATTGCTGCGATCACCTTATATAATATTGTTGCAGCTCCCAGGTTGAGGAAACCTCCCGATGGGCAACCGTCGGAGTTCCCAGAGGTAAGCATCCTCATCCCCGCGAGGAATGAAGAAGGGAATATAGGGGCGTGCATTGAATCGCTGATGAAGCAAACGTATCCGAATCTTTCTATAACAGTGTTGAACGATCAATCAACGGATAATACAGCAGAAATCGTACGATCGTATGCTGACCAGGATAAACGGCTTCAACTATATGACGGGAAACCCCTTCCTGATGGGTGGTATGGCAAAGCCTGGGCCTGTGCGCAGCTTGGCGAAGAAGCGCAAGGCGATATCCTGCTCTTCACGGACGCAGACACATACCATGATCCGGATGCAGTCTCACATACGGTGGCATGGCTCAATGGGACCGATGCCGGAATGATCTCCGCATTCAGTCAGCAAGTAACTGTGAGCTTCATGGAACGGCTGGTCGTTCCATTGGTGGATATGCTGCTATATTGCCTTTTGCCCCTTCCGTTAGTATATAAGCTGCGCTCACCCTCTGTAGCCGGTGCGAACGGGCAATGGATAGCATTTACGCGCAATGCATACAACAGCATCGGCGGACACGAATCTGTCCGGAACAACATCGTCGAGGATATAGAGCTTAGCCGCGTGGCCAAGCGGCGAGGAGTAAAAGTCCTGACAACTGCCGGGACAGGTGCCGTATACTGCCGGATGTACAAGAACGCAGCGGAAGTCGTTGAAGGATTTACTAAGAATCTATTCGCAATAGCCGGCAGCAATGTGATTATATTCGCTGCCGGATCTGCAGCGCTGTTTGCTGCGTTCATACTTCCGTACGCGTTGGTTGCTGTGCCGGGAGTTATGGAGTATGCTCTTATGCTGGTAGCTGCGAATATCGCGCTGCGGGTCGCTGTTGCGGTTGTATATAAGCACCCTGTTGTTCTCGGGGCAGTGCTTCATCCGGTTGGCATTATGGTGCTCATCGGTATGGGTATCCGCTCCATCGTGAAAACATACCAGGGCAGTGTCATCTGGAAAGAACGAACCATCCCGACATCTCGCCATGCATAACATCCGTCAGCACGTCCCGGTAATAATAGTGTACATCCTTCTCATTGCAGGAGGTCTGTGGAATATCCTCGGCCTGTTTACCGAGCTTATGACAGCAATGGCAACCCCGCTTATTATCGGGTTAAATATCGCGATTGCATGGTATGCCTATACTGCATACGTGAAGCAGGAGAATATGAATCAAATGAGGTTTTTCGCATGGTCGCTGGCGGTGATTGTTCTTAGCATGGCAGTCGAAGGGTATGGTGTGGCTAGCGGCCTGTTATTCGGAACGTACGGGTACGGCGATACGTTGACACTACAAATAGCGGGTGTGCCATTGGCGATTGGGTTCGCCTGGCTGGGTACGGCGCTAGCATCGGTGTCGATTGCACAGCGATTCATCCCTGAACGGCGAAGAGCAAACCGGTGGATGACCCCGCTCACGGCAACCGTCCTGATGGTGTTGTTTGATCTGCTGATGGAACCCGCCGCTATGGCGCTCGGCTATTGGGACTGGGCGGAGGGCATTGTCCCGATGCAGAATTATATCATGTGGTTCGTTCTTGGGCTTGCATTCACGATGGCTGGTGAAGCGCTCGCTCTCTTCAAACGGCCGATCCCGGAGTTCGCGCTGCATGCATACGCAGCACAGATTATATATTTCTTCATGTCGTCACAACTTGCATAACGTGAGCGATCGCATAGCATACATATCGAACCGCGGTTTACCGATAGCGCTTCTTGTTCTGACGCTATGGGCTGGTGCAGTGGTTACGGGATTGACTGTCCCTCTCACTGAGGAATTCATCCCGCTGTATATCGTGTTGTTTGCGGTCATTACACAGTTATATACAGGTCTGTTTATAACAGCCCACGATGCAATGCACGGGACAGTCTACCCGCGAAAAAAAAAATCGTAAACAACCTCGTAGGCACGGTCGCACTAATTTGCTTTGCGCTGTTCAGCTTTCGGAAGACGATCCGAAAACACTGGCAGCATCACGATCACCCCGCCTCGTCCAAAGACCCGGATTACCACGATGGCGAGCACCGTTCCTTCCCAGCATGGTATTTCTCTTTTATGCGGGAATACATGTCTATATTCCAGCTCATTGGTCTGGCGCTCATATTTCAGGTGCTCGAACACATCGTCGGCTTATCGGCATTGAATATCGCGCTCTTCTGGGCGCTTCCCCCGATTGTGAGCTCATTCCAGCTATTCTACTTCGGCACGTATCTGCCGCACCGCGGGGAGGTAGAATCATTCGAAGACGCTCACCATGCGCGCAGTAACGAATACTCCGTGCTTTGGTCCTTTCTTACATGCTATCACTTTGGATACCACTGGGAGCACCACCAATACCCCGGCACGCCTTGGTGGCTTCTGCCGCAAAAGCGCGCAGCAACACGCTCCTCTAACATATCTGAAGCAGACACTTGAACCTTTCCTAAATCCTCCGTATCTATCTAGCAATCCACTAACCGCCCGAGGATTGCATGAAACCGCTTTTTTACACTGCTGCAATACTATTTTTCTCGATTGCTGCGCAGGCACGCATCCTGCAAGTCGGCGATGGACAGCCGTACACGCGCGTAGCAGAGGCCGCTGACGATGCGCTGCCGGGAGACACAATCCTTGTCGTTCCTGGCACATATCCCGGCGGAGAGTATATAGAGAATCTACAGGGCACATCCGATAGTTGGATCCTCATTCATGGCAAGGCTGTGACCATTCAAGGAGGAACGAATGCGTTCCATTTCAGCGATCCGGCGTATGTGAGAATCGAAGGATTTACATTCGAAGGACAAACCGGGAACGGCGTGAACATCGACGACGGCGGGACGTACGATACGCCTGCCCATCATGTAGAGATCAGGGCCTGCCGGTTTAACGCGCTTAATGCATCCGGCAACAACGATCAGCTCAAGCTCTCCGGCCTGGATAATTTCACCATTCTCAATTGCAACTTCGCAGACGGCTCTGCAGGCGGGAGCCAAATAGATATGGTCGGCTGTCATGATGGAGTGATACAGCGATCATATTTCAGTCAAGCGGGTTCAAATTGCATTCAGGCAAAGGGCGGGACGAGAAATATTCTTATAACACAATGCCGATTCGTCGATGGCTACCAGCGAGGAATTAACATCGGCGGCTCCACCGGACTACAATTCTTTCGTCCACTTGGGGCGAACTACGAAGCCGCCGAAATCAAAGTATACTCCAATATATTTGTCAGGGGAAATGCGCCGATAGCATACGTAGGTGCAACGAACTGTGAGGTAATAAACAATACCATATATATGCCCGAGAAGTGGGCAATCCGTATTCTGCAGGAGACAACCGCACCCGGCTTCCTTCCCTGCGGGAATAACAGCTTCATTAATAACATTGTAGTGATAGACAATGGAGCAGCATCGCCCACTATAAACATCGGACCGAATACAGCTCCCGAGACATTTACCTTCGCTAACAACCTCTGGTATAATGACGATAACCAGAGTTGGAACGGCCCGAATCTGCCGGTGACAGAGAGCGATGGTGTCCTGAACCAGGACCCGTTATTGGTTGATCCCAGCCTCGGCGAATTCAAGATTCGTGCACAATCCCCGGCCATAGCGGCAGGGCTGTATGTGGACGAGCCTACGCGGGATTACTATGACTCCCTGTACAACCGGCCCCGCTCCATCGGCGCTGCAGAGGGCAACCCGCCAACGGTGGGTATCGAGGACGAGTTCATCGAGCCGATACCACAGGAATTAGATGTCGGGCTATATCCAAACCCGGCTACCGGGTACGTGCATGTGAAGGTGCATACCCGCGCTGCATCGGATATGCGTGTACAGGTTTACTCTGTGCTGGGCAAGCTCGTGAGGGACAGTTATGTGAGTGGAGAAGGAGGTGAATCGGTGATCAGGATCCCACTCCAGGATTTGCCGACGGGAATGTATAGCATCCGAACAAGCTCAGGTGCATCAACCGTTACGAAGCCGATTCTGAAGCGGTAAACCACCCGCTTGCATCTTTCCATCTTCGGAACGATATTGCCCTAACGGGCGTTAGTTAGGTGAACGCACGATTTAACTTATGGAACAAAACGGCACGAAACATACCATCTACCAGGCGGCGCGGGCACTCTTCAGCGAACGCGGCTACTATGCCACGTCGGTTCGCGATATCGCTGATGCCGTCGGCATCAAGGGCGCAAGCATGTACGCTCATGTGAGCGGGAAGGAAGAATTGCTCTGGGATATGGTCATGGAGGTTGCGGATGCGTTCCGTGAACGCGTCGTGCCGGAGCTCGAAGACAAGTCGTCGCCGGTCGACGCATTGCGCCGGGCGATTGTGGCGCATGTATCGGTGATTACCGATAACATCGAAAGCGCGACGATCTATTTTCATGAATGGAAGTTCCTAAGCGAAGAACGCAGAAGGAAGGTCCGCCAGCGGCGCGATACCTACGAAGGCAAGTTCCGTGCAGTAATTCAGCGCGGGATACGCCAAGGAGCGTTCAGCGTGAAGAACGCCAAGTATGCCTCTATCATGCTGCTTTCATCGCTGAATGCCATCTACACGTGGTACCGTCCGGGCGGCGGATTGAAAGCTGGGGAGGTCGGCTCGATGTACGCCGACTTTCTGATTGCCGCACTTGTGAACGGCACGCCGGCTCGCAAAGAAATTGAACAAGAAATCGTTTCAACAAAAGGATAGATACAGTATGACCGAAGAAGCCAAACTGCAGGAATTTGAGGCGCGGGTAAACCGTGGCGATAAGGTGGAGCCCGGCGACTGGATGCCGGAGGACTACCGCAAAAACCTCATCCGTATGATATCACAGCATGCGCATAGCGAGATCGTGGGTGCGCTGCCCGAGGGAACGTGGATTCCGTATGCTCCGAACTTCAAGCGCAAGATGGCGCTCATTGCCAAAGTGCAGGACGAGGTCGGTCACGGACAGATGCTCTACAAAGCCGCCGAGACGCTGGGCGTATCGCGCGAGGAGATGATCAACGATCTGTTGATGGGGCGCGCCACGTACAGCAATGTGTTCAACTACCCGGCGGAGACCTGGGCGGACGTTGCTATCATCGGCTGGCTTATCGACGGGGCTGCCATCGTGAACCAGACGAAGCTGCTCCTCGGGTCCTACGGTCCCTATGCCCGCGCCATGGAGCGCATCTGCTACGAAGAAGGCTTCCATCTCAAGCAGGGCTACGATGCGATTTGCGAGATGATGGCCGGAACAAAGAATCAGCGCGACCTCGTGCAGGACGCACTGAACCGCTGGTGGTGGCCGATCATGATGTTCTTCGGTCCGCGCGATAAGGACTCCGTCCACTCGGCACAGCTTATGCGCTGGAAGGTGAAGATCAAATCGAACGACGAGCTGCGCCAGGAATTCCTCGGCAAGTTTGTTCCGAAAATCCGCGCATTCGGACTCGTGATCCCCGATCCGGAATTGCGGTACGATGAGGAGAAGGGCGAATGGCTCTTCACCGAGCCTGATTGGGACGAATTCAAGCGCGTTATTCGCGGGAACGGCCCGATGAACAAGGAACGCATTGCCGTGCGCCGGCTTGCCCACGACGAAGGGCGCTGGGTGCGCGAAGCGCTGGAACGGTTTGTGGAAGAAGGAAAGATGGCCTAAGGAGAAAGGAATGCCCGAATACAAATTCAACCCGTACCACCAACGCATCGACGAGGCGATAGAGAAAGCGCAGGCACCGTTCGATGAAAACGATACGCAATGGCCCGAGTGGGAAGTGTTCGTCCAGGAGAAGCGCGGCGATTGCCACGAATGGGTAGGCTCTGTCCATGCACCCGATCCGGAAATGGCACTGCTGATGGCGAAGGAAAGCTTCATCCGCCGCCAGCCGTGTGTGAATCTGTGGATCGTCAAGCAGGATGATGTGCATGCAACCTCGTACCAAGACGCCGATATGTTCGCACCTGCATTCGACCGCAAGTACCGCCTGGCCGCAGGCTTCAAACTCAACAAACCCGCATCCGTAGAGGAGGACGACTAAATGACCGACCAGCAACAATCCGCACTCCGTACCATGCTCCTCTGCCTGGGCGATGACGATTTTATCCTGGGCCACAGGCTCTCGGAATGGACAGGGCTCGGTCCAATCATCGAAGAGGATATCGCGTGCTCCAGCATGGCGCAGGATGAGCTCGGCCACGCGCTGGCGTATTATTCCATCATCGAGGATATGACGGGCGAAGACCCCGATGACCTGGCCTTCAAGCGCGAGGTCGGCGAGTACAAGAACGCGATCTTCACCGAGCTGCCGCGCGGCGATTACGGCTTCACGATGATGCGGCAGTTCCTCTATGACGGCGCAAAGTCCGAGCGGCTGCAGGCACTCAAAGAATCCTCCCATGAAGCCCTCCGCGATGTGGCGACGAAGATCCTCCAGGAAGAGCGCTACCATTGGGTACATAATACCTCCATGGTGCAGCGGCTGAGCGGCGGTACGGAAGAAAGCAAAATCCGTATGCAGGCTGCACTGGATGAAGCGTTCGCCTATGCGCTTGGGCTGTTCGAATCCTACGAAGGAGAGAGCGATCTCGTCGATGCGAAGATTGCCATATCCGAAAGCGAGATCAAGCAGCGCTGGCTCAACAAGCTTTGCCCGATGCTCGCAAGCTATGGACTGCACGTCCCGGCAGTGAAGGTCGGCAGCGACTGGAAGACCGAGATCGTGCCGAAGAACGGCGGACGTAAGGGCGAGCATACCGAGCACATGATGAATATCCTGGACGCGATGAAGACGCTCCAGCGCGAAGACCCGGAAGCCGTTTGGTGAGAACGTTTGTAGTGGAGACCGCCGGCGCTCTGGATGGACGCAGGCGGTCAACACGATTTTGAGTATGGAGAAGAGTGAATGAGTACCGAAGCAACGACAGCAACAGCAGAAAAGCACATCTGGGAACTCCTCGACGAGGTGATGGATCCGGAGATACCGAACGTTTCCCTCGTCGAGCTTGGAGTGATCGATTCTGTAGCGATCTCGGACGGCCGCGTCGGTATCGGCATGATCCCGACGTTTTCGGGCTGTCCGGCTCTCGACGTCATGAAAAGCGACATCAGGGAGAAACTGACCGAAGCAGGTTACGAAGCCAAGGTCACCGTTCTCCGCAAGCCCTGGAGCACCGACCGCATGGCGGATTCTGCGCGGGAGAAGATGAAAACGATCGGGCTGGCGCCGCCGGCCAAGCACGGCGGGAACGTGGAATGGGAGATGTTCACGAAGATCCCCTGCCCCTGGTGCGAAAGCATGGATACCGAAATCACCTCGCCCTTCGGCCCCACCCTCTGCCGGGCGATCTACTACTGCAACTCCTGCCAGCAGCCGTTCGAGAGGTTCAAGCAGCTGTAGGGGGGGTGGACAGTAGGGGGTTGAACATAAACCTTGGCCACGATATAGGCATGTAATGATGCATTGCATCTTTGCCTTGAGCTTCATACATTTCCGACACACTAGTTCGGAAATCAGCTATGCGATTTGTTTATTCTAAGTTTTGGCCAGGAATGTAGACTTTGCTGGGACTGGTGTCCAATTATATTATCCAGCATGAAGGGGCCATGTTAAAAAGTCTTTTTAGCGGTATCTGCTTAGTTCTACTTTATCACTCTACCATCGCCCAGGAAGTAGTTTGGGAGTCAGTTCAAATACCTCCGAATGTGTATATGCGTACAATGCACGAACACTCGAGCGGCATACTTATCGGTCACGCATATGCAGATCCAGCGAGTTTCGGGTTATCTTCAGGTATTGCACATACTTTGTATAGGTCTGAATCACCTTTCAAGCATTGGGTGGCATATAAAATCCAAGCGTGGATTGACGATATTGTTGAAACTGATGATGGAAAACTCTTCACCAACGTTTGGCACAATCCAGATCTGGATGATATACTGACCTCAACGGATACAGGTAGGACTTGGCACAAAGCATATTCGATGCAGAGCGTGCGGCTATCTACACATGGAAACATGGTGATTGCTGTTGGGGCATTAGATAGTCTTGCATTCTCGATAGATGGGGGAGGATCATGGGAAAAACTCAGGAGTGGGTTAGGTGATGCTGGTGGCGGATTCGTACCCCATCTCGACGGTCAGGACAGACTGTATCTTACAGGTAGGGATTTACTGCTCAGATCGAACAACTGGCGTCAAGAGCCAATGTCATTTGATACACTCTATTCTCGAAGATGGGATGTAGGACAAATATTCGAGTTTCCAGATGGCCGTCTATGCCTTCCTTTATCGGATGGCATCTACACGACCAGCGATGATGGTCGCAGCTGGTTCGTATATGCTACATACCCCTCTATCCCTGGACATACTTTTGATGAGCGCTTGGCCAGGCTTTCAAGTGAAGGAGACTTCTACATCATAAGCAGAACGCCGTCAGGATGGGGTAACTACAATAAGTACAGACTCATGCGCCTTAATTATGGGAGTACTGAATGGGATACGCTACGTTGGGTTAGCGATAGAAATAGCGTTGGGCGACTGTCTGTCGGTAAGGACCTTTATCTTAGCCTCGGAGGGAAGACCCTGCATTCGAATGATAAAGGGGATTCGTGGATGAATATAACCGGCGATGCGGCGCTATATCCATATTTTGATATACGTCGGCTTGGAAATGGCGAGCTACTGCTTAATGGGAGACTCGGTATGTTGTGCTCTTCTGGTAACGGCTCATTGTGGTCTCACAAGGATTTCTTTGCTGAGAAGATCTGCCTAGGTCCAGAAGGAGAAATATATGCGATGACAAGTGATACCCTTATTGTCTCCAATGATCATGGAAGTACATATAAAGGTGTAGATGTGTCGCCCCCTTACCCATATTATTCAGATTTCACTTGTCTTGAGAACGGCGATATATACGTTGGAGGTATATACTTGACGGGGAATTCTCCAGGTTCTGTCGTTGTCTCACATGATAAGGGGTCAACTTGGAGTTCTTTCAGGGATACGTCACTATTTTACCTGTTCTCATCGCCGGATAGCCGTATCTATTTCATAGACCATAGCTTTCACCGACAGCGCCGTGGCTCCAATGAGTACGACAGTATACCAATAAACTTCTATGGTTCGCCTTCATACCCGCCTTCGTTTTATCGGTCTGTCATTACCTACTCTGGGGCTTTTCTGGGGTCATTATGGGGGGGTGATTTGTTTCGGGTTGATTCTGGAAGTATAGTTGCCGATACGATACCATATAATCCAACCAATTTGGGCCTGTATCACTACGTAACAAGTTTTTGTGCGAATGAGGATAATATTGTGTACTCTGGGGACCAGTATGGCGTGTATAGAACATTTGACCTCGGTGACACATGGCAACGCTACGATAGCGGAATAGTGACCAAGTATATTTATGATTTATACTACGATGAATCAGACCATCGTGTTTATTGTTCTACACCTGATGGTGTGTATCGCACCATCGACCCAGTTGTTGTAGATATCTCGACTATGGTGATCCCCGATCAAGCAGTCCTGGCTCAAAACTATCCGAATCCATTTTCCACGCGTACGACCGTAACCTATACGCTAACTACTCGTCAACAAATAGTCTTGGAAGTCTACGACGCATTGGGCCGTCTTGTCCAGACACTGCACTCGGGATTGCAAGAAGCGGGGACGTACGAGATACAATGGAATTCAACTAGCCTCGCATCAGGCACGTATCTGATTCAACTCCGAGGAGAACACACATTCTTTAGCAGAATTGCAGTGATTCGGTAGCTATTCCATTCATGCGAGGTTAAGTAGGTAGGGGTGGTTTTGGATTCTGTTGAGTGGAGAAGTGTGCCCCCCACCCCCTCGTCTTTTGGACTTTACCGCGGAGATTCTATCTTCAGGTAGTTATTACCCATAAATCAGGACGTTCTATGAGGCAAGTACTATACATACTCGTTTGTATCGCGCTATCCACTTCTCAGCTCTTCAGTCAGGGCGATTGGCCCATGGATGCGAAGGAGCCCGGTAAAACAGCCTGGGCATCGGAAGAAACAGAGCTCATGCCTCCATTCACAGCACATGAGATCGAGCTTTCGGCACCGGTGTTCGAGGAGTTTACACCGAGCGAATTCTCTTACCAGGATTCGGTCTTTTTCTTCGGAGGACTGACGCCGGGAACCAACACCAACGCAGCTACATGGATGCATTGGCCGACACTGACCGGCGGACCTTTGTTTGTTATAGCAAAGAGCGTAGGGGGGTACGGGAGCCATCCAGCCGCGACCAAAGACTATCTCATCTCCGGCGCGCAGGGCAACGATGCAGCGCTTACATGCTTCGGTCTGGATTCAGGAGCAATCGTCTGGCAGCGCGAGTTGAACAACACCTACGCGCGTGATCCTGTTATCGATGGGAACAGGCTCTACATCGTGACAGGCAGTATCTACTGCCTCGATATCGACGACGGCAGCACCATCTGGAGCTATGAGTTCGAGGACTACCCGTCGTTCACGACGCCTGCTATTGATGATATGAACGCCTACGTAACGATCGACGACTCGGTATTCGCCTTCAACAAGATGACGGGCGAACCCCTCTGGCGCGTACACGGCTCCACGAAGGAAGCCATCGTTGCGGATGGGCAGCACGTCTATGCCACTGCAGAGGGCCGCATCCTTGCGCTGGACCCTGAGGACGGGTCCGAAGTCTGGACCCACGACATCGAAGACGGCTACAACGTCCTGTGGAGCAACGCAATGGCGGTAGACGACGGCTACCTGGCGTACGTGCTGCAATACAATAAGGACTCTGTCGGGGCGATAGTGTGTGTGGATAAGTTCACCGGGCAGCAGCAATGGTCGCATGCCTTCGACGATCGGTCCGCCTACCCGCCGAGTATGGCGAACGGATATGTGTACGTCGTCGACTGGTGGACGAAGTCTCTCTGGGCATTCGATACCGAAGACGGCAGTGTGGCGTTCTATGAGTCCGATAAGAACTATATCTCCAGGCCCATTATTGCCGATGGCTCGCTGTTCGCGATGACAAGGAACGGGGTCATTATGCAGTTCCAAAACGAACCCTCCTCAGTCTCCGACCCGTCTGTGCCAGCGGATTTCGATCTTACCATACATCCTCAGCCGTCAGCCGGACTGCCGAACGTCTCGTTTACCCTACCCGATAGCAGAGATATTTCCCTCACGGTTTTCAACTCGCTCGGGCAGACCGTCGTCTCCTTGCAAAAGGAGCGCACCAGTCCCGGCAGGCACACGTACGACCTTGGCGCCTATATGCGGCATGTGCCGGGTGTGTATTACGTGCAGTTTGCTGCTGGCGGCGGGAGTACACAGCAGAAGTTCGTGCTCCTCCGGTAACAGCAGCGATATGAGGATTGATATAGCAAAGCCCGGTGTATGCCGGGCTTTTAATTTGGTATCGGAACTAGCGCCAACCCCCTCCCTGTAACTTTCCACCCGCTGAAGTGTTTTTCCTTCTGACGCGCTCTTGCCGGTACGCCATTCCCCGGCATTGCGGAGGGGAGCGCAGAGAGGTACCCGGCTCCCGGAACGAACGTATCCGAAAATGGGTATAATAAGAGTGGCTCGTATCCGCCGTTTGACTCTTTTCCGGGGGTGCGGTACCTTGTATTTGCTCTTTATGGCGCTGCATATCGATATGCGGACGCCCCAACACAGACGAAAGCGACAAAACCAATCATAACGATGATCAGTACAATGAAACGATTGACAACCGTATTCACCGCAGCTCTTGCCGCGCTAATTGCGCTGGGGACTGCGGTACAGGCACAGGATGCCCCAAGCACGCGATTCATGCCGGACAAGGTGTACACCACGACGCTGGTGCAAACCATCACCGGGAACGACGGCACGAAGGATATCACTCCGGTTACACGCTCGCAGGTGTACCGCGTCGAGACCGGCAAGATGAAGAACAACAGCTTTCCGGCAACGCTGACCGTCTATTCCGGCGCAAGCGGGACCGAGGCTGAAACGACGAATCCCGAGACCGTTATCAAATTCCAGGTCTCCGGCAATACGTTGACAGGATTTGAACTCGCGAAAGGCGAAGGCCGGGCAAGCAGCGACGCGGCCCATATCATGGCCGGACAGCATTTGGAAGGAATGCTTCAGATGACGAAGTATGACCTGAAGCGCAAGATCAAACGCGAATACACGATTGAAAGTAACACGGGGAGCGGCACCACGCGCAGCGTTTCCTTCAAAATCCAGGATATCTCTCCCGACCCGATGAAGGATGTTGGCATGATAACCCGGAAGTACGGCAAAGGCACGTTCGATACGCGCTACGATTTCTTCACTCAGGTGACGGAAACCGAAGAGAACAACATCTTCGTCCCGGCCGATGAGCTCGGCCCTGAAAAAGAAGTGACGATGAAGACCGTCCGCAAGTACACAACGAAGATCGCCAATAATTAGGCTGTTCTTCCCGTATCAGCTCTTCTAGCGCCCGGCCTAGCCGGGCGTTTTGTTGTGCCATACCCTCCCAACGGGAGGGCATAGTCTCTTCTCGAACCCCTGAGGTCCCTGCATACTCGGAACAGCAAGTCAGGCGCAAGCTCACACCATAACACAGCGCTTCGTCTTACCGGTGTGCATGGATCTGATTGTGCTGGGAGGCGGCTATGCAGGCTTATCCGTTCTTGTTATCTTGCCGTATGAACAGGCTTACTACCCTCCTTTCGGATTTCTCCTCGCAGTACAACGTCCTTGAGCGCAGGTTTCAGATCAACGACAGAACGCTCACCATCATATCTCCTGCCGATATCAACGACCTTATCGAGAAGATCTCCTCGAAACAGTTCATCATCGACGAGCGCCTGCCGTACTGGGCAGAGGTGTGGCATAGCGGGATCGCGCTGGCAAAGACGATCGACTCCTGCCCGGCGCTCGTCGAGGGAAAGGACATCCTCGATATGGGCTGCGGGCTCGGTATTACTGGTGTGATTGCAGGGCTGTATGCCGACAAGGTGACCTTCGCAGACTACGAACCCGACGCGCTGATCGCCTCCGAGATCAACGCCCTGAAGAACGGCATCGTCACAGAAGCCGCGTACGAATGCCTGGATTTCCGGCAACCGCCCGGGCGTAAGTGGGAGGTCGTTATAGCAGCCGATGTGGTGTACGAAAAACGCTTCAGGGAGCCGCTGCTGAAGTTTTTCTCAGAGGCTGTTGCCGATAGCGGAATCATCCTCATCACCGAGCCGAACCGTACCGTCGCGACTGGCTTCTTCGACGATGCTGTGGAGGCGGGATTCACGCGGAAGTCATCCACAATGAGCGCAGTGATGAACGAAAACTACGTTGATGTGAGCGTTCACTTGCTAAGCAAGGATGCGGCGGCGCTGGAAGGCTTCATCGTGGAGGGGGAGGGTTTTACGCATGTGTAGATCGGCATGGCGCCATGTGTGAAGCGCCGTTTTTGAAAGCGGCGTATCGGCGAACGAGTTTTCGATTCCCCTGGAAGCCAGCACCTCAACGAAGTGCCGCGCACGGTCGAGATTTCCTTTATCGCCATCGAAGTTTGCCGAGTGGATGTGGAAGCTGATCTTGCGGAGGGCGGCAAGATCGCGCCGGTTCATATTCGCAACGATGTCGGTCGGGTTGTATTTGCGCATATACCGCAGATCGCGTGGCTTTCCAAATGCCGGATCGAACATAGGATTCTCGAGCCAGGTCGTATCGTTCGGCCGCTTGTCCTTTTTCCGCGGATCGATGAGCGCTTTCCACATGTGCGTTCCATCGTACGCGCCGGCGGATACCCACAGCCGGGGATATTTCGCTGCGAGCAGCATGGACGTGTAGCCGCCCAAAGAAAAGCCATCCACTGCACGTAGTCCCTTCGCGGTTTTGTACCGCCTATCGACGGCAGGAATGAGTTCGTTCACCAGGTAGTCATCGAACCGGCCGGTGCCCATGCGGGACCGCTTCGCGCGGTGTGGCTGCCGGAAGTTCACCCCCAATCCGGGAAGACTGTTATCGCGGGAGTTCAATCCCGGCATCACCGCGATGAGCGGAGCGATTTTCCCTGCACCGATAAGCTCATCAAGTATTTCGATGACGCTAGTATTGCCGCGATGGGGATCTTCTTCGGGGTTACACCACTCTCGTTCGTGTCCTCGGAAGAGGTAGAGCACGGGGTAGCGCTCGCGGGAATGCTTGTATCCCGGGGGGAGATAAAGGTTATAGTAGCGGATGCTGTGCAGCGCGGCGCTCCTGATGGATTGCAGGATAAGCGAACCGCGTTCCATGAGGGGTATTTCAGCCTTCCTTCCGGAGGTGCTTGTATTTGCCCGCCCAGAAGTTTTTCCGCACGCGGAGAAGTCCCTTGATATCGTCGATAGCGGTCCGGAAGATCTTCACGCGGGTATCCAGGTCTTCGATCCACTTCACCGGGACATCGAATATTTTGTAGCCCAGTTTCTCGCCGATAATCAGCAGCTCGCTATCAAGGAACCAGACATTATCCTCAATGACAGGAAACAGCCTATCAATGACTTGGCGCGTGACGGCCTTGAACCCGCATTGGGCATCGCTGAAGCGCGTGAAGAACATTGCCTTGACGAGGAGATTATAGCTGCGGGAGATGAACTCGCGCTTGAAGCTGCGCTCGGTGTTTGCGCCCTTCATCAGCCTGGAGCCGGTGCCGATATCATACCCTTGCTTCGCTATCGCATCGATCATCGGTGGGAAGGACTCAAGATTTGTGGAGAGGTCTACATCCATGTAGCTGCAGATATCCGCATCGGATTCGATCCACGACTTCTTCAGTGCTCTGCCGCGGCCTTTTTGCTCCAGGCGGAGATACCGCACGCGGTCGAACTCGGAAGTAAGTTTTTTCGAGACCTCGGGGGTCTTGTCAATCGAGGCGTTATCGGCAATCTCGATTTCCCAATCGTATTCGCTGAGGTGCTCGGAAAGGAACGCATGCAGCGTCGGGATGCTCTTGGGAAGCGCCTGTTCTTCGTTATATACGGGAATAGTTACAAGGACCTTCATCTGCACTCTTCGGCTGAATATAGACTATAAAAGTACCGCCGCGTATGTTGAATTCCAAGGTCGATCGGCCTCGAACGGCCCGCCAAAGAAAAAAGCCGCTCATTCGAGCGGCTCTTCCCGTTTGGTACACCCAACGGGATTTGTTTCGAACCACTTCATACGGGACTTAAAAGCGCTTGCAGACCTCTCCGATGTGCTCGGAGACGGCGATTTTGAGCCGGGAAACGCGGTATTTGCGCCGGATGATGCAGTTCTCCTAGGTACAGCACTGGAATAGAACCGGTAAAAGAAACACCCTCTGCTGGGTACAGGCGCTACTTCAGGTGCCTACCCACGCAGTAACTACATTTGACTTATGTCAAGGCGCGGTCAATATCTCCTTTCTATATTGTTCCCGTACCTTACTCCGAAATGGTTGTTCATGAAAAGGAAGAGTCCAACTATGGCACATGTTGATACCACGCAACTAATTGGCGATATAGTTCTGCAAAACCATCATGCGGCTGACTTGCTCAAGTCGAAAGGAATAGATTATAGCAGCGATGGAAGAAGGACGCTTGAGAAGGCGTGCAGTGAGGCTGGGATTTCTGCCACGGCACTCGAGAATGAACTAGCCGGTCTGCCTCCATATACACACGAGTCCACGGATCCGGCATCGCTCAATATCGATGAACTGATCGATTACATCGTGGATACACATCATGTGTACATGAGGGATGCCTTACCGCGTGTAGCCGAACTCACATCCAAGGCAGTGGAGTCACATGGGGAAACCCAGCCCGAGCTTATAGAACTGCAGGATGTGTACGGGGCGATGATGCATGAATTGCGCGAACACACGAGAAAAGAAGAGCAGGTGCTTTTCCCATACGTCAAACGACTGCAGCAACTGAAGCAGTCTGAGGCAAACCTATCCCAGTCGCAGGTAGGAAGTGTTCAAGCGCCAATTAATGTGATGGAAACCGAGCATAGCGGGGCTTGCGATGCCCTGCGCAGAATCCGGTCTTTGACCAATGAGTATTCCTTACCTAACGCCAGCGATGACACGTTGAAAGCGCTGTACTCAGAACTTCAAACGCTCGAGAACGATATTTGGCAGCACATTCATCTCGAGAATAATATCCTTCATCCAAGAGCGATAGCGCTTGAAGCTGAACTGGTTCAGCAATAGATACATACCGGGACGGGTGATGGAATATCCCCTTGCCGGTATTTGATTTCGCGACAAATCCGACACTAATTCCGGTAGCGCGATATGCACGACCCCCTTTCCAGAGTACCGATCAAATATAAACTGACAGGCGCGTTCGTCGGTCTCTGTATTGTTGCGTTCGGTTTCGGTGGTTATTTAATCTCGGTATCGGCAGGTTCTGCGCTTGAATCAGAAATTAATCTACGCCTGCATTCGCAAGCGACATTGCTGGCATCATCGCTTGAGCATCAACTAGAACTCCTGGGACGGCGTGCGGAAGACTTTGCTTCTGACGGATTTATTCGCACGCATGCCGACCAGCTGCAGAGCGGATCGACGGCACACCGTTCGGAGCTTCGCAACCGTTTACAGCAGCATCTCGCAAACAACAAACTTCCTCTCGTTCCTTCCGTAAGCGATATCTCTATTCTTGATACGGAAGGGAAGACGATCACGTCGGTACACGGGAGTGAATACCCGGTTGCCGTTGCCGAAGAGGGTGCGCTGGGTATCGATTCACTCTATATCAGTGCATTTATCGTCCATGATACACCAGGCAGCGTGAGTTTCGGACTGTTCACGCCGTTGTGGGATATCGACCGATCAAGAATAATCGGGACCCTTGTCTACTGGATCGATGTTGGGCAATGGCTGCAGCATGCGCGCTGGTTCGATTCAATCGATACTGAACCCGGTCAGAATACGTATGTCACAATTGGCGATTCGAACGGGAACATTCTACGTATCTCGAACGGATTGCATGAAGGACAAACTGATACTGGTTACTCGAGGATTACGGTTCTTTCTGATGATGCGCCGAATCTCTTGCGAAAGGAACTCTTCACGCTCGACCGCAAGTTGGATCATTGTTCATGGGATATCAGTCTTGGCGTTGAAAAAGCAGCTGCGATGGAGTCCGTCTCCGGGCTTGAGAGCATGTTTCTGGCGGCAGGACTTGTCATAGCACTTGTATCAGTCGTTGTTTTGTTCTTCCCGATTCGGTTTTTAGTGAATCCATTAGCTCGGATGCGGGATGCTGCCAAAGCGATGATGGAGGGTGACTACGCTGTACGAGTGATTGATGACACCGATGACGAGATTGGAGACCTGGCAAGATCGTTCAACAGCATGGCAGCAGCCACGCAGGAACGTACACGAAAGCTTCAGGAAACGGCGCGTCAGCTTGAACACCGTAGTACAGAACTTCGCATGGAGCGTGATCTCCTCAATACCGTTATCCACTCAATGGAGGACGGCGTCATTTACGTCAATGAACATGGTGAGGTTGCTCTCTTCAATCAAAACGCTAATAATCTGGCCAATGATTTAATTTCCAATTCAAGCAGCCTTCTATCAAATTCATGTAAGGATGAAGGGAACTGCGGCAGGAATTGCCGCGACTGTTTGACGGATACTGAATTCACGCACCCGAGTTGCATCGTCGAATGTGGAGATATCGTCTATGAGGTGCTTTCTGCACGAGTACGAACCGGCGATCGCCAGCACGGTCGTATCCTCGTCGCGAGAGATATCAGCGACCGTGTTCGGATTAACGAGCGCCAGGCCCATCAGGACCGCCTTGCCGTACTCGGGGAGGTTGCAGCAACGATGGCCCATGAATTAAATAATCCGCTGGCCGCTGCATCGATGTTTGCTCAAATGATGAAACAAGATGGCGCTGAGAGCGCCGGTTACTCCGAACATCTTGATGTGATCAATCGAAGCATCGAAACGTGCAAGCGAACGATTAGCGATTTACTTCGGTATTCGCGGAGCAAGCCTGCGGAAGTTGACGAGATCGATATCCATGAATTGCTCGTGGATGTGATACGCTTCCTGAAACCTCTGTACGAAACGAAGGAGGTGAGTTTTAACCTCGATTTCCAAACCCACAACCCAATCACGATCAACGATGAGACATATATTCGCCAGGTTTTGATCAATCTCCTTATGAACGCACTGCAGGCGTTGGAGATCAGCGGTACCAGCATCATGGTGCAAACCTATGAAGGTGAGGGAGACGCAATTGTCGTCGATGTAATAGATGACGGGCCGGGGATTCCGCCTGAGCTTCAGCCGCGGATCTTTGAACCCTTTGTTACGTCGAAACCACTGGGTGAAGGCACGGGGCTTGGGTTGTCGATCTCGCGCACCATAATGCAGAGCTTTCACGGCGATCTTTTTCTCGTTCGATCGGAGCCAGGGGAGACGGTGTTCCGGATGCTCTTCCCAAGAACGGTGCATCACCGCTACGCTGGCGTAGCAACGGAATCGATAGAGGATCATGTCAGCCAATAGCCGATATAGCGGAACTCTGCAGGACTTGCGGGTACTTGTTGTGGACGACGAACCCGATATCTGCAAAGGCTTGACGATGCTCATCAAATCTTTGGGGTGCGAGGCCGATGCAGCACGCTCCGCCGAAATCGCCCTGGCACGTATTGAACGCGAACCCGTGGATATCGTCGTGTCGGATATAAAAATGGGAGGAATGTCGGGTGTGCAGTTAATGGATGAAATCAAGAAACGCTGGCACGATACATCTGTGGTATTGCTTACCGGATTCGGAACAATTGAATTGGCAGTTGAATGCATCCACAAAGGGGCGGCTCACTTTTTGACGAAACCGTTCGACAATGAAGAGATTATCCGTACTGTTACCAGGCTCGGCGAGGACATCCTTGCTCGGCGCCGCTCCAATACGCCGCTCGAACCCGCTGATGGAATCATCGCCGTCGATCCGCAGATGCGGGAGGTTCTTGAGGTAGTAAACAAGGTTGCGCCGTCAAATATACCCGTTCTTATTGAAGGTGAGAGCGGAACAGGGAAGGAGTTGGTTGCGCGGGCTATTCATCGGAGGAGCTTGTATCACGATGGCGAACTCGTGCCGCTCAATTGCGCAGCGCTCCCTGACTCACTCCTCGAATCAGAGTTGTTTGGCTATCGCAGAGGCGCGTTTACGGGAGCCGACCGGCATCATACGGGTATCTTCCAGCGTGCGGACAATGGCACTGTATTTCTCGACGAGGTATCGTCGATGTCCCAGGTATTTCAGGGGAAACTGCTGCGCGTTCTCCAGGAGCATCGTATCCGTCCGCTCGGCAGTGAGGCCGAAGAAACC
>PABJ01000165.1 GCA_002699105.1 Ectothiorhodospiraceae bacterium | reverse complement strand
CGCTATGAAGAATATAGACTGTGTACATGGCTGTAGAATGAATAAGCCCGGCTTGCGCCGGGCTTTCGCGCGCTGCGTCCCGGCGCTACAACGCACTGCGACGGGAGAGAGGGTGATCCCGCCTGTCCCGAGAATACAACACACCTGCACGGGATCGCACAAAATTCATCGCGACGGGAGAACTCACGGTACCCCGATTACTTCAACTTCACTAACGCTTGAAACTTGCTATTCCCCTTGTATGACTTGATCTCTCGTTCGCGCCGCATCGCACTGCGCTTATCTTCATGCGCTTCAGTATAAACGACTCTCCACGGTATTCCCCGCTTCGACCACCGGCTGCTGCCATTGTTATGAAATGCCAGCCGCTGTTCGACATCTGCGGTGTACCCGATGTAGTACTTCCCTATCGATTCGCTATAAAGAATATAGACCGTGTACATGGCTACATAATGGATAAGCCCGGCTTGCGCCGGGCTTTCGCGGAGAGGGTGAGATTCGAACTCACGGTACCCCGAAGGGTACAACGGTTTTCGAGACCGCCACGTTCAACCACTCCGTCACCTCTCCAATTCTATGTTCTATCCCTTTGCTGCCGGTCAGGCAGATTCGCCCGCTTCGACGGGCATCAATAAATGTACAATTTTTTCTGCAAAGCTCGTAGCCGAAGCCGGCCCTGTCGCTGTAATTATACGCCCGCAGACTTCTACCGGCTGCGCGGTATAGTGGGCTCCGGTTGCTTCCAGTTCCCGGCGCACAGAAGGATGACACGTTGCGCTGCGGTCCTTGAGGAGCCCGGTGTTGGCGATCGTGACCGGCGCGACGCATATCCCCGCGATGATCTTTCCGTGCGATTCGAATGCCCGGATGATGTTGTGCGCTCTTGGGTGATTCCAAAAGTCCTTCGCTCCGATACCGCCAATGAACACGATGGCGTCGTAGTCCTGCACCCGCATATCACTGAAGAGGACGCTCGGCCGTACGCGCGTTCCGCTCGTTCCGACGGCTTCCTGCAGTGAAGCGCCGCCTATCACAAAACGGCACCCTTCTGCCTTCAGGGCATCACGTACAGCGAGGAATTCCTCATCGTTGAACTGCCGGTGCGGGATAATACAAAGGATGGTCTTGCGGGTGAGTTTCATGCTTCTCGCAGCTTGATCGCAGCGAAGCCACATACCGGGATAAACCGGCAGTGGCTTGCTACAGTTGTAAATCAGCGTTAAATCGCTGAATCAGTATGTTTTTCGTCTTCTTCTTCCTCGGAATCGCCGTAGCTGGAGAGAATGCCGTCCATGACGGTCTTCTCTGCTTTTAGCTGCTCCAGCTTTTCGACAAGCATCCGATGGTGATCATCTTCCATATCGGCAAGATCGAGGAGGAATTTCCTCAATTCCTGATCTTCCGCGAGCTCTGCGGCTTCGCGGTAATACTGCGCTGCATCGCTTTCCTGGTCGGCAGCGTCCTGTATGATATCGACAAGGTTCTTATACGTTGGAATTACGCGCTTCATCAGCTCTCCAAAATGTGCTTCTGAGAGATTACTTACTCTCTAAACAACAAGCGTTTATTGGTCGTTCATTGCCTGTGCTTCACGCACAACGCCGTAGACCTGGAGCCAGGTCTCATTCTTATCCGACTTGAAACGGATATTTCCGTTGATCTGGCCTTTGTACTTCGGAACAAGGCTCACATTGATCTCTTTCTTCTCACCCGGTGCAAGCGTGAACGTTTCCGGAGTTACTGTGACGGTCTCGAGCGGAATAGCGACTGGCGGCCGGTTTCCTGCTGCGCTTGTATCAGCGTACGAGGTGAGGCTCTTCATCGTCTCGGTAATCTCGATCGGCTTGTCGGTCTTATTCTCGATGAAGGACTTGCCGGAAATCTCTTTCCCCACTTCCATGCCGCGAAGGGCGATATGGCGCGGTGAAAGCATGATGTCGGTCTTCACGTTGGCTGAAAAACGAATGATCGTATGCGGACGTGAGCTTCCTTCAAGGTAGACGCTCACGGTCTTGGTAACCTTGCCGCTTGAAAGACGCGGTGGTGTGAACTTCACCTGAATTTTTGCCTCGCCGCCGGGCTGTACCGTCTTCTCGGAGAGGACGGCCGCTGTGCAGCCGCAGCTTGCCTTCGCCTGCGAGATGCGAACCACCTCGTCGCAGGTATTGCTGAAGACGAATGTATGTTCGACCGTCTCGTTTTGGTCAACCTCGCCGAAATCGTAGTCCGAAAGCTCCATGAGCTTGAAGCAATCCATGCGGGGTTCATCCATATCCGTTTGTGCCTGTGCACTGACGGTAATAATGCCTATAAGGAGCGCAATCGTAGTGATAGAAGCGAATCTCATTTCCTTCTCCTGATATGTATCATGTAAACAATATGCTAACGAAATCACGAAATAACAACCGATTCCGGGGGCCGGAAACCGTACCAGCAGCGCCGATTAAGGGTACAGCGCTACCCGGCGTTCTACTGTCGATTGCGTACAATGACGCCCGAAATACCAACGGTGACTTCGGAATTCGGCAGCGATATTCGGATCGATCCGTTAATTTGTCCCTTTTCTCTGGAAGGTATGGTCAACAATATCTTCGTTGTCTCACCGGGCTCGAGGGCTTCTTTGCCAAGCTCGAGTTTGTATTCGGTTACAGGAGAGGCAACAACCTTATCCAAATCGTAGGTTCCCGCTGCCGTTGTATCGGCGTATTCCATTAGCGCAACGCCGACGTTCTTAATTTCGATTCGCCGGTCCGTGTTCGATTCCAACTGCACTTCTACCGTGTGATCTTTGCCGATCTCGGTTTCGTATCGCACAAAGGTGGGAGTGATGTACACTTCACCGAAGATTTCGGCACCAATACCCAGATCTGCGATATGATCCACGGTCTTCAGTTCATCCACGATGCGGAAGATGCCCACCGTCTTCGCGGATTTTCCCGTCACGCCGGGTACGGCGGAAAATGTCACAGCCAGCGATCCGGAATCCCCTGGCGCAATCGTATTGGAAGAAAGCAGCGCGGCAGTGCATCCGCAACTCGCTTTGGGCGGAGCAAGAAGCACGGTATCCATACCAATATTCTTGAAGTAGAACGTATGGCTTTTACGCTCTCCCTGCTTCATTTTCCCGAAATGGTGCTGCAACTCGCTGAACTTCAGCGGGAAGGTATCCTGCGCGGACGCCTGCGGCAAACTCAGCAGGAGTAGACCTGCGATCGCGAGTATGATGTATTTTTGCGTGCTGTTCATTTCCTGTATCTCAGTGGCATATAGGTTAAATGCCTGGCTTCGTCTCAATGTTTCATCTGTATAAACACACATTCGCGCGTTCGGTTACAGGGGAATCGGCCTTTTGAGGCCATTTCGACCGAACATGGAAATATACCAAAGCCCTGGAACGCGTTCAAATCACGAAATCTCTGCCAATTCACGCACCCTGAGCCCTACTGAACGGAAACACCCTCCGGGCGGAGGGTGTTTCGACTATCTATCGGACGGCATATTATGCTGTTGCGGGTTCGGGCGATAGCGCCAGTTCCTTGCCGCGTTTCAATGCTGTTTCATTCAAGGGAATGAGGTGATGATGGCGTTCCGGCAGTACCGTTTTCAGCGCTTTCAGCACCGTATCGACTTGGACGGTCTCCTTCTTGGCAAGGAAGGCGCCGAGGACGATCATATTCATGATCTTGGTATTCTTCAGCTTTACTGCTTCTTCGCTTGCGGGGATCGGTACGATGTCGATATCCGTGCGTTTCGGCGGATCGATGATGTTGGTGCTGTCGTAGATCAGCGTACCGCCGGGCTTTACCGCGCCCTCGAACTTATCGAGCGACGGCTGATTCAGTGCCACAACGGTATCGAATCTTCCGATGATCGGGCTGCTGATCTCCTTGTCGGAGACGGTGACGATACAGTTTGCCGTACCGCCGCGCATCTCGGGACCGTACGAAGGCATCCAGCACACTTCGCGTTCTTCGATCATTCCGGAATAGCACAGTACCTGCCCCATCGAGAGCACACCCTGACCTCCAAAGCCGGCAAAGATTACTTCCTCATGCATTTTCCAGCTCCTCCTTCGATGGTGTTTTCAGATCGCCTAATGGGTACATCGGCAGCATATTTTCGGACAGCCATTCATTCGATTTTTGCGGCGGCATGCCCCAGTTCGTCGGACAGTTGGATACAACCTCCACGAAGCATGTTCCGCGGTTCAGCTTCTGGTATTCAAAGGCCTTTTGGATTGCCTTCTTTGTTTTACGCACGTTTGCAGGCGTGTTCACCGCCGTTCGGGTGACGTAGAATGCGCCGGGCAGCGGTGCAATCATATCGGTGATCTTCAGCGGATGGCCGTTGAAGCCTACTTCCCTGCCGTACGGGGACGTCGTCGATTTCTGCCCGATAAGCGTAGTCGGAGCCATCTGGCCGCCGGTCATGCCGTAAATCGCATTGTTGATGAAGACGATGAGCATGTTCTCGCCACGGTTTATTGCATGAACGGTCTCGCCAGTACCGATCGCTGCAAGGTCGCCGTCGCCCTGGTAGGTGAAAACGAACTTATCCGGCCGGACGCGTTTGATACCCGTAGCGACTGCGCAGGCTCTTCCGTGAGCAGCTTCCTGCATATCGATATTCATGTAATGATATGCGAATACCGAGCAGCCGACAGGAGCGACGCCGATCGTCTGATCCTGGATGCCCATTTCGGCAACCACTTCCATGATGACTCTATGTGCGACGCCGTGACCGCATCCGGGGCAGTAATGCATGCGCGCATCCAGAAGCGTATCTGGGCGCTCGCATACGATATCCATCTCGTCGTGGGCGATATCTACTTCTATCATTGTGTTTTCTTCCATTTCGCCACCTATTGATTTACTCGTTTTGCCAGATCTTCGATTTTCTCCACGATCTCTTCCGGGGACATGATGATGCCGCCCATTCTTCCGTAATGCTCGACCGGGCATTTACCGTTCACAGCCAGGCGGACATCTTCGACCATCTGACCGGCGTTCAGCTCGACGGCGAGGAATCCTTTCGCATGCTCTGCTGCCTCGGCAACCGCTGCGCTTGGGTACGGCCACAGCGTGATAGGACGAATAAGTCCGACCTTCATG
Organism: Ectothiorhodospiraceae bacterium; assembly: GCA_002699105.1. GTDB lineage: Bacteria > Bacteroidota > Ignavibacteria > SZUA-365. Next base: position 7,326 of record PABJ01000165.1, on the reverse strand, counting down.
CCTTTCTCGCGGCAGATTTCCATCGCCTTCCGCGAAATGCGCGCCGAGAGTCCGTACGCGACGAGCACGATGTCCGCATCTTCAACCTGGATGGTCTGCACGCGTGTTTCGTTCTGCTCGATCTCTTTGTACTTCTTCTGGAGACGGATATTGACTTGCTCCATCTCCTCGGGCTGAATGAACAGCGAGGTGATGATGTTGTGGTCGCGATCCTTCGTTTTTCCAGTCGTTGCCCAGCCGGGGATCTCCCGCGCTTTGCGGTCGAGCTGCTCGCGGAGTTCCACCTTTTCCATCATCTGCCCGAGCGCGCCGTCGGCGAGGATGAGAGTCGGGTTGCGGTACTTCTCTGCGATTTCAAATCCTTCGAGAACGAAGTCAGCCATTTCCTGCACAGTGGAAGGAGCAAGCACGATCATGCGGTAATCGCCATGACCGCCGCCCTTTGTGGACTGGAAGTAATCGCCTTGCGACGGTTGAATCGTTCCGAGGCCGGGGCCGCCGCGGTTGACGTTCACCAGCAAACACGGAAGCTCTGCGCCTGCAATGTAGGAAATGCCTTCCATCATAAGACTGATACCCGGACTCGATGAACTCGTCATGACGCGGGCACCGGCGCCTGCGGCACCGTACACCATGTTGATCGACGCGATCTCGCTTTCGGCCTGGAGAATAACCGTCTGTGTGCGGTTATAGCCTTCGCGGGTGAGGTATTCTAGAACCTCGGATTGAGGTGTGATAGGATAACCGAAGTACGCGTCGATGCCGGCACGAATGGCGGCTTCGGCGAGCGCTTCGTTTCCTTTCATGAGTCGTAGTTCGCCCATAAATCAAAACTCCCGGACGGGTTATGATACAATTCTATTATTAGTTCTTGACTTGCTCTTCTTCGACACCAACCCTCACGGTGATATCTCCTGTCACGTTCCTGATCTCCGCGACCGGTTCTTTCGTCTTCTTCTTTTTGTCCTCGCGGTAGACGGTAATGACAGCGTCCGGGCAAACCAGTGCGCAACTCACGCACCCCGTGCAGACATCTTCAATGAGTACAGCGTAGTGGTACCCCTGTTTGTTAATATCCTCAGACATGCCGATGGCATTCTGTGGACAAGCAACAACGCACAGCTCGCAACCTTTACATTGCTCTGTCTGGACTGCGATATCGCCTCTGATTTTTGCCATGTTACGCTCCGGATTTATAATCGTATACACTTAGATTCAATGTGCGGGCGGGAGCCAGGGAAGGGTGGGACCTTGGGAAGGTATCTATCATGTGCTTTGTCTTTCGTCTAAACGAAGATGTACGTTTCGGCGGCTTGGCTCTGCCCGTCTGCAAAAATCACCCAAACCGCTCTTAAACATAGCGTAAAAGTAGGAGAGAATCAAGGATTTAACGGACATAATTTTCCGGAACTCCTATGTAAGTGCAATAATGTGTTGCACTTAGTCAATCGTGCAATATTTCGCAACCTGGCAGCTTTTCCGGCGCCCGTTCCTTCCGCAGTAGGAGTATCTACCAGCTCAGTAAATACGCGAAAATCAGCGGCGCCACGATCGTCGCATCCGATTCAATAATGAACTTCGGCGAATCAACGCCGAGCTTCCCCCAGGTGATTTTCTCGTTCGGCACAGCGCCGGAATACGATCCGTAGCTTGTGGTGGAATCGCTGATCTGGCAGAAGTACGCCCAGAGCGGAACGCTCGTCCGCTGCATGTCCTGATGCAGCATAGGGACGACACAGATCGGAAAGTCGCCTGCTATCCCCCCGCCGATCTGGAAGAACCCGAGCGGCGACTCGGCGGTGGTTTCCGTGTACCAATCGGCAAGCACGGTCATGTACTCGATCCCTGTCCGCACCGTATGGACGTTCTTCACATCCTTCATCATCACGTGTGCCGCATACATATTGCCGAGCGTCGAATCCTCCCACCCGGGCACGATGATCGGCAAATTCTTTTCTGCCGCTGCGACCATCCAGGAATCCTTCGGGTCGATCTGGTAGTACTTCTCGAGCTTCCCTGCTCTTATCACGTTGTAGAAGAATTCGTGCGGGAAGTAGCGCTTGCCTTCGGCCTCGGCCGACTGCCATGCTTCCACCATCACATCTTCGATCCGCCGCATTGCTTCGCCTTCGGGGATGCAGGTATCGGTCACGCGGTTCATGTGCCGGTTCAGAAGCTCCTGCTCCTGCTCCGGTGTAAGCTGCCGGTACTGCGGAATGCGTTCGTAATGATCGTGTGCAACGAGGTTGAAGATGTCTTCTTCAAGGTTCGCACCGGTGCAGGTTATCGCATGCACCTTATCCTGCCGGATCATTTCGGCCAGGGAGAGACCAAGTTCCGCGGTGCTCATCGCACCGGCAAGCGTCATGAACATCTTCCCGCCGGAGTCGAGATGCTCCTGGTATGCCTTCGCCGCATCGACGACGACGGCTGCATTGAAATGACGGTAATGGTGCAGGATAAAATCGGTGATCGGACCTCGGGCCATGGGGAACCTTTATGGATATTCAATAGACTTGGCGATATGTATGCAAGCCGCATACACCAAGATAAAATAGCACACCAGTCTATATGGGTCTACTTTTTCGGAGAGAAAATCCGCGCGTCCAGGCTGTGCTTCCCTGCGCCGAGAATGAACATCGCGATGAAGACAATCCCCATCTCTATCGGACGCGAGTACCCGACGAAACCATCGCCCTTGCCAAGGTGCATTGCCGTGGCGACGATCATCGTTGAAATGAGCAGCAGCAACGCGGGTCTGTAGAACAGCCCCGCAACAACCAGCAGCGCAGCGCCCGTTTCCGCAAACGCCGCCATGAAGCCCCACATCGCCGGCATGAAGTCGATACCCAGGTGCGTCATTGCTCCGCCAAGCTTTTCCCAGCGTTCAGGTCCGCCTCGCATCTTGGGGAGTCCGTGAAAGAACATCATCACGCCGATCGCAACGCGGAGAAACAGCATGCCCATATCGAATCGCTTCACATCTTCATCATTCCACAGAAACTTCATATCATACCATGTGCTGTTTCGTTGCTACTTCAATACACAACGCGAACCATCGGCCCGGCATTCCCCATCTACTACGAATCACGGATTCCATGAACACAGTAAACACTATCCATCAAACGGCGATAACACTGCGCGCACGAGCGAAGGGGTTTCACCTCGTCACAGACGAGATTCTTGAACAGATACCGGAGATCGAATCGATCCGCACCGGGTTGCTGCATGTCTTCATCCAGCATACATCGGCATCCCTCGCCATAAATGAGAATGCAGACCCTTCTGTGCGGACCGACCTGACACGCCACTTCGATGAGCTCGCGCCTGAGAACCAGCCGTACTACACCCACACAAGCGAGGGTCCCGACGACATGCCGGCGCACATCAAGTCCACGCTCACAGGCTGCGACCTCACCATACCGATACGCGGCGGTAGGCTTGCGCTTGGCACATGGCAAGGGATTTATCTCTGCGAACACCGGGACCGAGGTGGCGCACGGAAGGTCATCCTTACCATCACCGGACACGCAGATTGACGAACCAGATGCGCATTCTTACATCATGTGTTGAAGCAATTTCAAGTAGGATAATGCAACCTTTCCGTTGCAATGGGTGTCATAATAGTAGAAAGGCATTCTAAAGGAAGGAACTTGAGCAAACGGTGATCGGTATAATAAATGGCACAGTAATTGAATTTCACTGTGCAGACACTAGATTTGGAGGTCACCATGTTACGAGAACGATTTGACCTGGTAGCGACGGTTCATGAGGAGATTGCGCGTTTCCGCCACTCCTATGAAGTCCCCCCGACGAAAATTCTGCTTTCGCCCCGCGCGTTTGAATGGCTGCTTGCGGTGTTCCGCGAGGATCAGCGCATTCTCGGAGTATCCCCAATCGATATCGACACCTGGACGTACACCGACGGCAAGAGCCAGTTGAGCATCGTCATCGATGAAATGTTGGACGATTACACGATCGTTGTCCGCTAGCAATGCGAACACGCGAAACACGAAATACTACTTCTCCCCTTCCGTTCCTGCAACGGACACGATATCTCCGTACCTCTGACGAAGTCTTGAGATAAACGTCCGTGCATTCCCACGGATGACCACTGCCCTCGGCTGCCTGAATATCTTCTTCGCAATCCCCTGAATATCCTCCTTCGTAACATCCAGTAACCGGCGTTCAGCGTTCATGTACTGATCGTAGGTCACATTGTTCGCAACGACCTCTGCGAGTTCATCAAGGACTCTGTTCTTGGTGGAGAAGTTCAGATCGTAGTAGCCCGTATAGATGTTCTTCGCGTAGCCGAGCTCGGCATCTTCGACGGGTTCCGTCATGATAGTCTCGAGAGTCTCATCGATCAGCGCAAAGGCGGTATCGATGTACTTCGCCGGGACGGAGCCGGAAATGACCATGTAGCCCGTTTCGGCCTGGAACGACAGCACCGAAAGGAAGCTCGGTGAAAGCACATTCTCGCCCCAGAACTTCCTGCCCAATCTTGCCGCACGCTGGCCGCCAAGGATTTCATTCATCAGCAGCAGTGCGGGAAAGTCTTCCGAGGACCGCGGAACGGTCTCGTACCCGATGCGGATAATCGCGAGTTCGTCAGTATTCGCCTCGATGATAGAGATCCGCTCCTCATCCACACCGCAGGTGAGCGAGGGACAGCCGCTTGCGCCTTTGCTTTTCCAGCTTGCAAACCGCTGCTCGAGCAAGTTGCGGATGGCTTCGTATTCCACATTTCCTGCAATGAGGAAGGTGGCGTTATTCGGGACGTAATGCTTGTTGTAGAACGCGCGAACGTCTTCGAGCATCAGATCCTTCGTCACATTCAGTTCGCCGTACTTCAAGCGGCTCAACGCCGATTCCTCGCCGCAAAGGCGTTTCAGCATCGTAATACTGGTATTATCCGATGGATTGCTGGCAGAGCTCTTGAGATTGGTAAGGGCTTTATCGAGATGATGCTCGTAACTTTTCTGGTTGAACGCCGGATTTGTGATGATTTCGACGAAGGCTTCCAGAGTAGCCGGGAAGGTCTGTTCGAGCGAGATGAGCTCGATCTCTGTGTACTCATATTCTGCGTTCGCCGATATGCGCGCACCGTTCGCAGCCATGATGCGGGCAAGCTCATCCACATCCTTATCCATCGTGCCTGCCATAACCATCCGCGAAGCGAGATGGGCCGTGCCCTTGCCGTCAGGGAGTTCGCATTGCGCTCCCGCGTGGATTATCAAGCTGCACTCAAAGGTGGGGATATCGTTCGCCCGGACGTAGATAACCTGCAGGCCGTGCGAAAGCGTATCGCGGACGAAATGCGGCGGATAGAATATTTCCTTTTCTCCAACAGGCGGCATACCGACAGGTTTCCAGCCTTCCTGTGCATGGCTTTCATATACGACCAGCAGTGAAATCACTGCCAGGATAATCGCTGATTTAGTCAATATCTTTCTCGTGTCTTTACTCATATTCTCGGTTGTTGTGCTGCCGCTAGACGCTCTCCGCAGCCTCGGTGGAAACCATGAGGAAGGCATCCTCATTCTCTATGTCCTTCGAGACTTTCGGTTTATTCGACCGCACGTAAATCGTAAAATCGTTCTTGATATCGCCGGGCTTGAAGACTTCCACTTCGTACTCTCCCGCCAGATCGAACATGTCAACATTCGATTCCGCTCTGCCGACGGCCGGCATATCCATACCCGCGCTTTTCAGCCCCTTGAGATTAAAGGTGATCTTCTTATCCTCAATCGAATGCTCAATCGCGATATAATAGCGGAAGTGGTGAAACTCCTCGTTCGTCTGGAACGTGAAGCGCAGGCACTCGCGCTGCTTTTCCACATTGAACGCCGGTGCGATCAGCAAGTAGTATTCAATGGGTCCCTTGTCTATGCGTGGAAACATTATGCGTTCTCCTCATTTGCGGGCTGATTATTATCGCCCAAAATAATGAACGGGACTTTTTCACGGACATCGCCGAATGCGAGTTCCTTCTGATCGCCATCGCTCATACGCTTGAGAATCGTCTGCTGTTTCTTCATTTCTTCTTCACCAACGATAATGACGTATTGAGCGTCCTGTTTGTTCGCATCCCGCATTTGTGCCTTGAAACTTCTTTCGGCAAAATCGGTCTCCACGGTCAGCCCGGCCTGCCGGAGTGCAACCGCGGTTTCGAATGCCCATTTCCGGCTTTCCGGCTCCAACCCGATGATGTAAAGGTCCAGCGGTGCGTTCGGGAAGGCGTAGCCTTTCTTTTCCAGCACCATCAACAGCCGCTCCATCCCTGCGGCGAATCCGACGGCAGGTATCGGTTTGCCGCCAAGTTGCTCGGAAAGCCCATCGTAGCGGCCGCCGCCGCCGAGAGCGTCCTGCGCACCGAGATCGGCGCTCACAAACTCGAACGCAGTGTGCGAGTAGTAGTCCAGCCCCCGCACAAGCCGCGAATCCACGGTGTACGGAATTGCCATGGCGTCCAGCACGCTGAGGACCGTATCGAAGTGTATCCTTGCGTTTCCGAAGAGGAATTCCTGGATGCTCGGCGCAGCTTCGGTGGCTTCCTTATCCTGCGGCGCCTTTGAGTCGAGCACCCGCAAGGGATTCGTATGCATGCGGCGCTTGCTTTCCTCGGTCAGCTGGTCTTCGACCGACTTCAGGTATTCCTGCAGCCGGGCGCGATACTGCGTGCGTGTTTCGTTATCCCCGATCGAGTTGATCTTCAGTTCAAACGGTATTCCCAGCCGCCGGTAGATCTCGGCAGAGATAACGATAACCTCGGCGTCGCAGTACGGCGATTCCAAACCGATGCTTTCGTATCCGAACTGATGGAACTGGCGGAAGCGGCCTGCCTGTGGGCGCTCCTGCCGGAACATCGGTCCGATGTAGTACAATTTCGTGAGGGTCTGCTGGGCCTGCATGCTGTGCTGCATAAATGCGCGCATCACCGGCGCCGTCATCTCCGGACGAAGCGTCAGCTCAGTACCGCCCTTATCGGTGAAGGAATACATCTCCTTCCCGACGATGTCGGTCTCTTCACCGATTCCGCGCGCAAACACCTGGGTTGATTCGAATACCGGCGTCCGGATTTCAAAGTACCGGAAGGAGTGTAGCACATCGCGGACGGTGTTTTCGATGTGCAGCCATGCATAGGAATCAGGCGGGAGGAGGTCTTTCGTGCCCTTAATCGAGCGGAAACTCATAAGCGATTCGGTTCATTATTGTGTGATAAGAAAAAGGCATGTACGGACATGCCTTTTACGGTCAAAAGGAACGCGCTGCACGGGTGCGCTTACACGTCCAAATACTGTGTTTCTTCTTCTTGCAGATGCT
>PABJ01000164.1 GCA_002699105.1 Ectothiorhodospiraceae bacterium | reverse complement strand
GAAGATGACGAACTTCCCGTCAATCCCGACCTCGGCGGTGTCGTACATTCCGACGAAATCAAGATCCCGACTGCTGAAGGATTCCACGGAAAAATCCTCGCAAGAAGCAATTACGACTTCACAAATTGCCAGTCTTGCCACGGTGTGGAGTTCGATGGAGGGTTCACTGAGCTCTCCTGCAACAGCAGCGGCTGTCACGTCGCTGCCGACGGCGGCCCGAAGGCCTGCTACACATGCCACGGAGATTTCGGCGCACGCGTTGCGTATCCGACAACAGCACCTTCGCATAAGGTGCATTTGACGCTCGAGAACGGCGACGGTGCCGTTGTGGACTGCGCAACGTGTCATCCATCAGCTGACGGTGGTTACGACGATCCTAACCACCTTGGCGGCAGCAATCCCGATGGCGTTGAAGTGATGCTGGGCGGGCTTGCAGCGCGTCAAACGAACGGCACAGTAGGCTCTCCAGCCTTCGACGCAACCGCGATGTCGTGCGCAAATACGTATTGCCACGGTAATTTCACCAACGGCAACAATGCTACGGTAACATGGAACGGCACCGATCAGGCTGCGTGCGGGACTTGCCACGGCGATCCTGCAACAGGCAATCCGCTGCCGCCTTCGCCCCATCCCCCGGTGGAGAGTTGCGTAGGCTGCCACGGCCAGACCGTCGATGCGAACCAAAACATCATCGATAAGACCCTTCACATCAATGGTGAGTTGAACGTGTTCGGCAGCGTTCGCGAAGACTGGTAACACTCGCGTAATACACGCGTAACATTAGAGACGGCATCCGCAAAATAGCCAATTCGGATGCCGTTTCACTTTTTTTGCATCCAAGGCTCAAAATAATTGGAACTTAAGAGTATTTTTCCGTATAATAGTGTCGTAGAATTCACCAGCGCGAAAGCACATTTTTAATGCGCGTCCATAAAGAGATTCACGCACATTCTGTTAACAGTAACTTCACACGCCCAGTCAATTCACTGAATGGATCGGATTCTCCACTCTTGCATCTTATCGATGTAAGCCGTACTCTATATTCGAATTCAGTGTCCATTTTCACTCGTTTCCCAGAGGCTTCTCTATCGCAGAAGCGTTCACATACAATAAGTACCTTTCGGACTGCACATACTCTTTCAGTCCCACATACACATTTTTTATCGGAGGTTATATGAGGACATTGAGCCTACTATTGGCCGTAGCGATCGTGATGTTCGCAGCTGTTACAGCCAATGCACAGACTCCGGCTAATCCGCAGCTTTACACGTTTGGCGTTTCGCCGAACCTGATTGATGTCGATGATATGGACGCATACGACGTCCCATCGAACGGATTGCCAAACGTCGCTCCAGGCGCAAAAGTCTATTTGCGTGTCGGCGGTGCATATGCACGCGGCACAGCGAATGGCAACGGCTCGGAGTGGTCTACGGTTACCTTCAACATGATCGAAATGCCGGCGGGCTCCGCTGCATCTTTGACCACGTTTGATAACGGTATGAAAGCATGGTTTATTCCCGATGTGGAAGGAACCTACACCATCGAGATCATGGCGACCGATGATGTCGGAGAGTCCGGCACAGATCAATTGAAGGTCAACGTTGCGAGTTACGTTGGCGTCGGCACGATCGTCGATCCTGCTGCTACACCGACTCCCCCGCAGTGCGGTGCATGCCATACGGAACTCACAACGAGCTGGGCAGCTACCGGTCACGGTACGGTGCTCGAGACCCGTCTTGATGAGGCTGGCGGTCACTTCGCAGAGCGTTGCCTGCCTTGCCACACCACTGGCTCGACGAACCCGAATGCCATGGGCAGCGGCTGGCTGGATCTCCAGAAGTCTTCTTCCTGGACGTTCCCTGCCACGCTCGAACCGGGCAACTTCGCAGCTTTGAGAAACGATTACCCAGAACTCGCCAAGATGGCAAACGTGCAGTGTGAAAGCTGTCACGGACCGGGCGGAGCAGAGGCCAACGGTCACGGCTTCCCGCCGACCCAGAATAACAAGATCGTTTCGGACATCACCAGCGAACAGTGTAAGCAGTGCCACGATTCCCCACCGTACCACCAAACTGTTGAGGAATTTGAGAACTCCGGCCACGTCATGTCTGTCGGTGATCCCAGCTATCCATGGCACATGAACCGCGGAAGCCAGACCCGTCGCAGTAGCGACTGCGCGCGCTGCCATACAAGCGCCGGTTACCTGGACGTCTTCCACAGCGAGCAGGATCCCGCAACGGGCTTCACAAATGCCCCGTACGATAACCCAGGTTACGTCGGTTGCGTGACGTGCCACGATCCGCACAACGATGACAACGATCATCAGCTCCGTAAGCCAGCTTCCGACCTTTGCGCAGATTGCCACAGCATCCGCGTTTCCGGTTATAGCGGTCTGCATCATTCCCACCAGGGTCCGATGCTGAAGGGCTTCGGCGGTCGCGAATTCGACGGTTACACCTACGAGAATTCTGTTCACTCGAACATCGCAGAGCTTTGTGCAAGCTGTCACATGGAACCGCCTGCAGACGATCAGTATCAGAACAAGATGGGCGGCCACACGTTCAGCGTCAGCTATGACAACGACACGCCGGATGACGAATCCGACGACGTTCTTAACGAAGCCGGCTGTATCAGCTGTCACGCTGGTGGTATCACGATTCAGGACGTGCGTAATACGCAGGATGAGTTCAAAGCGCTCCTCGACGAGCTTGAGCAGTACCTGAAGAAGGATCAGGATGGCGACATCATCTATCCTGGCAGCAGCGAACTCACAGCTCTCGAAGACAGCCTCGTATGGAACTACCTGTATGTTGCCAACGACAACAGCTATGGCGTCCATAATCCGAAGTACGCACGCGCACTTCTCGAGTCCGCAATCGCAGAAGCGAAGAAGCTCTCGATCGAGCCGGTTGACGGATCCATTCCTGGTTCCTACGACCTCGCTCAGAACTACCCGAACCCATTCAACCCGAGCACGAAGATCCGCTTCAGCCTCCCCGTCGGCAACGACGTTGTGGTTCGCGTCTTCAACTCGAATGGCCAGCTTGTAAACACGCTTGTCAACTCGCGCCTCAACGCAGGCACGTATGAAGTCGAATGGCACGGTACGAACATGAACTCCGGAGTCTACTTCTACACCATCGAGGCAGGTACCTACACCGCCACGAAGAAGATGGTTCTCGTGAAGTAACCCACTCTCACTGAGTTCTCTCGATAATGAAAACGCCCTCCAACCGGAGGGCGTTTTCTATTGCCTGGATATCTGCTAGTCGATTAATGGCATTGAAGCATACCGCGTTTTTCGAGGTACTTCTGGTGGTACTCCTCGGCACGGTAAAAGGGAGCTTCTTCGACAATCTGTGTAACGACGGGATTGCTCCACTTGCCTGATTCATCGACAGTCTTCTTCATCCGCTCCGCAGCCTGCTTCTGGTCTTCGTCGTAGTAGAACACGACTGAACGATACTGCGACCCAACATCGGGACCCTGGCGGTTCCACGTAGTGGGATTGTGGTTTTCGTAAAAGACCTTCAGCAGCTCGTCGTAGGATATCTCATTCGGGTCATACCGAAGGAACACCACCTCTGCGTGACCTGTCCCATCGGAACAGACTTCCTTGTACGTGGGGTTCTCGGTTTCGCCCCCAGCGTATCCAACAGCCGTTGCCACAACGCCCTTCGTTTGCTGGAACGTTGCCTCAACGCCCCAGAAACATCCGGCGCCGAACATCGCTGTCTTCAATTTCGGATTGTTCATTGCTTCCTGCATATCCTCTCCTCCGGGTGTAGCGTCCGAGCTGAACAAGCTCAGAAGCATTCCGGCTATTATCATTATGATGTGTGTCATTGTACTCCGGTCATTAATCTACGGAAGTGTCGAGCCCCGTTCAGCCCACCACGGGTGAACCTCTACTGTGAGCCTTCCGGCTTTTACTGCGGGGTCTTGTTCGGTTAGTCGAACAGCCTCCTCCAAACTTTCAACATCGTAGACGACGATGCCGCGAATATCCCCATCGTCCATAAAAGGCCCTGCCATTACGAGTTTCCCTTCCTTGTGCAGACGCTGCATGTGCAGGAGATGCTGCTTCTGAATTTTCATCGCTTCCGTACTATCCTGCGAACGCTCCGGGCCGCGCTTCAAAAAGCCCATGTAGTACACCTTCATCTTCGACAAATCGACGACAGGCTCTTCAGCCGCCGTATCATCCTGGGCAATTGCACTCTGACCTGGCGTTAAAACATGAATCCCTATCAAGGCTGCAATCAGTAAGATGTTCTTCATCGGAATGTCCTTCGTGTTTTTCTTGTTAGTAATAGTGTGGACGCTTCATCAGCCGGTACTTGAGCTATTCGCCGACCTCCACTGGTCGACGCCGTTTGCATATCATTCTGATTTTGCGTTAATAAATATATGGGTCAACGCCCACCACAGAAACACCGACTTCTTTCACAACGAATCCATAAACGTTCGAGGATTACGTGAATCAACAAACAAACGGAACACCGTTCGAAGTAAAAGACTGCGCCTTAACTGCTATTGCTACGGGTAAACGTGCCCAAAATATAAAGGAATTACGTCAAATACTCGACGACATCCATCCGGGTTGTCTCTACTATCATTTCTGGGGCGATAAGCTCCGGCCGAAATTCATCGACCTTGAGTACTTCAACGACTTCGCCTATTGGGCGAACTCAAGCCTCCATGAACCGAAACTCGCCGAACGCCTTGCGGTTATCGATCCGACAGGCTACGACAGCCTCGAAGCGCTGCGGCAGGACGTCATCGATATTCTCGAAGAGCGTCTGGATGAGATCGACGTCCCCATGTGGACCAAGCCCGATGAGCAGTTTTATTTCATCCGCTCACAGATTGTTGTGTTCGAGACACAGCACTTCATCTATCACCCGCACGAACTTGCGCAGGCCATAGAAGATATGTCGCTGAGTTCCGTGTTTTACCATTTCGTAGATGCGAGAAGGCGAACACCGGATCATCTGGATGATTTTCGCGCCTGGCTGCGCGGTTTCGACGGGAAGTATGAAACCCTGGTGAACGAAATCTCGAAGCTCGATGTGTACTTCACACCCTTAGGTTCATTAAAACAGAACCTGCTGGGGCTCTTCCGGCAGCATGTTTGAACCGGCTCTACTGCCAGTCTACGCGTCTAATCTGCTCTACCATTGAATACGAAATATATCTGAATTCAGGAGTGTATCCTTGGGTCCAACAATAGATCAATACATCGATATAGTCGGAAAAGAAACGATCACGCACCTCCGCGAACTTGCCGCCCCGCTCGCGGGTATGAAAGTCGTACATGTGAACAGCACCCGGGTTGGCGGAGGAGTAGCAGAGATCCTCGACCGTCTCGTACCCCTCATGCAAGAGCTCGGTTTGGATTGCTCTTGGGAGGTTATCTCTGGAAAAGATGATTTTTATCACTGCACGAAGAGTATGCACAATGCATTGCAAGGCAATGCAGTACCAATCGGCAAGCACTATCTCGATGAATTCGAGAGAACGAATGTTGAAAATGCGGAGCAGCTTCGCGGCGCATTGACAGACGCGGACGTTGTCTTTATTCACGATCCGCAGCCGGCTCCACTGCTCAGGCAAATGCCGGACAGGAAGGGAAAGTGGATCTGGCGCTGCCATATCGATGTCAGTAAACCATACCGTCCTGTGTGGAAATACTTGCGGCAATTCGTCGTGGAATACGATGCTAGCGTCTTCAGTCTGGCTGGATTCGCACAGCAATTGCCGCACCAAATGTACCTTATCCCGCCGAGCATCGATCCTCTCAGCGCGAAGAACAGAACACTGCCGCAAAATGAGGTCGATTCGGTGTATGATGAATTCGATCTCGACCGCAACCGCCCCATTATTACGCAGATCTCGCGCTACGACCGGTTCAAAGATCCGATCGGCGTGTTGGAAGCGTACAAGCTTGTGAAGGCGACGATGCCCGAATTGCAGCTTGTCCTCGCAGGCGGCGGCGCGACAGACGACCCTGAAGGCGAAGCCGTACTGGCCGAAGTACGCGATGCCGCAGGCGACGATCCCGACGTGCATATTCTTCTACTCCCGCCGGATGCTCACACGAAGATTAACGCCCTGCAGCGCGCTTCAAGTATTGTTCTGCAGAAGTCCATCAAGGAAGGATTCGGTCTGACGGTGACCGAAGGTATGTGGAAAAGCAAGCCCGTTATCGGCGGCGATACCGGCGGCATAAGGCTCCAGATTTTCGATCATCATACGGGCTTCCGCGTGAATACACCGGAAGGCGCCGCAATGCGCATCCGGTATCTCCTGAAGAACCCGAACCACATCGAGCGAATTGGTGATAAGGCGAAGGAATTTGTCAGGAATAACTTCCTCCTTACGCGCCACCTGCGCGAATACCTTTCACTCATGCTTGCGCTTGTTCGCGGGGATAGCGAACGCGTCGAACTGTAATCGATAGGAGTATGCAGAAGCTCAGCACTGAGACCGATATAGAATCATGGATGCGGCGGCTGGATGAGTCCGGTCGCCGTATCATCATGCTGGACTACGACGGGACATTGGCGCCGTTCACCCCTAATCGTGACAAGGCTTTTCCCTACCCCGGGTTGCGGGAGATACTCGAACGACTGCAAGCGAATCCAAAGAACCGCCTCATCATCGTCAGCGGGAGAGCTATCGCCGACCTCCAGAAGCTTCTCCAACTCGATCCATCCCCGGAGATTTGGGGCTCGCACGGCCTAGAGCACCGTACGCCCGACGGCGAGTACGAGCTTACCAACATCGATAGCGATACGTTAGAACGAATCGACAGAGCAGCAAGCACTATTTCCGGGAAAGTGCCCGTCGACGCGCTCGAGCGGAAGCCCTCCTCTGTCGCAGTACATTGGCGAGGGCGGACGGACGAGGAGGCAGAACGCCTGAGATCGCTGGCAGCCGGTCTATGGGCTGAGCATTCCTCTGCACCGAATCTTGAACTGCATGAATTCGACGGCGGCATCGAGCTGCGTATCTCCTCCATCACCAAGGCGGATGCCGTGAACGCTATCCTTGCAGAAAACGAGGGCATTCCTGCCGTATACCTCGGCGACGACAAAACCGACGAGGATGCGTTCAACGCATTGGGAGACAAAGGATTGAGAATTCTCGTCCGGAAAGAACACAGAGCCACCGCTGCCGATCTTTGGATTACGCCGCCCGACGAACTCTTCACACTACTGAAACGTTGGATATAATAGTTCTCTATCCGCTATATTCATGGAAGGGGAAGAGGGCTTCCATCAGGGAAAAACAATGCATGTAAAACAGGCATAACGCACTTGTGAACAGCAACTCAGATCAACGTCTCGTAATCGTTTCGAACAGACTGCCCATCGTCATGAACGACGATAACGGCAAGCTCACGATGAAACCTGGTTCCGGCGGGCTCGTTACCGCCATGGCGCCCGTGCTCAGGAATCGCGGCGGGCTGTGGATAGGTTGGCCGGGAATAACCTCCGAACGCGAAGATGAGACCAACGGGATCATCCACGACGAGAATCAGAACCCGGGGTACGACCTCAAACCCGTCCATCTCAATGAGCAGGAAGTGCAGAACTTCTACTACGGGTTTGCCAACGAGATAGTCTGGCCGCTTTTTCACGACCTCCAGTCGCAATGCAATTTTGCACCCGAATACTGGAACACTTATCAACGTGTGAACGAAAAGTTCGCTGATGTGATTCTGGAACACCAGCAGCCGGAAGATTTCATTTGGATACATGACTACCATCTGATGTCGGTTGCCAGGATGCTCCGGCAAAAGGGTACGCAGTCGAAACTCGGATACTTCCTGCACATCCCGTTTCCGCCGATCGATATCTTCATGAAGATTCCATGGCGCTTCCAGATTCTGCGCGATCTCCTGCAGTACGATCTGCTGGGATTCCAAACACCGCGCGACAGGCGTAACTTCACGCAATGCGTCCGTGCATTGATTAAGGAAGCGCGCTTCAAGCCGAAAAAGCAGGTCCAGAAGTGCATCTATGAGCACCGCGAGATCTACATCGGCTACTTCCCTATCAGCATCGACTATAACGAGTTCGCAGATACCGCAGCATCAGAAGCGGTCTCAAACGGCGCATGGTATATCCACGAGGACCTGCCGCACCAGCAGATTATCCTCGGCGTCGACAGGCTTGACTACACGAAAGGCATACCGAACCGCTTCCGGGCGTTCAGGAACTTCCTCCGCAACTACCCGGAACTGCACGAGCAAATCACACTGATCCAGGTCGTGGTGCCGAGCAGGACACATATTCCGATGTATGCCCAGCTTAAGGAAGAGATCGAGCGGCTCGTTGGTGAGATTAATGGAGAGTTCACCAAGTCCGGCTGGGTGCCGATACACTACATATTCAGGAGCTTGAGTAGGGACGAACTCCTCGCGTACTACCGCACAGCAGAGATAGCCCTTATCACCCCGCTGAAGGACGGTATGAACCTCGTAGCGAAGGAATACTGCGCTTCTACGGTCGAGGAGGACGGCGTACTCATCCTGAGCGAGTTCGCAGGGTCCGCCTACGAATTCAACAAGCACGCGCTCTTGGTCAATCCGTATGATCTCGAAGGCACTGCCGAAGCCATTCACAAAGCGTACAACATGCCGTTCGAAGAGCGCCAGAAGCGCATGAAGAAGATGCGCGGCATTGTCCACAAGCACGACATTTTCAAATGGGTGGATGCATTCCTGCGCGCAGCGGTTGGAAAGGATCTGTTACACTTCCCTATCATCGATGAAAATCTCCCTGTCGTCGAAGAGATAGGAGAAGCCCAGGTTGCCGATCAACTCTAGTCCGGGACGGTTGTCAGGTCGTTTAACGACCAGTCGTATGGGAGATAGTAGACCGTCCACGCTGACGGATCTGCGTCGATAAGAGCGTCCAGCTCGGGGCTAAGAAAGCGGCGGATGTAGTGCAATTGGGCTTCCTTTGTGCTCCCAAAATCCTTGCCGTACCAGTTGAATATCTTCGATACGTAGGCCTGTTTCTTTTCCATATCGAAGCGGTTCTTGGTCGTATCGTTCAAGAATGCGCGTGCCTGCTCGCTAAGCTGCCGATCGAGGCGCGGACCTTCGTATGCATTTGTCCGCAAGGGGGCACAGCTCACGGCAGCACAGTTGAGCGCGAAATGGATGCGCGGCTCGGCAAACTTCTTGCGTATGATTTCATGCTCGATCTGATTTAGCGTGTACACCTTCCCGCCCACGTTCGCGAATTCCTCCTCCCATACCGTCGTACCGAGCACATGCCCGATAATCTGTCCTCCCCAATGCAGGTCGTTGACGCTTTTTACGGGGTAGTCGAGCAGGACGGCTTTCAGCATATACGCATTGTACGCGTTGAGCCAGAGCGCGAGACGGTCCATTTTATTGAGGGAGTCGGGCTGCATGACGGTGAGCTGCTCGAGGTAAACATCGAGGCGATCGTCGTTCATGAGTGCAGGATAGTTGACGAGGCCATCCTTGACGTGTGTACTCAGTATCTCGGTAAGCAGACCATGCTGCTGGGCGGGAGCTGCTGTGCTGAGCAGCAAGAAGGATAGAAACAGAAAATGAAACCGGCTCATAAATCAGATCTGTTGTACGACTGCCACATCGATTCCGGGTGCGTACCGAACAGGAATCGGGCTATAAGATAGGCATTCTTGAGCTGTTGACGAACAATACCGAACCGGCGGAATCGCCTTGCCGAACTGCGCACAGATGCAGGCAGCACATGCACCGAGGCAGAGGTGCGAGCCTTTTGGAAGAAGCGGACATCTTCGAAAAAGTGCCACTCGGGAAAGCCGCCAAGCGCAAGGAACTGCTCCTTCCCGACGATGATACCGCTATCACCGAAGCTCGTAATGACGCTATCGACCCGGGAGCAAAATCCATAGAATTTCAGCAATGGATGCGGGTCGTCGAAACCGAGACGGAATCTTGCCACACTTTGCCGGTTCTGCGTAAAGTGATTTCTGATGAGCGTCAAGGCGTTTTGCGGAAGCTCGGTGTCCGCGTGGAGGAACAGAAGGATATCGCCGGAGGCGTGTGCGGCTCCTGCATTCCCCTGCCAACCCCGTCCTTGCTGGGATCTCACAACGGCCGCCTCGAAAGATTCGCTCACGGCGATCGTCCCATCAGTGCTGCCGCCGTCTGCGACGATGAGTTCACAGTCGCCCTGGGAGCGGATGCTCTCTAATGTACGGGCGATAGTACGTTCTTCGTTTAGCGCGAGAACAATGACAGAGATGGTATCAAGGCTCATCGCTTAAGGTAGTGATTTTCGCGATGACGGGCGGGTGGATAGTATTATGGGAAGGAGTATCAGCCGGTGGTAAGATCGCACTGCCAGTCTTGGAACCCGGCGTCTATTTGCTGCACGCAGTGAGCAGCAGCGCAACAAGCTCCAGGACGTTTATCGTACAGTAGACTCTACCCTGCCGCTCTAAGGAGATTAATGTTGCGGATCTCGCCTGCTACAACGAGCGTTTCTCCCTCCTGAATGACATGGTCGGCATCGGGGATGGCCTTTACCGTCTCGCCGCGGCCGTCGTCTGCCGTTTTGATCGAGAGCACGTCTACATGGTACACCGACCGGATGTTGAGCTCCCTGATGGACTTCCCGATGAACGAGGCAGGCGGCTTCACTTCCTGGATGGCATGCCCTTCCATAAACTGCACGGTGGGCTCATCCTCCTTCATCGTAATCGAACTCGCCAGCCTGGAAGCGATCTCCTTCACCTCGATCTCGCGATGATATGCTTTCAGGATTTCTGACTGCCATATCACGCCGAGCACCTTCGCCGGGTCTTCGGGATCCACGACGGCAAGCCCTTCCACATCTGTGCGGCGCATAATATCGAGTGCGCGCTGGCAGCTATCTTCAGGCGTCACAGTGCGGTAGATCTGCCGCATGATATCTCCTGCAATAAGCAGGTACTGGAGCGTATCCCGCTCGAAGAGGTGGTCTTTCACGTCAATGGTTGTTATCACGCCCTGCAGACGTTCGCTCTCGTCCAGTACCGGGAAATAACTCCCCCGTCCGCGGATAATCTTGTTCACCACCTCGCTGAAGTTATCGGTCGTCGAGAGCGGCATGTAGTCGCTGCTGTACACATTCCCGACGGGGATACCCTCCATCACGTTGATCTCGGCGCCTTCCTTCAGCTTGATGTTGCGCAAGAGTAGCTTCAGCGTGTAGATGGATTCGCGCGAGAGGCGCGTAGACAGAATCATGCTGCTGATGCAGGTAATCATCAGCGGGAGGATGATGTTGTAGTCGTTGGTCAACTCGAACACGATAATGATCGCCGTTATAGGCGCGCGCGTTGTGCCTGCGACCATGCCGCCCATTGCGACGAGTGCATAAGCGCCGGGATTGCCCGAGAGTTCAGGGAAGAGCCAGTTCACCCCCACCCCGAAGAATCCGCCCAGCATAGCGCCCATGAAGAGCGATGGAGCAAAAATACCTCCGGAACCGCCCGAGCCCAGCGTTAGCGAGGTAGCCAGGATTTTCAAAAATATCAGACCCAGCGCCAGGTGCCAGAGCATATCCCCATGCAGCGCCCGGTTTATCGAATCGTACCCGACGCCCATGATCTCAGGGAAAAGCAGCGCCATTGCACCGATACCTAGGCCGCCGATAACAGGTTTCGCCCAATCCGGGATGTTGATGCGGTTATCGAACAGGTCTTCCGAGTAATACAAGACCTTGATGAAGAGGTACGAAGCCAGACCGGCTGCTGTACCGAGCGCAAAGTAGAAGATGAGTTCGTACGGCGAGACGAGAGCGTATTCAGGGACCTGGAATGCCGCGAAATTGCCCTCGAACTGGTGCGAGATGACCGTAGCGACAACCGAGGAGATCACGATCGGCGAGAACTGCACAATCGCGAAATCCATCAGGATAATCTCGACGGCAAAGAGCGCGCCTGCAATGGGCGCATTGAATGCCGCGGCGATTCCGGCAGCTGCACCGCAGCCGACGAGGGTCTTCAGCCGGCTGTGCGAAACGTTGAAAAACTGCCCGACCGTAGAGCCGATACTGGAACCGATCTGAATAATAGGGCCTTCGCGGCCGACCGAACCGCCTGTGCCAATGGTGATAGCAGAAGCAAGGGCCTTCACAAGCCCCACCCGCGGACGGATCCGCCCGCCCTTCATGAGGATGGCCTGCATCACTTCGGGTACGCCGTGTCCCTTCGCCTCTGGCGCGAAAAAGTAGATCAGCGGACCTACTATCGCCCCGCCGATGACAGGTACAAGTATGATAACATACCACGGCTGGCTAATGATGTTTTCGAGGAGATTGCCATCGCCGGGGAAGGAAAGTGCGGATATCTCGTAGATAAGCCAACGGATACCGATTGCCGCAAAACCGGCAAACACACCGATGATGATCGCCATAACGATCATAAAGGTGTGTTCGGTCATCTTTGCGCGGTCGATGAAGTCACCGGCGCGCTTTTGAAGCTTTATTAGTGCGGAGTGAATCGGCGTAAACTTGAACATTGGATTGCTGCATCGGGCAGCTCAAGCGGTACAGCCCGCGAAAATCTCACGGTCTTTTAAGGTACGGTTCTCGTACCCAAATTCAATAGCCGGTGTGCACTTATTTCTTACTCCGCGCCTTCTCCGCATCGAACGGCAAGGTAATAACGAACTCCGTGAACTTTCCGGCCTCCGTGTTCACTTGCAAATCCCCGCCGTGCTGCTGCACGATGATCTCGTAGCAGATTGAGAGACCGAGCCCTGTGCCCTTTCCGGCTGGTTTCGTTGTGAAGAACGGCTGGAAAATCTTATCTAGAATCTCCTGCGGGATGCCGTCTGCGTTATCGCGAATCCGAACCTCGATTTTATCGTCGAGCGTCTTCGTTGTGACGCCGAGCACCGGATCGAACTGTTCGCCTTCGCGCTGATGCTTTTCGTGAACTGCGTAGCAGGCGTTGTTGACGATATTAAGGAATACCCGCCCGATATCCTGTGGGACAATATTCACCGTATGGAGCGCATCTTCGTATTGCTCGTCGATCGTCACGTTGAACGAGGAATCCTGCGCCCGCATACCGTGGTACGCCAACTGGACGAATTCCTTCAGCAGCGAATTGACGTCGGTTTCGGCGAACTCATCCGATACGCCGCGAGAGTGCAGCAGCATGCCGCGAACGATGCTGTCTGCACGTTCACCGTGCTCACCGATCTTTTCGATATTGGTATTAAGGTTTTCCAGAATGAAGTCGAGCGCTTCGCCGTCTTCTTCGGCCAGGTTTTCTTTTAGCGGCTTGATTTCATCGTCTAGATCTTCCAGGAAGCGCTTCGAGAGCTTCGCGAAATTGTTTACGAAGTTCAGCGGGTTCTTGATCTCGTGCGCGATGCCTGCAGTAAGCTCACCGAGCGAAGCCATCTTTTCCTGGATCACGAGCTTGTTCTGCGCTTCCTGCAGCTGATCGAGTGTGCTGCGCAGCTCATCGTTTTTCTCGCTAAGTTCTGCGGTACGCTCCTCGACGCGAGCTTCCAGTGTGCGATTGTATTCTTCGAGCTTCGCTTCGGCCTCTTTGCGCTCTGTGATATCGATACTGGATCCCACAATTTCAAGTGCGTTACCGTCGGGATTCCTGACCATTTTGATATCATCGCGCATCCATCGGTACTCGCCGTCTTTGTGCAGCATGCGGTATTCGCGCACGAGCGCGCCTTTTTCGAAGACATGCGGCAACTCGGTAATAACGCGCTCAACGTCCTCCGGATGGATTTTTGAGAACCAGAACTTCCGGTCG
This sequence comes from Ectothiorhodospiraceae bacterium, assembly GCA_002699105.1. Classification (GTDB taxonomy): domain Bacteria; phylum Bacteroidota; class Ignavibacteria; order SZUA-365. Next base: position 3,724 of record PABJ01000164.1, on the reverse strand, counting down.
ACCATGAACTCTTCGGGCGAATAACCGAGCACGACCGTAATATTTTCGCTGACGAAGGTTACCTCGAACTGCTTGCTTGGCTTCGCACTGTAAATAATTGCCGGGCTTGAGGAGAGCAGATGGCGGAGCCGGGCCTGCGTCTTCGTCACCGATTCCTCAGCTCGGAGCCGTTCCCCGATCTGCACTTCCAATTCTTCGTTGACAACACGCTGCTGGTCCGCGAGCCGGTTCGTCTCTCGAATCGAGCGCCGCAAACCGTTGATGACGATCGCAAGGAAACCTAGTCCGAGTAGCGTGATGGTCATCATGATCCCGAAGGATTCCATCAATCCAGCCCGGATCTTGCCGGCTTCTTTTCCGAGCGGCATGATAATCTCCTGCACGCCACGGACGTCTCCTACCTTCCAGTCGCGTTTCGGACTCTGGGGATGCTTGTTGTGACAATCAACGCAACTGGAATCTAACACCGCGGCCTGGGTAAACCGGAGCGCGAGTTCGCCTTTATACTCTTCAAAGCTGTGATACGATTTGGTTGGATCGGATCGGAGAATCGATAGTGCCTCTTCTTCGAACGGGTCCTTTGCGCCGCCATCCTTTACACGCCAAGGAAAGGGAAAGTCGCTGTAAATCCTGATCTTCAGTCCTTCTCCGCGATCGCTGAGCCGCTTGCTTAACTCCAGGCTCATTGTCGCAGGGATAGGGATTGCGCGCTCGCGCGACGTGTAGTCGTGGGTGATCTCAACATCCTGCGAACCCCGCACGCGGGCTACGATCTCCGACCCGTAAAAGGATCTGAACTCCGAGAGCGCGTTCGAATACATCTCCGCATCCTGTAGGCTTACAGATTCTTTGATCTGTGTGGAAAGCCTGTTGAGATGCAGCATGATGATCGCCATTCCCGAAAACAGGAGCACCGCGAGGATGAGTACCGGGTGCTTTTGGAGCACATGAAAGAACTTATCGTTCCATGTATTTTTTGTGTCTTCAGCTTCGAAATCGAAGCGCCGACCTGTACTTTCAGCCATGCAATTATCCGATGTCTATGTAATGAAACGCCACCGGATGCCGGCTGACGTCCCAAGTGTTAAATTCATTATAAGTTGTACTACGTACCCCGCCCTGCACAGATGTCCAGCCTGCTGGTTCGGGTTCCATAACGTTCAGATTCGGAATGGAGCGGCGCACCAGGCATTTTATACGGTGATGACGCAGTGTTCTTCACCGAACTCATTCGGCTCGTATGCTTCCGCAGCCCAGTCGTTCTCCCACTTGCCGTTCCCGAGATAGAACTTGTACCTGTAGCTCGCACCGGAATCCAGGTACACGACGAGATAGTGCGTGCCATCTTTGCGCTTGTGCATTTTGTGGGATTTTTTGCTCCAGTCGTTGAAATCGCCGCAAACATAGATGCTCTTTGCTTTGACCTCTGGAGGTAACGTAAACGTGACCCGGCAGGAGTTTCCTGTTTTCGTGTACACTTTTTTCGGCATGTACAGCCTTCTTCAACTGTTAGAAATATGACTACACAACTCTGCGTAACACCTATTCCAATCGGGATTTCCAACGGCATAGGAACGAGTTACGCGTAAGACTTAAATCTGTGATTCAAGTGAATATACAGATTTTCAACCAATATTCACGTTATGATTTCAATGAAAAAACATGCACTTTTGTACACCCCCATTTCAGAGAATATTTATCCTCTTGCGCAGCCGAGTGCAGACGAGCCTGTACCCAGGCGCAGGACTGAACCGGGTGGACAACACATGTGTATTCAGCGAGGAAGTTTTGGACCTTCAAGGAATGACAATGAACGTACTTGTTGTGGACGATGAGAAAGACGTCGAGATCCTGTTCAACCAGGTATTCTGGCGCGAGATCAGAAAGAAGCTGATCGAGCTTTCGTTCGCTTTCTCCGGGGAGGAAGCCCTCGAGATCATTCAAGCCAGCGACGCTGCGTACGTCTTAATCCTTTCGGATATCAACATGCCGGGTATGAGCGGACTGAGTCTGCTCAAAATCCTGAAGGAGAAGTACCCGGGAACAAAGGTGTACATGATTACCGCCTATGGTAACGACGAGTATTACCAGAAAGCGCAGGAATACGGCGCCGACGGATACATCAATAAACCGATTGACTTTGAAGAGCTGCGCGAACAGATATTTGGTTCGGGCGGCTTGCAGCCATAACTTAGATATTCCACTTCACAACCAAACCAGTTGCCAGTACCTATGCCGCAGAAAATCCTCGTCGTAGACGATGAGCCGGATTTACAGCTTCTGATAAAGCAGAACTTCTTCAAACAGATTCGCAAGAAGGAGTACGAGTTCGAGTTCGCCATGAACGGAAAGGAAGCGCTCGAAGTCCTCGAACGGCGCGACGATATGGACGTCGTGCTCTCAGATATCAACATGCCCGTCATGGATGGGCTGACGCTGCTCAATAATATCAACGAGAGGTACCCCCTGCTTCGCGCCGTCGTGGTATCTGCGTACGGCGATACAAAGAACGTCCGGCAGGCGATGAACAATGGCGCGTTTGATTTCGTCACGAAACCCATCGACTTCGACGACCTGGGCATCACGATACAGAAGACCCTTCGCGAGGTGGCCGCTTTGAAGGAGAGCCTTGAAGCGCGCGATCAGCTTGTGGCAGTGCGGCAGGAACTATCCATCGGGCAGCAGATTCAATCGAGCTTCCTACCAACAAAATTGCCGGAAGCCGCAGGCTGGGAACTGGCTGCGTATTTTCATCCTGCCCGGGAAGTTGCCGGCGATTTCTACGATGCGATTGAGCTACCCGAAACAGGCTCCATCGGCCTCGTCGTTGCGGACGTGTGCGATAAAGGCGTTGGTGCGGCATTGTTCATGTCGCTCATCCGGAGCCTCATCCGCGCATTCGCAGAAGAGGGCGAGCGAACCGGCATCTCCACACAAAAGCCTGTAGAAATCACCAACGAATACATCCTCCGTAACCATGTGGATGCGAACATGTTCGCCACGATGTTCTTCGCCCGCGTTGAACCTAACTCGGGACGCGTACAGGTGATTAACGCGGGACACAATCCCCCCATGGTGCTCGATCCGAATGGCAACATCAAGAGCTACATCAAGCCGAGCGGTCCTGCTGTCGGTATGTTCCCCGACGTGACATACGATGTAAACACGGTGGAACTGGAGATCGGCGATTTCCTCGTGTCATTTACCGACGGCGTCACCGAAGCCAAAGACATAGACGGCAACTTCTACGGCGAAGAACGCCTCGAATCCGTGTGCAACCAGCCTGCCGATAGCGCCGAAGCAATGCTCACCCGCATGATCGAAGACGTACGCGAGTTTATCGGCGAAGCGAAGCAATTCGACGATATCACCGCCTGCGTCCTACGCCGGACGGAATAGACTAACACCAAGAACTTACCAGCCCTTCCATTGGCCGCCTCCCGAGCCATGGAAGCAACACACCCCCTTCCCGTCGCAGAATTTATTAATAGCGACGGGATCAGAGCAGGCATCCATTTCGACAAGCATCGACCGATGTCCGATTGGGCACGATGGCCTCCTGAGCCCCGGAGGGGCGGAATGTTTGTAGCCTCTGGTGTAGAAAGCCCAGGGTAGTCCGGGATCTCTACAACGACATGCTTTCTCCTGAATCCTGTCGCGCCGTGGAAGCAACACACCCCCTTCCCGTCGCAGAATTTATTAATAGCGACGGGATCAGAGCAGG
>PABJ01000163.1 GCA_002699105.1 Ectothiorhodospiraceae bacterium | reverse complement strand
GTTTAATGAACTCCCTCGAAAAGCTCTTCGGTGAATAGTCGAAAATCTTTTCTGTATGATACGAGTTCACTGCAGCATCGCAGGTAAATCGAAGAATGCTTTTGTCTATAAGCTTTATTCGGCGGTTATTCCCAAGCTCAATGGAATAAGTATGTGGCTCTCTTTCTCTATGAGCTAATACTGCGATCGCATCATCGCGCTGCTTGATAAGGCCATTGGCTGTCACGCGTAGTTGGAGATATTCGGTATAACGATCATACTCATCGTCTGAACTCAAATCGAAGTGATTCTTTTTCAGGACCTCTTTCACAACCGCTAGCGCTTCATCGTACCGATGAAGCTCTATGAGTTCGTGTATTTCATCAGGGGATTTGATACCGTTTTGCTTCATGTTAGACCCAACTTTGTAGCTAATCATCTTGTTTCGAGACGATTTTTGAACCGAGTTCGCAAATATTTGATGCAATATGGAGGGCAAATCACATTATTGCGACTTAAAAAAGACTTACAACTGCAATATGTGCACGGTTTTTGGGGCTAAACGTGAGAATCAAACGAAGAAATTAGGGTCTGGAATCAATTCCAATGACTAAAACGGACGCTGTAACATGTTGTGATCAAACAAGATAGGGGAGTTAAGGCGGTACGAGGTACACAGTTCGCTCAGGATTTCAAGATTCTGGGTATAAGAACCAAGTACACCCAACCATCAAAGGAGACCCCTTCATGAACCCTTTTTGGAAAACCACGGTCCTCGGACTTGTCACGGTTGTGATTCAGTTCGTTGCTGACCTGTTCCGAGAACACCAAAACGAAAGGAGGCGACGTGACCGAAACGACAGATACGGCTACGAGCCCTACGACGAATTTTATTGATGAGATCCTCGCGGAAGCCGAAGCCGCTGAAGGCAAGCAGCTCGAAGCGTATTACGATCTTGTCCTGGCCGATGTTCAACGTCTTGAGACCGAGATCGAAACGAACTTCTCTATCGCAGAGAAGGAGAAGGAGCTAATCGATTCTTGGGCGATGTCTCGCAACACCAAGCTCCAGGAGCGGATTGACTTCCTCGCGAAGAAGCTCGAAGCATTCATCCGATCTCAGGACGTGAAGACCATCGACATGCCTCATGGAAAAATTTCCATACGCAAACGGCCGGACAAGGTGGAAGTCGTTGATCTCGATGCATTCCTCGCAGCCGCAGATCATTCCCTGTTGAACTCCGTGCCGGAGACGGTAAAGCCTGATCTCAACGCAATAAAGAAGTTCGTCAAGATGACAGGTGGGAAACTTCCTGTCGGATGTAAGATCATTCCAGGAGAAGAAGCCTTCTCCTATAAACTCACAACCAACAACAAGGAGAATACAAATGGAGAGACAGAAGCTGGAACTCCAACTGAACGAACCGAAGACAGTTGAACTGCTCTTCGATCAGTGCATCGTCGGAGAGAATCGCTACGGCGAATACTACCTTTATGCACTTGCAGATACATCCACCGGGGAGGAACTCTCGTTCTTCGCTCCGGATGATGCTCACAAGCAGCTCAAAGAATTCGGCCAGGGCGATCAGGTCAAGATCACGAAGACTGCCGAGCAGAAAGGCAAGAAGGTCTTTGTGAAGTACAATGTCGAGGGCTTGAATCCGAACGGTAGCGCTTCGGGTGAAAAGACAGGCAACGGCTCCACACCTCCCAAGGCCAACGGCTCACATCCTGCAAACGGGAATGGCAAGCCGTCTCATGAGATTCATGACGAGGGGCGGTTCTACACGGAAATGCTCGCTTCGTTTGAAGACGCAGCCAAGATACAGCGGAAACTCAATGGCGCAGACCTAAATCGGATAGCCATTACGCTGTTCATCGCACGTACAAAAGTTCCGAACGGACATAGCTCCTATGCCTGAGGAAGTAAGAGAATCTCAATGCAAGGTGGCGTATTTATACGACTCGCCGCTTCATCCTGCAGGTATACCTCCAAAGCCGTTTATCAGGCTTTCAGGATACTACCTCGCCAAGTTCGGATTTACGGTCGGCTCCCGTCTTGATATCAGGGTGACACAGGACCAGATCGAAATCCGACGCATACCTACCGAGTAACAATCCCAATCACATATTCAAGGAGAACACATGACTTCTGACATAGCTCCGTATCTGTTCCCAGTCGCCGAGTATCCTGTGTCCATTGGTCAGACCAACAGGCCAACTTCGGACTACAAGGCTATCGTTAGACAGGACAACGGTAAGCTGATCTCGATACAACGAAAGACCTACAAGCTTGTGCCAAACAGTGAGGTCATCAAACCTCTACTGGCACAGCTTCACAAGCTTGATACGAGCTGGTACATTGATACCTCTCACTCTTTTGTCGAAAGCGAGAAGATGCGATTGCAGGTCACATTTCCGGAGCTGATATTTCACGATGGCAGGAGCGACATCGCTTTATCGCTGTTCATCCACAACAGCTACGATTCGAGCGAAGGAATCAGGATGATGTTCGGAGCGATCCGTGGCATCTGCAAGAATGGTATGGTCTTCGGCGAAGTGCTTAGCAAGTTCTACGGCAAGCACACGCAAGGATTCGATGTCCGCAACCTACGCCAGGTACTGGAATCAACATACGACAAGATTCCTGTCATCAAGCATCGCATCGAGGCAATGCAAAACACACGGCCGAGCAACGAGCTCCGTGCCGACATTCAAAAGAAGATCGGAAAGAAGGCCATGAACTATGTGGAACAGCAGGAGAGTGAGAGCCGCAAAGCTCAGAACGAGTGGATCCTGTACAATTTCCTGACCTACTTCATTTCGCATATCGTTCAACAGCGGATGCGAGCTCACTACCAGCTCCAGGTTTCAAAGCTCTTCAAGCTTTGAGCTTGGGGGAAGATCCCGGAAGGGGTCTTTTTTAGGTTGAAATTCTGAATTCGTATTTTTTTGTATTCTTTAAGAAAATAGTCTCTTGGCAAAAGGGACAGTTGATGCACAAGCAGGAGGATTCTCAATGTCGACCAATGCTGACCTGAATTTCAAGAATTTAGTTGCAAGGGGTGAAGGAAAACGATATGCATTCGAGATTCTCTGTTGCTTAATAGCTAGATCTACTTTTCCTAACAACAACACATTCGTGCACCTGGATGGTTCTGGTGGCGATGGCGGTGTAGAGTGCTATGTTGATTCACCTGACGGATCCCGAACAGGTTGGCAAGCGAAATACGTTTGGACCATCGATTCATTATTGAAACAAGTGGGGGAGTCCCTAACCGCAGCACTGAAGATTCACTCGGAGTTGACTAAGTATATAGTATGCTTTCCATTCGATTTCACAGGAGAAACAGGCCGGAAGGGTAAGGGTAAGCTTGAGAAATTCAATGACTGGAAAAGCCAACGAGAACAAGACGCAAGCGCAGACGGACGCAGTTTAACTATTGAAGCTTGGCCGGCCAGCAAGCTCCTCGACCTACTGCTTCAATATGATACTTCGGGAGGTTTACGAAGATACTTCTTTGATGATACTATTCTGACTAGGGCTTGGTTCGCAAATCATCTGGAAGCTGCATCCGCTTCTGCCGAACCTCGATACACTCCCGATCTAAATGTTGAAACCGATTTATGGAAATGGTTCGCTGCATTTGGACGTGCGAAAGATTGGGCGAATGATTTCAAGAAGCATACACATTCCTGTGAGGATGCTTTGGAGAAGTTCATCAAGGCAACGGAGCGCACGGATGATAACTACGGATCACCAGCCTGGCCGGAATCGCTTCGAGATGAGGCACACTCAATTGCTGGTGTTATTCCTGATATGCTTGAAAGTTCAGAAGCAATGATGAGCAGCGATAATCGGCAAGTACATAAAAATACAATTGAACAAATAGAGCCATTGCTCACTCGTCTCCGAAGTCTTGAATCTAATCTGTATTCTGATTTAGAGAAGCAGCACGGTAAAGGTAAAGTCGATAGTGTACCATACCGCCAGTTTCAGACTGAGTATATGGTCTCGTTTTCTATGGCGAATCTAGATCAGACACGCGAATTGACGGCGGCGTTAGAGTCATTTCAAGACTGGTTGAGATCATCATCTGGAAACTTGGCATTTACACGTTCGTTTGTTCTTTCTGGTGATGCCGGCACTGGCAAAACACATGGCGTCTGTGATGTTGCAAATCGACGACTGGAACATGACATGTACTCATGCGTTCTGTTTGGAACGCAATTCAATCAAGAACCAACACTGTGGAAGAGACTTTGCGAATCCCTTTCCTTGCCTTCATCTCTCGGACAGGATGGTTTGCTTGACGTTTTAAACTATGCTGGGATTGTATCGAAGTTTCCTGTGCTGCTCATCATCGATGCGATTAATGAAACCCGTCCATTCACATATTGGCGTAATGAACTCTCCGCGTTTGTGTTTGCAGTTGAGAAGCGAAGTCACCTAAGAATCTGTGTCACGTGTCGATCCACCTACTTACCGTATTGCTTGCCTGAAGGCAAAGGTTTCCAAATCGTAGAGCATAAGGGCTTCAAAGGTATTGAGCAATACGCACTCAGAAACTTCTTTGAATACTACGGACTAATCCCTCCTGCTATCCCTGTTTTGAATCCCGATGTTGCCAATCCGCTTTTTCTACGCCTGCTATGTGACATGCTTCAAGCAAAAGATCTTAAGCGGTTGCCTGCTAGCGGTATAAACTTCAGAGAGGTCCTGAACGGATTCATTTCTGAGAAAGAAAAAAAGTATGCCGCAGACAATGCAACATCTACAGGCTGGCAAATTATTGCGAAAAGTCTAGGAGCAGTCTCCTCGCGAATGGTCGAAATGGGACAATCAACATTATCATTTACCGATGCAAGTGATGCTATCTCCAAGGTGGTTCCCAATAATGACAGCTCAAGAATTCTGGAATGGCTTGTCAATGAAAATCTATTGATGGAAGATGCTCCTCTGACAACCACTGAAGAAAGCACCGTTCGGCCAGCTTTTGAACGATTGGGAGACTTCATGGTAGCATCGAAGATAATGGAGTCGATTACATCAGAGAATGTTGATGATCTGACCAACCGCAGCAGTCCATTATACCCCTTCATTCAAGATGACAAAGCACTTGACCGAAATATGGGGATCTTAGAAGCGCTGTCTATCATCTTGCCCGAAAAGATACCTGGTGTCGAATTGTGTGACTTGTTTGAGGATGACGAATCCTTATACATGAATCTGGCGTCGATGACTATAAAGGCAATCCCTGAGAGAGCCCCAAGTTCGTACTCGATAGCGACAAAATGGCTGCTACGGAAGTCCTTGGCTGATGAATCATTATCATACGAATCAATGGATGCAATACTTGCGACAGTTTGGCAACCTTCCGACATAGATTCAATATGGCTTGATGAACTTCATCAAGAGCAAAATATGGCGATGCGGGACAGATATTGGTGCATGTATCTGCATCGTAGTTATGAAGATGGAGGTATTGTACGGCGACTTATTGATTCCGCATTAGAACTTCCGTTGCACGAGTTGGAACCTGAAGTGGCCGAAAGATGGGCGCTGGCTTTGCTTTGGTTCACAGCAGCAGCAGACAGAAGAGTGAAGGACTTTGCCACAAGGGCAGCGATAGAGATTTTCAAGGCAGTTCCTTCTTCGATGACCATACCGCTGAAGACACTTCTCGATTGCGATGATGATGCCGTTATTGAGAGAACAATTTTGTCCTGTTACGCCGTGCTGCTCATTTCGCGTAATCCTTCGATGGTCGGTGACGTTTCCACGATACTGCACGATACGTATTTGGCAGATAGAGAGAAGTACAATAACGCAGTGATTCGAGATCACATTAGGTCCGTAACGGAGCTTGCTATTCATCTCGATGCCCTACCACCGGGATACAAGCTGGAATCAATCCTGGCACCTGTCCCATGTGAATGGCCATTGGAAATCCCATCTGACGATAAGGTAGAAGAATGGGGTAAATCAATATTTCGCCCTGAGGAGGTCTTCAGTGATTTCTACAAATATTCTATGGAGTGTCTCCGATCTTGGTGGCATTTAGTTTCAAAATCGGAGATGGGTAAATGGATACTACAGAGATGTGCCCGTGATTTTAGATATACCGGATCTGGCTGCGAAGGTCATGACGGCTATATGCGGAATAAATATGGACCAGGGCGAGGAAAGCCAACTTGGGTGGAGAGAATCGGAAAGAAATACCAATGGATCGCGCTTTATCAACTTGCTGCAAGGCTGCATGATAATGTTGACCGCGATTTGGACTCATGGGAGCCGGAGTTTCTGTGCACAACCCCAATTCTTCTCGAAGAACGGAAGTTGGAACCAACACTCCCAAGCCAAATCATTTTAGATAATAGGTTACAGGATGATTGGGGCTATCCTGTGAAATATGATCACGGCCAGTACGAGAATAAGAGTCAAGCACAGTGGTTGAGAATGAGAAAAGACATACCAAACCTTGAGGAGTTTCTCACACCAGTTGAATTTGAAGGACAATTATGGCAGATACTCGCTTCCTTCCCAACGTGGGATACCAGGAAGACAGATGATGACTACAAGGAAGGATATCGGGAGATATGGTGCCATATATCTAGCTTTCTCATATCGTTGAAAGAACTTGATCGTGCCTTCGAAGCGATCGACGGGAGGAACTTCTTCGGTAGATGGATGCCAGAAGAGATTGGCTGGAGGTATGGTTTTTTAGCAGAGTATCCATGGGGAGTTCCTTATCAGCGTGAAATCGACGAACACTATGGTTGGGGTCGCCATGGTCCTTCTTTGCCCCTGAAGTATGAACCTTCGTGGAATAGTCTCGGCATCGAGTATGAATATGATGCTTCGTTGCCGCAAACAGTCCATTCAAAAGTGCCAGCCCCAATCCTATTAAGGAATCGGAATATTAACTGGACCAGATCGACTGGATTTGGGATCGGAGGAAAAGTTCTCTATCGAGATACACGTCTAACCCAGAGTGGCAAATCTGCATTGATCGTTGATACGAAAGAATTCGTCGAAGTACTGGCTGATCTTCAGATAGGTGTAATTTGGACTCTTCTAGGAGAAAAGAGAATTCTTAAAGAAAATCGTGACGATACAAATCCAATCTGTACGTTCAGTCAGACAGCTATGATGAAACCTGATGGCAAGGTGATCTTTGGAAAGAAACGTGTGTTTGGCAGTTATATTAAAGATACTGGCCCGAATCCAGCGAGTAGGAAAAGTTGAACGACGTGAGTGTACCTGCTCCACCCCATAATTGCATTTCCAGCCCGTCAGGCGTATTTTCTGGTGGTAGTCTAACACGATTTCATCATCCCTATTAGACGTTTTTGTGGAAGCCCGAATCACCGCTCCTTCGGATGTGGGATTGTTGCTCCATCCCTGTTTCATCGAGTTGCTCTGTTATGCCCGTAAGTTCCTTCAAGACAACAGATTACCACGCAAAGTATTTCGCCCATGAGCGACCAGGAAGGGCGGCGACGACGACGGAAGACTTGACCGCACCCTGTCCGATGCTACGGTTGACCTGAATCCTCACCAGATCGAGGCCGCTCACTTTGCGATTCGGTCTCCGATGATGATCGAGAGGCTGCTTGCTGTTCCTGCCCTCCCGTTCCTTTACTCAGATCGCATCCATCCAGGTCTTTTTTACGTGAATCCTCTTTCTTAACTTTACGTATCCATCTCTGCTTTCTGTCTTTTTCGTAGGGGCTGTACATGGCTATCAAGAAATCCGAGCTCTATTCTTCCATCTGGGCGAGTTGCGATGAATTGCGGGGAGGTATGGACGCTTCCCAGTACAAGGACTACGTCCTGTTCATGCTGTTCATCAAATACGTATCCGATAAGTACGCCAAAACCGAACTGATGGCTCCGCCGGTGGTGATTCCCAAAGGCGCGAGCTTCGAGGATATGGTCCAGCTCAAAGGCAAGGGCGATATCGGCGACCGGATAAACAAGGAGATTATCAAGCCGCTGGTGGATAACAATTCGCAGCTTGCGCACAGCGATTTTCCTGATTTCAACGATCCGACGAAGCTGGGCGAAGGGAAGGCAATGGTGGACCGCCTCACCAACCTTATCGGTATCTTCCAGCGGCCAGCGCTGAATTTCTCCAAAAACCGCGCTGACCAGGACGACCTTCTCGGCGATGCCTACGAATACCTCATGCGCAACTTTGCGCAGGAAAGCGGTAAGAGCAAAGGTCAGTTCTATACCCCTGCCGAGGTCAGCAGGGTGATTGCAAAGGTGATTGGTATTTCGCCCGATAGGGCTGTGGCCGCCACCACTGCGTACGATCCGACATGCGGATCGGGTTCACTGCTGCTGAAAGTTGCCGCCGAGTCGGGGACCCAGATTACGCTGGAAGGCCAGGAGATGGACGTCACCACGTCGGGTCTGGCGCGTATGAACATGATCCTGCACGACTTTCCCACGGCTAAAATCCAGCAGGGGAATACCCTCGCAGCGCCGAAATTCCTCGATAACGACAGGCTCCGCACGTACGACTTCGTGGTCGCCAATCCTCCATTCTCGGATAAAACCTGGAGCACGGGACTTACCCCTTCAAGCGATCCGCACCAGCGGTTTGCATGGGGCGTGCCGCCCTCGAAGCAGGGCGATTACGCCTACCTGCTGCACATTGTGCGTTCCATGAAAAGCACCGGCAAAGGCGCGTGTATTCTTCCGCACGGCGTGCTGTTCCGCGGCAATGCTGAGGCGGCGATTCGCAAGAACCTTGTCCGTTCCGGTATCCTCAAGGGCATCATCGGGCTACCCGCGAACCTCTTCTACGGCACGGGCATTCCCGCCTGCATACTGGTCCTGGATAAGGAAAACGCCCAGGCGCGAAAAGGCGTCTTCATGATCGACGCCAGCAAGGGCTTTATGAAGGACGGCAACAAGAACCGCCTGCGCTCGCAGGACATTCACCGCATAGTGGATACGTTCAAGAGGCAGTGGGAAATCCCGCGCTATTCGCGCATGGTGCCGTTCGACGAGATTGCCGACGAGAAAAACGACTATAACCTGAACCTCCCGCGCTATATAGACAGCACGGAGCCTGAAGACCTGCATGATATTGAAGCCCACCTGCGCGGGGGCATTCCCGAGCGCGATATCGACGAGATGCAGGAGTACTGGGACGTGATGCCGGGACTGCGGGCGGAGCTGTTTGAAGGCACGGGACGGCCGGGGTATGCGCAGTTGAAGACGCCAATCGCCGAAGTGAAGACCGCTATTACGGAACATGCGGAGTTTGCGAAATTCAAGAGCAGCGTAAGCGCCGTGTTCGATGCGTGGTGCGACGCGAGCAAGCCCGTTATGGAGGCGTTTGGCCAGGAAGCCCAGCCTGCCGCGATGATAGAGAAGATAAGCGAGGACCTGCTGGAACGCTTCCGCACAGTGCGGCTCATGAAGCATTACGATGTGTACCAGCACCTGATGGACTACTGGGCCGATACGATGCAGGACGACAGCTACCTGGTGGCGGCCGACGGCTGGGCGGCGAAGACCGAACGCATTTTTGAAACCGCGAAGAACGGCAAAAAAAAGGATAAGGGCTGGACCTGCGACCTGATACCCAAACAGTATATAGTTGATATATACTTTGGCGATGAGCAGGATGCGCTCCAAACCATGCAGGCGGAGCTCGATAGCGTGGAAGCGGAGCGAAGCGAATTGGAAGAAGAGCACGGCGGCGAGGAAGGCGCGTTTGCCGACCTGGAGAAGGTGAAGAAGGGCGAGGTGAAAGCGCAACTCAAAGAGATACAGGGCGACCCCGAGTATAAGGAAGACGTGAAGATACTCAAGGCATGGCTGAAGCTGGAGGAGCGCCGCGCAGCCCTGAGCAAGGCAATAAAAGAGGCCGAAAAACAACTGGATACGCTCGCCTACGAGCGCTACCCCAAGCTTACGGCCGACGAGGTGCAAACCATAGTGATTGAGGATAAGTGGCTCGCTGCGATACACGGCCATGTGCAGGGCGAACTGGACCGGGTTTCCCAGACATTGACCACCCGCATACGCGAGCTTGCCGAGCGCTACGAGACCCCGCTCCCGCAACTGGAGGATGAGGTTGCTGAGTTGACCGGACGCGTGTACGGACACATTGACAAGATGGGGGTAGCGTGGAAGTGAAACCGGGCTACAAGCAAACCGAGGTGGGAGTGATCCCAGAGGATTGGGAATGCTCACCATTGGGTGAGCTATGCACAAAGATCCAAGATGGTACGCACTTCTCACCTACATCTGGACGTGGAAATTATCGATATGTCACATCAAGAAATATAGGCTATGGTGCGTTGGATATGTCGAGCGCCCAGTACATTGATGCAGCACAACATGAGGCGATTTACAAACGTTGCGATGTTAAGAAGGGTGATCTCCTGCTGACCAAAGACGGAGCTAATACCGGAAATGCAGCATTGAATAATCTAGATGAAGAATTCAGCCTTCTCTCCAGCGTTGCTTTCTTGCGATTCGATCCAAAACGGCATATTGCCACCTATTTCCTCCAGCAGATTTTGTCCTGGGAAGGCCAGAGTCGAATTAAGGAAGCTATGTCAGGGAATGCCATTACCAGATTGACATTGGAGAAAATCAACAAACTAGAGTACCCATACCCTCCCCTCCCCGAGCAGCGCGCCATAGCCGGGGCGCTCTCGGATGTGGATGCGCTGCTGGATGGCCTGGACCGCCTGATTACCAAAAAGCGCAACATCAAACAGGCAGCCATGCAGGAACTGCTTACGGGGAAAACAAGATTGCCGGGCTTTGAGGGGGAGTGGGAAGAGAAGAAAACGGAGATCGGTTTAATTCCTAAGGATTGGGATGCTGTTACATTGGAATCTATTTCCGACGTGAAAAGTGGCAAACGACTGCCTAAAGGGTACTATTTGACGGATAATGTTACTCCACATCCATATATTCGTGTAAGTGATATGCACCAAGGAGGGGTGGATTTAAGTGACATACAATATGTCCCTGCGGGAGCCTCTTCAGGTATATCAAATTATCGAATTTTCGTCGATGATATTTTTATCTCTGTAGCTGGCTCGTTAGGTATTGTCGGAATAATCCCCAAGGCATTAAATGGGGCGAACCTTACAGAGAATGCAGATCGACTTACAAATTTGCATTGTGATCAAGATTACCTTTTCTATGTGATGTCTTCTAGTATTGTACAACAGGCAATCGAAGCAATACAAACAGTTGGTGCGCAGCCAAAGCTAGCTTTAACGCGGCTCCAAAAATTTCTCATACCACTTCCACCATCACGACCAGAACAAGCCGCAATCGCATCAGTCCTCTCCGATATGGATGCAGAAATAGAGGCCCTCGAACAGCGCCGCAGCAAAACGCAGGACTTGAAGAAAGCAATGATGCAGGAATTATTAACCGGGAAGACGAGGTTGGTTGTACCACAAAGAGTAAAAAAACCGGAGGAAAGAAAGCATAATTGGGCGATAAACGAGGCGGTTATTGTCGCCGTGCTCGCAAATCATTTTGGTACTGAGCAATACCCACTCGGGCGTAAACGATGTACGAAGCTAACCTATCTCTTACATCGTCATATTGAGGGAGACGCCGATGGCTATCTTAAAAAAGCCGCCGGTCCTTACAACCCAAAAGTAAAATACAAGGGACCTGAGGCAATTGCGTTAAAAAACGGTTACATCCAGAAATACAAGAGCGGCAAGTTTAGTGGATACATAGCTGGAGACAATATTGTCCAAGCGGAGGAGTACTTTGGAAAGTGGTACGACGCTGGCGTACTTCAATGGCTTGAGCAATTTCGATACAATAAAAATGACGAACTGGAATTGTTAACGACTGTAGATATGGTGACACAGGAACTACGGAAATCCGGAGCAGCCGTTGATGTGGCTGCGGTGAAAGCGGTAATCGCACAGGATCCAGAGTGGAAAGCAAAGCTGGGGCGATCTGTGTTTTCCGACAGTAAAATCGCTGAAGCTATTGAGACTGTAGATACATTATTTGGTTAATAGGAGGTCCGTTAATGCCTACAAAAATCAAATCTAAACCCGGACTGCGAAAGGCCTTCTCCGCATCTCCCAAGGAGTTGCAGGATTACTTTGAGCACATTCCCAAACTACTAGATGATTTCCCGATGCATGTGTGCCTTGCATATGTGTTTTCACGGTTGGAGTTAGGTCAGAACATGGCCTTGTATTGTGGTGCAGTTCGAATTCATAAAGTCAACGCTGAGGTCGCAAGTAACGCGGTTGGTACACAGCATTTGACCCGTAAGAACTTCGTGTCGCTCTATAAGACCGTATTCGATGTTGATATTCCAACTGCTGCTCACGCCGACTTGAAGAGTGCTGAGACGACGAGAGATATGGTGATGCATGGCAAGAAGCCAACCGATGGCAAAATACGAAACGCCATCGCCCGTGTTTTGGAATACGCAGAGGAGATTAATAAACAGTTGAATGCTCAGCATGGTTTAAAGCCATTTGGCGACTTGCGTGGATTTGCTGGTAAGTCAAAGAAACTCGACAAACGGACGAGTCGATTTCTATTAAAGGGTATGGGTTTCGAAATATCCTGAAATACACGATACATTTCGTAAGAAGAAGGACAATACATTAACTATAAATCAAAGTTGTATCTGGAATAAACAGGATCACAATGAGCACATTCGATAGTACCAAAGCATCGCTACAGTCATTACTGGACGAAATTCGCGAAGGCAAAATACAGCTCCCGGATTTTCAGCGTGGATGGGTCTGGGATGATGACCATATCCGGGATCTCCTCGTCAGCATCGCCCGGTCATTCCCGGTCGGCGCCATAATGTTGCTGGAGACAGGTGGAAACGTGAAATTTCAGACTCGGCCCGTGGAAGGGCTTGAGAATACGCCCGCTGCGAAGGCGGATCCGGAGCGGTTAATCCTGGATGGCCAGCAGCGGCTCACCACATTAACCCAGGCGCTGGCCTTAACCACGCCGGTCAATACACGGACCAGCAAGGGGAAAAAGATCAATCGGCACTATTATTTTGATATCCGTACAGCACTGGAGGCACCGCAAGCCTTGGAAGATGCTATAATTGCCGTTGACGAGAATCGTCAGATTCGGACGAATTTCGGTCGTGATTTAGCGCTCGATCTCTCCACACGAGAAAAAGAATGTGAGGCCCTCCATTTCCCCTGTGCCCAAACGATGGATTCGGATGAGTGGGAAGAAGCTCTGCAGGAGGTCGCTCCAGATCAATTCAACCTGTACATGAAGTTCCGCAGCCAGGTACTGAAGGCATTTCGCAGTTATCTGATCCCGATTATCCAGCTAAAGAAGGAAACAGCGAAGGAGGCCGTGTGCCTCGTGTTCGAAAAAGTGAATACCGGGGGAGTGCAGTTGTCTGTGTTTGAATTGATAACCGCCAGCTATGCAGCGGAGGGTTACAATCTTCGGGATGATTGGTACGGATCTACAGCCCGCAACGTGGATTCACGCCAGAGACGCCTGGCAGAAGAGGCATTGCTAAACGGTATCGAAGCGACTGAGTTCCTTCAGGGTATAACGTTGCTTTACACACTTGAGAGGAAAAAATCGGACATAGAACAGGGGAAAAAAGACAAGCAAGTGCGTCCGGTAAGTGCAAAGCGCTCCGAAGTGCTGGAACTGCCGTTAAGCGCTTGGAAAGACTGGGCAGAAGACTTGGAAAAGGGCTTCAAACTCGCAGGAAAGTTCCTACGAAAAGAATCATTCTATGCCCGCCGCGAACTGCCATACAGCACACAGATTGTTCCTTTGGCTGCAGTGCTGACCCGGTTGGGTGAGAAATGGCTTGAGCCCCGTATTTACGATAAATTGGCTCGCTGGTTTTGGTGCGGAGTACTCGGTGAGATGTACGGCGGTGCAGTCGAGACCCGGATCGCAAATGACTACGAGCAGTTGCTGGAGTGGATCGAGGACGATGAGGCTATCCCCAGAACGGTACTCGATGCCAACTTCCAACCGGATCGTTTCGACACCCTACGTTCGCGCTCGAGTGCAGCATACAGGGGAATCAATGTGCTGATTTTACGGGAGGGCGCTCAAGATTGGCTTTGGAAAGCAGGTATTCAGGAGTTGGATGCACAGGAAGTGGCTCTCGACATCCACCATATCTTTCCGCGAGACTGGTGTAAGGGACAAGGTATTCATAAGCATAAATATGACTGCATCCTGAACAAGACACCGCTTTCCTACAAAGCAAATCGTAAGATTGGAGGGGACGCACCATCTGTTTATCTACCTCGAATTCAGGCAGAGAAACAGGTCCAATTGAACAATGAACAAATGGACGAACTTTTGGCAAGCCACGCCATTAATCCCGACCCGTTGCGGACCGACGATTTCGATGGATTTATCGAGGATCGCCGTAAGAGACTGGCCGCCCTCATTTCAAAGGCAATGGGCAAGCCCGTGAATCTGATTCCCGAAGGCGGAGAATATGAAGAGTACGAGGAGGCTATCATTGCCGATGATAGTGTCGAGGTTCTTTCATAATGGAAGCTCCACGCCCGGAATGGGTAACTCAGAATCGGGTCATCAAGCTGTTTGAATCGCTCGGCTATCACTACCTGGGCGACTGGCACACACGTGTTAGTAACAGCAACATTGAAGAAGAGATCCTCCGCGAAAACCTTACAAAGCGCGGGTACGAGGAGGTGCTTATCAATGCGGCAATCGGCAAGCTGCACACCACGGCCGATACACCATCCGGGGAACTCTACACCGCCAATAAAAACGTGTACCGTCTCCTCCGTTATGGCGCGAAAGTTAGAATCGCTGTAGATGCAACAACGGAAACTGTGGAGCTTATCGACTGGGACCATCCGGAGCAAAATGACTTTGCCATCGCAGAAGAAGTCACACTCAAAGGCAACCACACCCGCCGCCCCGACCTGGTGCTGTATATCAACGGGATCGCCGTTGGAGTGATAGAACTCAAACGCAGCTCGCACGAAATCGGCGATGGAGTGCGCCAGGTGATCAGCAACCAGACCCCTGAGTTTAATGAATGGTTTTACAGCACCGTCCAGCTTGTATTTGCCGGCAACGACTCGCAGGGTCTGCGCTACGGCACCACGCTTACGCCCGAACAGTACTTCGTGGAATGGAAGAACGATCCCGGAAGCACGGCGCACACAGCCGACGAGAATAGTATGGATGCAGCGCTGGAGTATGTGTGCAACAAGGACCGTATGCTGGATATCGTCAGGAACTGCACGATATTCGACGCGGGCAAGAAAAAGATCCCCCGCCCGCACCAGTACTTTGGCCTGAAGGCCGCGCAGGAACGTATCAAAAATCGCGAAGGCGGTGTGATATGGCATACGCAGGGAAGCGGGAAGAGCATCCTTATGGTCATGCTCGCCAAGTGGATTATGGAACACGATCCGGAAGGTCGCGTGCTCATCATCACCGACCGCGACGAACTGGACAAGCAGATCGTTGGGGTGATGCGCAATGCTGGTGTCATCGGCGAAAACGATAAAGATGTGCGGATGACTTCGCGCAAGGAGTTTATCGATAAGCTCGGCGATACAAAACCGCGTTTACTCTGCGCACTCATCCACAAGTTTGATACAAAGAAGTTGGAAGGCCCCAAGCCGGATATACATGGGCGGTTCTATATCTTTGTTGACGAATGCCACCGCACACAGGGCGGATATATGAACAAGCTCATGAAGCGCTGGC
>PABJ01000162.1 GCA_002699105.1 Ectothiorhodospiraceae bacterium | reverse complement strand
GTAAGGGGGGACCGAGGGGGGATTTCGATGTTTTACAATATTATCTGAAATCTTCGATGCCGGGAAGTTGCTGGGATTCAGCGGGCACATAACGCGACGGCAGCGCCAAAAGCGCCAACCTGTCCAGCCCGGCGTAACCGGCGTAACCGGCGTAAGCGGCGGTAAACGCGGAACGTGCAGAGAGCGGAGTCCTGAGCGAAGCCGAAGGAGGGGAAAGTGGAAACGGAGCCGCAGGCCTGCCCTGAGCCTGCCGAACGGGCGGAGTCCTGAGCGAAGCCGAAGGAGTGGAAATGGGAAACAAGTAAGAGAAGAGTGATGGAATGTACGGAAGGCGAGGAAAGCGAAGCCCTGAGCCTGCCGGATGGGCGCCGAACATGTGGAGAGCGGAGCCGTAGGCATGCCCTGAGCCTGCCGAATGGGCGAAGTCCTGAGCCTGCCGAATGGGCGAAGCCTTCCCCCCTTGTCACCTGTGCGCCGTGGCGTAAGGGGGGACCGAGGGGGGATTTCGATGTTTTACAATATTATCTGAAATCTTCGATGCCGGGAAGTTGCTGGGATTCAGCGGGCAAATAACGCGACGGCAGCGCCAAAAGCGCCAACCTGTCCAGCCCAGCGTAAGCGGCGTAAGCGGCGTAAGCGGCGTAACCGGCGCTACCTGCGGTAAACGCCGAACGTGCGGAACGTGCGGAACATGCGGAAGATGCGGAGAGTGCGGAACATGCGGAGAGTGCGGAACATGCGGAGAGTGCGGAACATGCGGAGAGTGCGGAACATGCGAAGAGTGCGAAGAGTGCGGAACACGCGGAGAGTGCGGAACATGCGGAGAGTGCGGAACATGCAGAAGATGCTGAAGAAGGCGAAGAAAGAGAGAAAGGTGAGGAGACCGGGATAGGAGCAGGATGGCTAGCAAATGCCGGGCGTACGCAGGAGGGGACGGCTGTTGCCCACGAGCCTCTCGGTGCTGGGATTCCTCCCGTCGCGAAAAAGAAAACCCCACCGGAGTGCGATGGGGTGTAACAGTGGATTTCCACTAGTACTCGAGGCCGGGGTCGAACCGGCACGGGTTTTAAAGCCCACTGGATTTTGAGTCCAGCGCGTCTGCCAATTCCGCCACTCGAGCAGGATGATAAATATCCTGATCTTTTAGGCGATATGCAAGCCGAATCAGAACGGAAAGATGCCGTCCATCGCAGACGAAAGCGTATCGCACTCCTTGATCTGGATGCCGCGCTTGCGGGTCTCCTTAATGTTCCCCGCCGGGATGAGGATCCTGGTGAAGCCCAGCTTCTCTGCCTCGGAGATGCGTTTCTCGATATTACTCACCGAGCGCACCTCTCCGCCGAGACCGAGCTCGCCGATGATCGCCGTGCGGAAGTCAATCGGGATATCCTTGGTGCTTGAGATCACGGCCATGGCAATCGCAAGATCGGCTGCCGTTTCGTCGACCTTCACACCGCCGGCAATGTTGGTAAATACATCGAACTGCCCGAGCCGCAGTCCGTAGCGCTTTTCGAGCACGGCAAGGAGCAACGAGTGGCGCCGCCCGTCGATGCCCGTGACCGTCCGCTGTGGCGTACCGTAATTGCTCTCGGTGACGAGGGACTGGACTTCAATGAGCAGTGCGCGCGTGCCTTCTATGATGGGGCAGACGCAGGATCCTGCGATATCGTGACTGCGTCCGGAGAGGAAGACCTCGCTCGGATTCGAGACTTCGCGCATGCCGGTGGCAGTCATCTCGAATATGCCGATCTCGTTCGTGCTGCCGAAGCGGTTCTTCACGCACCGCACAATGCGGTATGTATGATGCGAATCGCCCTCGAACTGCAGGACGGTATCGACCATGTGTTCGAGCACGCGCGGTCCGGCGATAAAGCCTTCCTTCGTCACATGCCCGATGATGATGACAGGGGTGTTGCTGGTCTTGGCCATCTGCAGGAGGGCCGCGGTGGATTCGCGCAACTGCGCCACGCTGCCGGGGGTGCTATCCAGGTCCTCGCGCTGCATGGTCTGGATGGAATCCACAACGACGAGTGCGGGCTTGAGGTCTTCGGCATTGGCGGTCACCTGCTCCACGCTTGTCTCAGCCGTGACGAGGAAATTATCGGAGAGCGCATTCAGCCGTTCGGCGCGCATCTTGAGCTGCCGGGCGGATTCCTCGCCGCTGATATAGAGCACGGTGCCGGGCATCTCCTCGCTGGACGCAATGCTACGGCAAAGCTGCATCATGAGCGTGGATTTCCCGATCCCCGGATCTCCGCCGAGGAGGGTTACCGAGCCGGGCACGATACCGCCGCCGAGTACGCGGTCGAGTTCTGCCATGCCGGTCAGCAGGCGGAATTCCTTCGTACTGTCGATTGCGGTTATGGGCTGGATCGCAGCGGTGGGTTCACGCCTTGCGCGCTTTGCCGACGATCCGGCAGTGCGCTCTTCGACAAACGTATTCCATGCGCCGCAGCTATCGCACCGGCCGGCCCAACGCGGTGTGCTGTAGCCGCATTCCTGGCAAACGTACTGTGTCTTCTGCTTCGCCACGGCCTACTTGATGATAACCGCTTCCAGCGGTTCGCGTTCGATCTTGAACGGACCCGAGTAACTGAGCTTGAATTCGTTCGATGCATCGTGGAAGGATTTCGTTACCCCGCTGATGGATAGATTTACATACCCGCGAATGTATTCATCGTCGATCGAGTCGATCTTGATAGTCCCGGAGAAGTTCTCGCCGTCCAGCCGTTTGCCTTTTTCTCCAAGGTAGAAGCGGTAGAACTTCACGTTCTTCGCCTGCTTGATATCGTGCGTCCCGGCGCTGAACTTCGGCATTTCGATGCCCAACCACGACTCGACGTTCACCGTCTTGCCGCCTTCCTGGATATCTTCGAAGCTACTTATGACGAGGACCTCGTTGCGGCCGTCGAGCAATTGAATAACCCGAATTGCAGCGAGCGGATCCTCGACGTCCACATCGTTATCGATAATGGCATTCTGGACGTAGTAGCGCTCCACGAATTTGTAGTCCGGTTCCGGGACGGGTGTTTCCTCGACCGTTTCGACGGGCTCGGGTTCTTTCTGTACTTCTTCGATCTGCTCCTCGGTGCTCGAACACGCCGCCACAAACGAGCCGAGAAGAAGGAATATCAACAAGCGGTTCATGATGTCTCTCCTCTATTGTACAGGGCTTTAAAACATATCTATTTCTTCGTCGAAAAAATTCTTCAGCAGCGTTGCGGCTGCAGCTAACGGCGGGGTCGTTCCCTCCTGCACTTCGCGCTCCAGTAGCGGAAGCCGTTCCGCCGTCGAAGGATCGCTGAGGAAACGCTCGCGCAAACTATGCTGGATCGTCTCGTGGAGCCAGTTGACTGCCTGCTTCCTGCGCCTGGCTGCGATGTAGCCGTTCGCCGTCATTGTATCGTGAAACTCTGTCATCGTTTCCCATACGTCCGTGATGCCCTCGCCGGTGAGCGAGGAGGCGGTGAGAACGGGCGGGGTCCATCCCGGCGCTTGGGGACGTAGGTAATGCAGCGCGCCGGAAAACTCTTCCTTTGCCTTCATCGCGCGGTGAACGTTGTCGCCATCGGCTTTGTGGATGACCATCGCATCTGCAAGTTCGATGATGCCTTTCTTTATGCCTTGCATCTCATCGCCTGCGCCTGCAAGCATGAGCAGCAGAAAAAAATCTACCATGCCATGGACCATGGTCTCCGACTGCCCGACGCCAACGGTCTCGATAAAGACGATATCGTACCCGGCGGCCTCGCAAAGAAGCATGACCTCGCGCGTTTTGCGCGCAACCCCGCCCAGTGATCCTGCCGAAGGTGACGGCCGGATAAACGCAGCGTCCGAGCCGGAGAGCTTTTCCATGCGCGTTTTATCGCCCATGATGCTGCCGCCCGAAATCTCGCTGCTCGGGTCTATCGCCAGGACGGCAACCCGCCTGCCTTGCGCAATAGCATGCTGCCCGAACGATTCGATAAACGTGCTCTTCCCCACGCCCGGCACACCGGTGATTCCAATGCGGACGGCATTGCCCGTATCCGGCATGATACGCTCAACAATCTCAAGCGCTTTGGCGTGATGTTCGGGTAGACTGCTTTCAATCAGCGTGATGGTTCTGCCAAGTATGACGCGGTCGCCGGCGCGGATGCCTTCTACGTGCTCGTCTACCGTAAGCGTTCGTTTTTTTCGCAGGTAGCTCGCTGCAGTGTTCGTTGGCTGCTCCACTCCCCGGGAAATCGACATGCTGCCGCCGCTGCGCCCCGTGGTTTCTGCCGGTTCGCCTCCGCCGAAGCCTTCTTCGAATGAATCCTGTGTATCGCTGTTTTTCGCCATATGCCTAACATACGCGATGCGGTTGAGAGGTGAAAATGCAGGGGCGGTCAGGCGGGAAGTTCTTCCCCGCGCGAGGCGCGGAGGAAGCCGGAGATCGTGGTGTTTATGCCATGCGCGATAGCGGTCACCATTGCCAGGAAGCCCAGGATACCGACTGTGTACGCGATATCATCGTGGGCGTTCAGCCAATTGTTCTCGCTTAAAGCATAGAACCAGTCGTGCAGCAAGCCTTCGCGAATAAGCTGGAGGTTCATGAAACGGGCATCGTATATATAGATAGATCCGTTGATCATTGCGTGGCCCGTCCAAAAGAGCGGAAGAAATACCCAATCCCGTGCTTTGAACCACACGAACACGGCGATACCGAGCGGCAATAGTATTTGCATGATCGTCCCGCCCATCAGGTAGAGCGTACGTCCGAGGAATTTGAAGAAGAAATGTCCCGCCTCGTGGACGATGAGGTTCACAGCATCCATAATGAAGATGAGGAAAGGCGGGTTAGCGCTCTGGAATTCGTACGGGTACACGAATGCGCTGTACAGCACCAGCGATCCCAGGTACAGCAGTATGAGCGACTTTATTGATGGCAGGATGTAGTTCATCGCAGGTACAAATTATCACTGCAGTGCACAAACCGCATCTGGTTTCTCACCCAACAATGCAGGAATTGCGAATGGCGGAGGCTATCCTCTGGTGGAAGTGGATTAGAGACGTTACCTGGCGAGCGTCAGCCTACGGGCGTTCGCGAAGAGCAACGATAGAACAGGTATTGTTGTGGAACTCATGCTTTCCTCCGCGTACAGCTCCGATTTCACCATAACAAAACGAGCCAGCCATCGGTACGCCCCAGACATTCTGAACTCCCTGGATTTCGGATTCTACCAAGGGGCCTAGGGATAACTTCCTTGCAGCGCACGAGAATAACAGCGTCGCATCGGCTTCGGGGAGATCCAGGTCCCGGACCTTCTTACATTCCTCCACTACAGTATCGATGATATCAAAATCGGGAGGGAGTGAAAAGCGCACCTTCGATCCCTGAGGAACACTACCTGCGCAGACAAAGGAACGGTTCTCTTTGTTGGCAAACAATGGTGCACGGAGCACCGAAGGGCCTTCTTCTCGTTTGATGTGCAGCGGATATTCCGCACCGATATCTATCATAATATCCGTGCGATGATCGATATCTTCGGGTACTCCCATGAATTTCATTACCATATCGAGTGCGGGTTCGTCGTCGATGGTATAGACGACATTACCTTCACTTTTCGTTACGGTTCTGATGGTACCGACAGGCTTCCATCCACTTGTCGCAATTCCCTGAACGGAGATACGATCCTGATTAAGCACAATAGCCGACAGTCCGTTATCGCTTTCTCCCTCTGCATCGAAGATATACGTTCCTGTAAGTGAGAAGTTATCTCCTGCCAGCGCACCAAAAACGGTTTGGTCAGAACCGATTGCATCTTCAATTCCCAACACGATCTGATCGCCGTCAGTACGGATACCGCCTGAGAATACGATGTACGCGGGGTTCTTGAAACATTCCGCACCTATTTGACCGATCGACTTTGCTATCTCACGCGTGGTCTGAGAACCGCTCTCCGCATGGACGATACAATAGTGTTCCGGATCCATATCGAGCAACAGCATTGCAATGGATTCGTCGGCGATCGTCCGATCGGTAAACTCACCTGCGGTTGTACAGCCCAGGTAATCTATATTGTATTCATTGAGCATTGCCCGAATCTGCTGTCGGTCCTGTTCGATCGAGATAAATACGAATGCAAGTGTAGGAGAAAAGTCTGTCTCCATTACCGATTCGAGTTCGGAACGAACTTCTCCAGGCGATGTGCAAAGTATGCTTTTTGCGTCATGACAAGTACCGATGCTTTGTGCAACAGATATATGTTGATACTGCGGATCTTCGTGTTTCAACGTCGACCAGTGCGAGCATGACCTCGCCTGAAAGAGCAGGCGATGAGCCAGCGTTTTAGCGTCACTGATACCATGAAGTTGTGGGGAGGAAGACTCACGAGAAAACTCGAACTCGCGCAAGCAGTCGACCCAATAGTGTACACGTGCGATTCAGCATGCAGTGTAATCGCAAGTTAACACGCGAGCCAGACACCCTTAGCTGCTGAGAGTGTCTATTACAGACATACCCGATTCATTGCCGAAATGCGATGATTGAATCGTGCTCAGCGTCTAATAATGTCTAGATGACCTGTGAAGAAACTACGAATCCCATCAAACATATGTCAAGTAAATGCCGCTACTGGTTGAGGTTATAACTCCCTCCGCTCTTGCCTTCCCCATCTGTACCGACTATTTTGATTGTTTGTATCTTTAAATCCTCATTACTCCATGCTGCACCCAAAATCTGCCGCCCGCATTCAAACCATCCCTGAGACAATATTCGCAACGATGAGCGCGCTTGCTGTCGAACACAACGCTGTGAATCTTGGACAAGGTTTTCCGGATTTCGACGGTCCCGGGTGGATTATCGAAGAAGCGTACCAGGCAATGAAAGCTGCGAAAAACCAGTACGCCCCGCTGCACGGTACGCGCACGCTCCGCGAAGCCGTTGCCGGATACTATGCGAAGTCCTACGGCATCGAGGCGGATACAGAGCGGGAGATCACCGTGACGAGCGGTGCGACGGAGGCCCTCTATGCTTCAATCACCGCGCTCATAGATCCTGGCGATGAGGCACTGATGTTCGAGCCGTTCTACGATGCCCACCAGGCGAACGTTCTTCTCGCAGGAGGCACGCCGAAGTATATCACGCTCCACAAACCGGATTTTACTTTCCGCACCGAGGAGCTCGAACGGCTCATCTCGCCGAATGTCAAGCTGCTGATTCTCAATAACCCGCAGAATCCCCTCGGGAAGGTATTCACTCGCGAGGAGCTTGAGACGCTGGCTTCGTACGCGGTGGAAAACGACTGGATCGTGATTAGCGATGAGGTGTACGAATTCCTCACTTATGACGATGCGGAGCATATTCCGATCGCTACACTCCCCGGTATGCGCGAACGGACAATTACTATCTCATCGACCGGGAAGACCTTTGGTCTAACGGGCTGGAAGATCGGCTATGCCGTAGCGCCGCCGGAACTCACCGCCGCGATCCGGAAGGTGCACCAGTTCACAACGTTTGCCGTCAACACGCCCGGCCAGATTGCCATGGGACATGCGCTCGGCCGTCTTGACAAATACCTGCCGGAATTCCGGGAGCAGTATGCCCGCAAACGTAACATGCTCCACAACGGACTCCTCAAAGGGCAGTTCGCACCGCACATGCCGCGAGGCAGCTATTTTATGATGGTGGATATACCCTCCGATCTCGGCATGAACGACGTAGAACTGGCGCAAACCCTTGTAAAACAACACGGTGTGGCCGTAATCCCGCCCTCGGTGTTCTACGGCAGCTCGGACGAAGGCGGGAGCATGCTCCGACTTTGCTTCGCCAAAACTGACGCAACCCTCCAAGCCGGATTAGAGAAACTCGTGGAGGTTTAGAGGCAATCGCGCGTACAGCGGTCGGAGATCGAAGATACGCCGTGGCACTCTTTCCCCTCTTGAGGAGCTCGTCGCTACGGCTTGTCGCGTCGAGCGCCGGACAAGGGGGAATTCTTATCACCACGTACACCGAGCATACAGCCAGCAATCCTAGCCGAGCTGGAGGGCTCCCCTGATCCCGTCACTGAAGTATTATCGCGACGGGACAGGCACTGTGTATTGCCTCTTCTCGAACCACTGGAGTTCCTGCATACTCGGAACGGTATACTAGCGTCTGGGCCCCCTCCCTTGCCAACAACCCTATGTAAATACTGCATTTGTGCGATCCGATCTTCCTTGTGAGTGCAGCTATTTAGGGCGATTTTGCGATCCATGTAACTAATTGAAAATATGGCGGTTACAGGTATTTGCCCGTTTTGCTTCACATCGCGTCGGGCGGTGTTCGGAAAGCGCCATAGTTGGTATCACTCATGCTCTTTAATTCGTTCAGCTATCTCTGGTTCCTGCCGCTTACAGTGCTGCTGTACTACGTGCTGCCTGCCAAGCGTCGCTGGATACTGCTGCTCGGAGCTTCCTACTACTTCTATATGTGCTGGAAGCCAGAGTACGTTATCCTCATCGTCGCGTCGACGGTGATCGACTACATTGCCGGCATCGGAATCGAACGCTCTGAAACAAAGGGCCTGAAGCGCGGTTTTCTTGCCGCAAGCCTAACCGGAAATCTTTCGATACTCTTCTTCTTCAAGTACTTCAACTTTTTCGGGGAAAATCTCCAGCATGCGTTCGATATGGTCAACATCTTCTACGATGTGCCATCGTACCATTTCCTGCTTCCGGTTGGGATATCGTTTTATACTTTCCAGACAATGAGCTACACGATCGATGTATACCGCGGCAAAGTCCCCGCCGAGCGGCACTTCGGACGGCTTGCGGTGTACGTTTCGTTCTTCCCGCAGCTTGTTGCTGGACCAATTGAACGGTCGGGGCGATTGCTTCCGCAGCTCCGCCGGGAAGTCAGGTTCGATCCCGACCGAGCCGCCTCGGGCGTACAGCTCATTATCTGGGGCCTGTTCAAGAAGGTCGTCGTGGCGGATGGACTCGCCGGGTACGTCAACACGGTGTATTTCGATCCTGCAGCGAATTCAGGATTCCCGCTCATCATCGGCACGATCTTCTTTGCCTACCAGATTTACTGCGATTTCTCCGGCTACTCGGATATCGCTATCGGATCTGCCCGGCTCCTCGGAATCGATCTTATGAAGAACTTCGATACACCATACTATTCCAAATCGATACGCGAATTCTGGGGTCGATGGCACATCTCGCTTTCCACCTGGTTCCGCGACTACGTCTACATCCCCCTGGGCGGAAACCGTGTAAAAGTTTCGCGGCTGTACATCAACCTGATGATTACGTTTCTTGTCAGCGGCTTGTGGCACGGCGCTAATTGGACCTTCATCGTCTGGGGTGCAATTCACGGCGTCGCTCTGATCTTCTCGCTCGCCACTGAAAAGAACCGCGAACGTCTCGCAGCGTTCCTCGGCCTCAGCCGCCTGCCAAAATTCCATGCCGGATTGAAGGTGGTCACCACATTCACGATCGTCTGCATTTCCTGGGTCTTCTTTCGCGCGGATTCAATGGCGCATGCCATGCTGGTCTTCGAGCAAATGCTACTATTCGATCTCGGTAATTTCGGGATCGAGTCGGCGCAAGGTCCGTTTTACTTTGTGACGGCGGTCGCCAGCATCGTTGTGCTCGAACTCATACAGTTAGCCATGCGCGGCGGCGTTTTCGCAGGGCGCGTACGTGCGATCCGGCCTGCAGTGCGGTGGGGCTTAGTCTACGTATGCCTCATGGCAATCGTCATCTTCGGCACGCACGATGTGCCGCGGCAATTCCTCTACTTCCAGTTCTAATCGATGAAAAACACGCCCAGCATATCGCGTTTTGTGGTCTCTGTAGTGATGCTCTTTGCGTTAGTCGCGGCATCTTCGATAGCGATCATCAAAACTGTGCCTGTGGTCGGACACGATTACTTCGCGACCTTCAGCACCAAACATTCGCGGCTGTGGTCTCTTGAGGGTCCGAAGCTCGTCATTGTCGGCGGTTCGAATGCGACATTCAGCTTCGCATCGGAAGTACTCGAACGGGAATTGGAGGTCGGCGTGGTAAACATGGGCTTGCATGTCTCACTGGGTATGCAGTTCATGCTGCGGGAGGTCCACGGCAAGATTGCGCCGGGCGATATCGTCATTTTATCGCCGGAGTATGAACAGTTCGTCGGCGAATACATGTACGGCGATCATGTGCTTGGCGAACTTGTGTTGCGCGAAACGAGGGCGCTGGCGTTCATGGAAACACCGTCGCAGTTCCTGCAGGTCCTCACTGCGCTGCCGATCGTGACACGGAACGCCGTGATCTCCAATCTGCATCCGGACCGGGTCCTCGACCCGATGTATCTCACCTCAGGATTCAATAAATACGGCGATATCGAGATCAGCATGCCTGCGAAGACAGGCGGCAAATTGCGCTTTCCAGCGCTCAGGCCCGAGGATCTGAATCAGGAAGCCATCAGCAGCATCGCGGAATTCAGCAGGCGCGTGCGTGCAGAGGGAGGGGAGTGTTTCCTGAGTTACCCTTCGGTTCCCGATACTATGTATCGGCGCAATGCAGCGTTCTTTAGCAGACTGCATACCGCGCTTTCCGCGGAGAGGGATATCATCATCCTCGGGACTCCTGCGGAGCAAACCCATCCCGATTCCTTCTGCTACGATACGCACTACCATCTCCGTACGAAAGCCATGCGCATTGCGAACACCGAGTTCATCGCGAAGCGCTTGCGAAACCACCCCTCCTACCTGGTACACACACGTGAGTCGGCAGCAAAACCTATCAGTGAGGATCCGCCCATCATCCACGCCGGTAGCTAAGTGTGCGACATGATGTAGTGGTGCTTGGGCGAAAGTCAAACCCTCCTGTTGTCTTTGTCCTGAGCCCTTCTCCCGTCGCATAAAACTTTGCCGCGACGGGAGAAGGGCAGGCTTGCCGAAGGAGAGGGTCGATCCAAGGCTAAAACTTGCGCTGTGGATCGGGGAGGGAATGGCTTTCAGCGGACAACAAGCCTACTAGTGAACTACTATTCCTATAATTGTCGGGACCTAGACGCAATCTCCATCATATAGAGGAACCAAGGCAGCTGCCAAAACCCCTCGTCACTTGTGCGCCGTGGCGTAAGATGGTCGGATGCATACGAGGATACGCCCCACGCAGAGAAGACACATGAACGCTTCGAATCTCTGCGGTTCCTCTACACTCATCCCCGCCTTACTACATCCTCTCTACCTCACAACTGTGAATTTGCAGGTCTGCATTCCGCTAGCGGAAGTAAAGCGCACGAAATATGCGCCCGCGCGCATAATGGGTATGCGAACGGAGTTCAGGCCGTCCACCGGGGCGTCGAAACGGGCGGTATGAATGTGCGAGCCGAGCACGTTGTATATATCCACACGCAGATCGCGGAGTTCGCTGCCGCGCAGTCCGAAGAAGAGCGCGCCGCTGCTGTAACGCGTGCCCGTGATGCGCCATGCGCCGTCCGTGGCGACAGGAGCAGGCGGCGCTGATACGATTGCCGCGCCTTCGTACGGGATGAAGTACCGGTTATTCGCTTCCAGATCGGTGAGGACGCGCGAAACACCGTTTGTGTATGTTATCACAACGCTATCCAGCGCATCCACACTGCCAAGCCCGAAGTGCAGCTCGTTTGTCTGCTGACCGTTGCGGTCGCCGCCGGCGCCGCCTGCAAGCTCGCGCGTGAACATCTGTCCGCCACCGTACACGCGCACCTTCGAGCCGTAGCCGTCGAGCGGAATGTTGTTCTCAGGGCTTCCCGCAATCCGCACGCCGAACCAGTTACCCGCACGAGGAAGATCGTTTCGGAAGAGCCGCACACCTACGTGGCTGCTGCATATCAGCAGATCGAGATCCCCGTCCCAGTCGTAATCCGTCCGGACGCTTGACCACGGTCCGTGGATGCCGTGGGTTCCGTACTGCCATGTCATTTCGCGCATGGCGAAGTCC
>PABJ01000161.1 GCA_002699105.1 Ectothiorhodospiraceae bacterium | reverse complement strand
GTGAGCTGTATAAAAAGTACAGGCTGTACCAAAAGTCCTTGTAATATGTCTGCCTTCACAGAGAAGGATATCCGGGCGTTCGCAGCGAAGGCAAGGCTGCGGATCGATGCTGCAGAGGAAGCCGCATACGCAAAGGGACTGAACGAGACCTACGAGTTCCTCTCGATCATTGCGGATGAATACGGCGAGCTCGAAAAGACCCCGCCAGAGGACAGCACACCTGCCGTGCAGCCCTCTGCAAAGCGCGAAGGTGATTCTCTCCAACGCAAGGACGTATTGAGTCTCGCTCCGGAAACAGATGGTGCGTTTATCCGCGTTCCGCGGGTGCTGCCTTCAAAGGGAGAGGAATAGCTACAGTATGTCCATACCTACCATCAGCATCGTCATCCCTGCGCGATACGCAAGTACGCGGTTCCCTGGGAAGCCGTTAGCGCTGATTGCAGGGAAGCCCATGATTCTGTGGGTGCTGGAACGCTGCCGCAAAGTCGGCGGTGTGACTGATGTCCTGGTTGCGACAGATGATGACCGCATCGCTGAAGTCGTGACGAAGGCTGGCGGTACGCCCGTCATGACACCGAGCGATCTACCCTCCGGTACAGAGCGTGTACATGCTGCATCAAGGGAGTCAGATGCCGATATCATCGTCAATGTACAGGGCGATGAGCCCCTTATCCCTCCGGCAACCATTGAAGCCGTCATTGCCATCCTGCAGAATCGAAGCTTCGATATCGGGACGGCTGCTGTTCCATTCAAGACGTCCGAGGATATCGCGAATCCAAACAGCGTGAAAGTCGTCACAGGGATGACAGGCGAGGCGCTGTATTTCTCCCGCTCGATCATACCCTACCAGCGGGATACCGGCCTATCCGGTGAGCATGCTTACTTACGTCATGTCGGCATTTACGCTTACAGGAAGGCCGCATTGGAGCGGTTTATTTCCCTCCCCCCTTCCCCGCTCGAACGCATCGAACAGCTAGAACAACTGCGGGCATTGCAGAACGGTATGAAGCTCGGCGTCGCAACGGTAGAGGCGGCAACACCCTCCGTCGATGTACCCGATGATATCGGCAGAGTAGAAGCTTTCCTCCGTAGCGGCGGATAAATCTCCCCACGAGCGCAACCTCTCAGCGTATTACATAGTCATTTCAGAGAACCAATGCACAGAGGATTCCGTTTTGTAGTAGCAGACACAGTGTCGTACTATAGACTCATACATGCATACAGTCCAAGATATAGACCAAGAAAAGATTTCCATCATCACGCTCGGATGTTCGAAGAACATCGTCGATTCCGAAGTACTGATGCGCCAGATCTCTGCGCATAATCTCGCACTCGTCGACGAACCATCCGATGCCGACGTACTGATTATCAACACCTGCGGGTTTATTGATGCCGCCAAGGAGGAGTCGGTCAATACGATTCTTGAAGCAGCAGAGATGAAGCGCAGCGGAGCTATCAAGAAACTCCTTGTGGCAGGCTGCCTATCCGAACGGTATTCCGACGATCTGAAGGACGAGATCCCGGAGGTCGACCGCTTCTTCGGTGTGACAGATTTCGCGAATATTCTGCGGGAATTCGGCGTCGATTTCAAGAAGGAACTGCTCGGCGAACGCTCGCTAACCACTCCGGCGCACTATGCGTACCTGAAAATATCGGAAGGCTGCGATAACCCTTGTTCATTCTGTGCCATCCCCATCATGCGCGGCGGGCATGTCTCGCAGCCCATCGAAGCTTTGGTGCACGAAGCAAAGCACCTCGCGATGCAAGGCGTGAAGGAACTTGTCGTTATCGGACAGGATACAACCTACTACGGCTGGGATATTTACAACGACAGAAAACTTGCCCGGCTTTTGGAGGAGCTTTCCGACGTGGAGGGAATCGATTGGATACGTCTCATGTACGCCTTCCCCTCGCATTTCCCGCGCGATGTCATTGACGTCATACGCGACCGGCCAAATATCTGCAAGTATCTCGATATGCCAATTCAACACGTCGACGACAAGGTGCTGAAATCCATGCGGCGCGGCATCACTCGCAGAGCGACCGAAGAGCTTATTGCAGAGATACGCGACAGGATTCCGGAGATAGCCTTGCGCACAACGCTCATCGTCGGCTACCCGAACGAAACCGAAGCCGCATTCGAAACCCTGTACCGATTCGTCGAAGAGACGAAGTTCGACCGGCTGGGAGTGTTCACCTATTCCGTTGAAGATGACACCACCGCGGCAATCCTCAGCGATACCGTCAGCGCGGAGGAAAAGGAAGAGCGGAAGAACGCCATTCTCGATCTGCAAAGCGGCATCTCCCAAGAGAAGAACGAAGCCAAGATAGGCCAGACGCTAAAGGTACTGTTCGACCGCATCGAAGGAGACTATGCCGTCGGCAGAACCGAATTCGATACACCAGAAGTGGATAACGAAGTACTCGTGCCGCTGTCTGCTTTCAATAACGACCCGGTTGCCGGAACTTTCAGGCACATCACGATCTCCGAAGCACAGGAATACGACTTGATCGGGATACCCCATGAAACGACATAACTCCGCTCCAACAATATTCATCCTCGCTGCCGTTCTGACATTCTCTGTATCGGCGCAGCAAGACGGGAACGTCACAAACCCATTTAACAGGGCGCAGCCGTTTTACTTCGATGCGATGAATTTCGCCGAATACGGTGAGTTTGGATTGAACGGCCGGCTGGATGTCTACGTGCATATCCCGTTCAACATCATCCAGTTCGTCAAAGAAGATCAGTTCTACGAAGGAAGCTACACACTGACGGTGTACGTGAATGACTCGGATGGCAATTTGATCAAGGACGAAACGTGGGAGCGGAATCTTGAAATACTGGATTTTGAGCGAACGATAAGCCCGAATGTGTATGATCTTTCGCAGCGTTCTTTTACCATCCCTGCTGGGGATGCCACGGTTGAAGTACTGTTCGAAGACAAAGAATCGGCTCGGTCATATCGTGCGACCAAGAGCGTCAAAGTGCGTTCGTACGATAAGAACGTATTTTCGATGAGCGATATCATGCTGGTGAGCGAAGTAAAGCAGAACCGCGGTAAGCGGCAGGTCTCGCCGCAAATCAATCCAAATATATCCATGGATCAGGATGGATTTTTCATCTTTTTCGAACTGTACAATCCGCATTCGATGGGAAGCGTGGATATCAACTATGTGATTACCAAGCAGTCGAACGTTGCATTTCAGCGTCGCGAGACGCAGCGCGTGAACAAGGGAAGGAACACGTTTATCACAAATATCAGCAGCACGGAACTCGCTATTGGTGGGTACGTCCTCTCCGTCATCGCCACAAGTCCGGATGATACAACCAAATCGGGCATCCTTGCCAATGCTTCCAAGCCGTTCGTTTTGGAGTGGGTATCCGAGTCCGGAACACCAATCCAGATTACCGATTTGGACGAGGCAATAGAGCAGCTCAGGTATTTCGCAAACGGCGAGCAAATCGACCACATGCTTGCTGCCGAAACGGATGAGGAAAAGCGGGAAAGGTTCGAGAAGTTTTGGGAGGAGAACAATCCCAGTCCCGGAGCGCGCGTTAATACAGCGATGGTGGAATACTACGGCCGCGTAGCATACGCGAACGAACACTTTGATCATTTCCGCCCGGGATGGAAAACGGACCGCGGCATGGTGTTCATTAAGCTCGGTCCCCCCGACTATGTGGAACGGCATCCGTTTGAAGCGGATACTCGCCCATACATCATCTGGGAATATTACGATATCGGGAGACGTTTCGTCTTTGTGGACGAAACAGGATTTGAAGATTACCGGCTGCTCTACCCAATTTGGGACGAGCGCACGCGCTTACATTAATCCCTACGCGACCGGTTTCAATTCCTGCTCCTTGTACTGGAGCTGGTACAGCTTGGTATAGATACCGCCATGTGCGTACAGTTCCTGATGCGTCCCGCTTTCACGGATCTTACCCTTATGCATAACGATGATCTTGTCCGCGTTTTGAATCGTCGAAAGACGGTGCGCAATTACGATTGATGTCCTGTCCTTCACCAGCTTGGTAATGGCCTCCTGGATGAGGATTTCGGATTCCGTGTCCACGCTTGAGGTCGCCTCGTCCAGCACCAGAATCTCCGGATCGAACGCCAGCGCCCGCGCAAACGCCAGGAGCTGCTTCTGTCCCACCGAAAGCGTCGAGCCTCTTTCCTTCACGGGCGTATCATAGCCGAGCGGGAGCTTCTCGATAAAGCGGTCTACGCCCACAAGCTTGCAAGCTTCACGCACCTTCTCGTCGCTGATGCTCTCATCGCCTAACGTGATATTATCCTTAATCGTACCAGAGAAGAGAAACACATCCTGCAGGACGACGCCGATATGTCGGCGGAGTTCATCGGTGGGTACATCCTCAATGCAGGTGCCATCGATGAGGATCTTCCCTTTTTGGATATCGTAGAATCTGCTCAGCAGATTGATGATGGTCGTCTTCCCTGAACCGGTTGCGCCCACCAGGGCAACTGTTGTGCCTTTATCGATCGTCAGCGATACATCCCTGAGGACGTAGTTTTCATCCTTGTATGCGAACCAGATGTTTTGATACTCAATCTGTTCGCTGAACTTCATCGAGTCGCGGTTGATATGTTCTGCTTCTGGAATAATCGTTTCATCATCGAGTAAGTTGAATATCCGCTCCGAGGATGCCATCGCCGTCTGCATGATGTTATACTTCTCGGATAGGTCGCGCACAGGACGGAAGAACATTTCGGTGTACTGGATAAACGATACCAGGGTTCCGACAGTCATAATGCCTTCCAGAATATTCCCGCCTGCATACCATATCGTGAGGGCGATTGAAAGGGTACTGATGAATTCGACACTCGGGAAAAACACCGCATAATAGAACACCGAACGCAGGTTGGCATCGCGGTGGTCCTTGTTTATTTCGTCGTGCTTCGCAAACTCCGCATCCTCTTTGCCGTAGAGCTGCACGGTCGACATACCGGAGACATTCTCCTGCGTAAAGCTGTTGAGCCGAGCTACATGAAAGCGCACATCGCGGTAGGCTTCCCGGACCTTCTTCCTGAATAAGAATGTGCCGTAGATAAGCAGCGGCAGTACGCTAAGCGTGACGAGCGCTAGCTCCCAGTTGATCATGAACATGAAAGTCACGATCCAGATGAGGATGAAGATATCGGCGAAGACGGTCACGAGACCAGAGGAAAACATCTCGTTCAAAACTTCGACATCGCTCGTAGTGCGGGTTACCAGGCGACCGACGGGATTACGGTCGAAGAACGACAGTGCAAGCTGCTGAAGCTTGCGATGTATTTTCATCCGGATATCCTGGATGACATTCTGCCCGATCCACTGCGTGAAGTAGGTCATGATGAACTGCACGATGCCCTGCAGGAGCAGTGCACCGAACAGCAGCAGAGCGATAGTCAGAAGGCCGTCGGCATCGCCTGTGCCGATGTATTCATCAATGGCAAGTTTCGTCAGGTACGGTCGAACGGGCCCCAGGACGGAGACCAGGAGCGTCAGAAGGATGGCACCTGCAACGTGCCAGCGGTATGGTCGGATATATTGAAGGAGCCTCTTTAGCAGATTGCTATCGAGCGCTTTCCCAAGAATTTCGTCGCCTTGCATAAAGCTCAATTATGGTTCAAGTAATCTTAACATCGGTCAATTGTTGAAAAGTTCACCATTTTGTGGCTCATTCGAGGAATGCCGGGATGGGGCTTTGTATTCGAGCATTTCCATCCTATTTTAGGTAGATATTGGAGTTATATGGCTATCCTCGAATCACACGCACTTACGAAAACCTACAGGGGCAAGCGCAAAAAAGAACCGATCCGCGCCCTTACGGACTTCTCATTGTCTGTCCCTGAAGGCGAGATATTTGGTCTGCTTGGCCCAAACGGCGCCGGGAAGACGACCTTTATCAAATTGCTGCTATCTATCGTCTACCCCTCATCAGGCGATGCAAATTTATTTGGCAGCCCCATCTCAGATGAATCTATAAAGGCCAGAATCGGGTATCTCCCAGAGAATCATCGATATCCTCCCCATCTTACCGCAGAGCAGGTTTTGAACTACTTCGGGAAGTTGAGCGGCATTACTGCGTCCGAACTGCCCGGAAAGATCGACAAAGCGCTCGCAACTGTGGATATGACGAAGTGGAGAAACGAGAAGATCAAAAAGTACTCCAAGGGTATGCAGCAGCGTATCGGGCTTGCGCAGGCGCTGATAAACGACCCCGACTTGATTATCCTTGACGAACCGACAGACGGTGTCGATCCCCTTGGGCGCAAGCAAATCCGCGATCTGCTCGTGTATCTTCGCGGGCAGGGAAAGACCGTGTTCCTCAACAGCCACCTCCTTTCAGAAGTAGAACTGATTTGCGACCGTGTTGCAATTCTTAACAAAGGAAAGCTGCTGAAGCTTGGCTCCGTTGAAGAACTGACACAGAGCGAGCAGGAATACGCCATTGGATTCGAGGGCGAGATTTCGGAATCGCTCCAAATGCAATGGGATGCGACACGTATGCAAGTCAGACTCGAGGAACAGTCCCTGCGCATTGTCGTCGAAGCGCTCGATCAGTTGAATACGATCATCGATCAGCTGCGCCAGGAGGGTGTGCTCATCACATCCATCGTTCAGAAGCGCAGTACACTCGAAGAATCCTTCCTGAAGGTGATAGGAGACGAACAAGAATGAAACTCCTTGCCATCATAGAAGACACCATTCGGGAAGGGATCGCCAGAAAGACGATCATCGGCTTTTTCATACTTTCCACCTTGTTCCTGCTCATCGGGATTATTGCTGCTATCAGCATCGATACAGAATCGATGTTTCAGGCCCAACAGATCCCCGACGAGCAAGGCAAGATGATCACCGTGGAAATGACCAAACTCATACAGAGCGGGATCGTTGGTACAATCAATTTCTTCGCGATTATCATTTCTGTCTTCGCCACAGCAAGCATTATTCCACACACGGTGGAAAAAGGCGCGATCGATCTGCTTCTTTCGAAGCCAGTTTCGCGTCTTACGTATTTAACCGGAAAATCAATCGGCGCAGTGCTGATCGTGTTGGCCAATGTCGCCTATTTCGTCATCGGGATGTGGCTCATTCTCTCGATCAAAACAGGCAGTTGGGAACCCGGCATCCTCGTCTCCATCCTGACCATTACCTATTCCTTTGCGGTGCTGTACACCGTCCTGCTGCTAATCGGGGTGACGAGCGGAAGTACACCGCTATCGATCATCACAGTGTACGTATACCTCTTCCTCATCAACCCCATCATCGAAGCACGGGAAATTATCGCCCAGGCGACCAAGAACGATACCGTCAAATACGTCCTTGATGGGTTGTACTACATTCTGCCGAAACCGGGCGAGCTTCGCGATATCGCCGTTAATGTGATTTTCTCGCGCCCGATTGACTGGGAACCGGTGTTCACGAGCCTGGCCTTCGGCGCAGCCTTGTTCGCCCTTTCCGCCTATATTTTTCAAAAGAAAGACTTTTAATAATTCGCCTAAAACGCGAATAATTTCACGCTTACGGCTATCCGAACTGTCACCTCTCCGACGGTTCGGTTTCACTACTTCAAATCATTACCCCCTATAAAGGCTGTTTTAAAGCCATTTTACGGCAAAAAAGAGGAGTATAGAACTTGATTATGCTTTTTGAAGTGTCTATATTCCAGCGAGAGAGGCTCAAAAGGCCAATCCCGTGTCGTGAAACAAGCCCTATACCTTGCACATCACTAAATAATGTAGAATATCCTCGTGATTAAGTGTTTCAACACATTTTTCACTTTTTGCTTTCTGATTCCCATCACGTTCGTGAGGAGCTACAATGGAACAGGGTACTGTAAAGTGGTTCAACAACGAGAAGGGGTACGGCTTCATTAAACGCGATGCCGGGCCCGAGATTTTCGTCCACTATCGATCCATCATCATGGAGGGATTTAAAAAACTGAAATCAGGGGAACATGTCGAGTTCGAAGTCCAGCACACACCGCAAGGCATCCAGGCGGTGAACGTCAAGCGGCCGGCGAACTAGCTTTTCGATACCACGCCCACATATCCGATCACGTACAGGACGCCGTACTTCACGGGGCACCGCCAGGTGACAGCCTTGAAGGGGAAGAACATCCTTTAAGATACTGCTACCGTAACACTCTGTTCTGAGGATTTGCAGCCAGTATTTCTTACTTTAGTGAGAGCAGCATCAATTGCTGAATATCACGGCCCAACATTCCCATAACGCATGGGAATAGTGCGCCTTTGCGGCTAAAAAACGGACGGCAATTTCGCAATCAGAATGGTTTTCAACCTGCCCAATAGTCTTACCGCTCTCAGGATCGTCCTCGCGCCGCTCTTCTTCATGCTGTTTATTTCCGCCGATCCCGTCATGAAGCAAATATCGCTACTCGTCTATATGGTCGCAGCCTTAACCGACTGGTACGACGGCGAGATCGCACGCAGCTCCGGCACGGTCTCGAACTTCGGTAAATTCCTGGATCCACTAGCGGATAAGATCCTCACTGCTTTTGCCCTTGTTGGACTCACTGTCATCAATGTCGTCCCGCTCTGGATGGTTATCGTCATCATTGCACGAGATGTAGTCGTTACCTCGCTCCGCGTTTACGCGGAATCACGGCAATTCCATGTCAAAACAACCCGGCTGGCTCAGTGGAAGACTTTCGTCCAGATGGCGGTTCTCTACTATCTCCTCGTGCTGACAATTGCAGCTGTGACGCCCTGGCTCCCAGCAGGTCTTACTCCCGTCATTCAAACGCTTCTCGATCCCACAGCGGTATATTCGCTGATGACGATCGTTACGGCGATCACCGTGTATACCGGCGTACAATACATCTGGGACTGTCGGCATATGTTCGGGGATATTTCCAAGCTCCAGCGACGTGCAACAGGATAAACCTCACATTGCTATCCGTGTCTTTGCCAGCGGCTTGGGAACCGGATACTCCCCCAGCGCCTCCGGGACGGTTGGATCCGCTGCGGCACTTCTCCTGTATTGGTTTATCCCCGGCTTCTCGGAACCCATCCCGCTCCTTATCGCATCGGCCGTTTGCCTAGTCATCGGTATCCCTGCTTCGGCGATGATGGAGAAACATTACGGTCAAGATCCATCGGAAGTTGTTATCGATGAGTTCGTGGGCATGTGGCTGGCCCTGGTGTTTCTTCCGAAGGCATACTGGATCGCCGTCGCAGCTTTTTTCCTCTTCCGGTTTTTCGATATAATAAAGATTCCACCCGCGAAGCAGTTCGACAACATGAAGGGCGGAACCGGCATTATGCTCGACGATGTCGCTGCGGGTATCTGGGCGAACGTGCTCCTGCAAGGCGCATTGTTTATCGAACCACTTGAACGGATTTTACTTTCATGAAACGTGCATTTCTCATCATAGCCAGCCTCCTCCTCGTATTCTCCTCAGCGACATCCTTTGCACAGGATGATGAAGAACAGCCCCGCCGTTCCAGCCGGGGTAGCGGCGGAATTTTCGGTGCCGGAGGCGGGCCTTCGGGTGCCTGGTATTTTATCAATACTGATGTTCTCAACTCCTCCCTCACCGATAAAGGTATGCCGGAACTCTCTACAGACGGTATGTTCCTGTTTGGCGGTCACGGATATGCATATATCATTATCGTACCGAATCTCCGTATCGGCGGTATTGGAATGGGAGGCTCCATGAGCGAGACCAACGTCGATGATGGTACTTTCAACAGATCGGAACTAGCAGTGGGTTTCGGTGGTGTGACGCTCGATTACACAATCCCATTCGGGCGTTTCCACATCGCGATTGGTACCATGCTGGGAGCTGGCAGCTACACGCTGACACTCACGCGCGGACCGAACACGGATAAGTCGTGGGAGGATCTGTTCGGCGATCCGTTGATTCCATCTGATTCGCGCCTGGAGATGATAAATGGCTTCTTCGCATACCAGCCAGCATTGACAGTGGAATACGATATCAGTCCCTTTATCGTTGCGAGCTTAAAAGGCGGTTATTTTGGAACGGCGGGTGATACCTGGGAATTAAACGGCGAGTTTGAAGTCAATGAGGTACCGGAATTCGATATGAATAACGCATTCGTCAGGCTGGATCTTACATTCGGACTTTTCATTGGCGAAAACTAGTCTTCGCGGGTTTTACTCAACAGCCCAGATTCGCGCATCTTCCAAATAAGTTCTTCCCCTTCACGGAGCCGGGCTACGCGCTCGGCTTCGTCGTGTTTTTCCATGCGGATATAGGCGCGTTCAAGCAGCATTGTCAGCGAATCTCGCAAAGCTGTCCTGATGCTTCGGTTGCGAATCTGAATCCATCCGTGCTGCTCACATAAGCGATTCAACCGCCGTACCGTCGC
Organism: Ectothiorhodospiraceae bacterium; assembly: GCA_002699105.1. Taxonomy (GTDB): domain Bacteria; phylum Bacteroidota; class Ignavibacteria; order SZUA-365. Next base: position 4,132 of record PABJ01000161.1, on the reverse strand, counting down.
CGTAGGATAAACGGAATCCCGGATGGCCAGGCGCTTGATGTTCCGCAGCCTTGCGATAACATACTGCTCGTGATCGACGTCATCTTCGTGGTACTTGGTTGCCCACTGCTGAATGATTCCCACGGAATTGGAATCGGGAAGGATAGAGCGGATATCGTAATGCGCGTCGGAAAAAAGCCGCAGCCGTACCGCGTCTTTGCGGTGATGTGGGAATCCTTGCCGGTGAAGTGCATAGATGATCCCCTCACAAAGCTGCTTATCCATGTTGGTCTGCACGAACTGCAGTCCTGCTGAAAGCAGCACATCGCCCGTCGCCCCGAGAAGCAACGGAAATTGCTCGAGTATCGATTTGCGTACAAACATACCCTGGTTGTACGACCTCTGAATATCCCCGAGGTAAAACGCTTTGCGCGTCCGTAAAAACTGCAGTGTGGCAACAGGGTCACTGTATCCGAGCAATTCAAGTATCCCCATTACCTGACTGAACCCGGCTTCTATGTAGTAGTAAATCGGACGCTTGCCGGTGATGCGCTCCAAATGTCGCTGGAATGCTTTTCTTCCGCGCATCCGGGCATAAGTGATCTTGTTTTGTCGCAGTGAATCCGGAAAGCCGAGATCGCAGTACGTGCCACGGGGGATTGAGGCGATATCTATAACAGCGGAGTCGGGATTGATCGTAAGCAGATGAATCGCATCCGCCCGCGCTCCCCTATCGCCAAGTCGTGAATCCACTCCGACTACAACGATGTGAATCACATCCCCACCCACCGGCGGCATATCGCTCAGCATGCGCATCTCGTTCTGCAGTGCAGAATCAACCAATGCTCCCAGGCGCAGTTTCCCTGCCTTCCCGATCGGTAGTCGTTCAGTCCGGTTTGCCTCCCGTGCGTGCTTGTCTGCAATCCGCTTCACTCGCTCAACGGATTGGCTGATCTCGCGCTCACGGGCCTGCGCGTATACATCGTCGGATGTGGATTTCGCCCAGATAAGCAGCGCATTGGCTGCTTCGGACGGCGTTGGAATGGGTTCTATGAGCCGGGAAATCCCGAACCAAAATAGGAATACAGCAACACCTATCGCGAGAGTGCGAAGGAGCAATCCCCTTATTCTCCGTGGCCGATTCGTTCGCGGCATACGTTAAATATTTGGAAGTACAGTGAGCGAAAGACTGCCGGTTCCCGTGTTTCACAGGAACCGGTTCAATCAACAATAGGACTCGGGGGATTAAGAAGCAAGCAGAGAGCTTGCGTCAGGACTCGGCCAATGCGTTTGCACCGCTGACGATCTCGAGAATCTCAGTGGTAATGCTTGCCTGACGTGCCTGATTGTACTCAAGCTGGAGGCTCTGGATAAGATCCTTGGCATTGGAGGTCGCCGCATCCATAGCCGTCATCCGGGCGCCTTGTTCAGCGGCGTTGGATTCGAGTATACAGCGCCAGAGCTGGAAGTTCAGATGCCGCGGTACAAGCGTTTCGAGAAGCTCGATGGAAGACGGCTCGTAGATGTAGTCGATGTATTCGTGACTAGGCTCGTCATCCAGATCGTCGTGGGCGGCGTCGAATTCGGTCGAAGGAATCGGCAGCATCGGTTCGGCCTTTTGACGCTGCTGAACGACCGACTTGAACTCGTTATAAACGATCTCGACTCGGTCGTACTTCCCATCGAGGAATGCCTGGGTAATCTCCTGCGCAATACTCCTGATATTCAAGAATTCTGGGGAATCGCTAAGGCCGATGAAACTATCTGCGATAGGGTAGCCGCGCTTGCTGAAGTGTTGAAGACCGCGCCTGCCGATACACAGCAGTTCGACTTTTCCTTCGGCGTGAAGGTCTGCAAACTCGCCGTGAATCCGATTGGTGGCAATCTTGATGATGTTGGAATTGAACGCGCCGCAAAGTCCCCTATCGGCTGTAATGACGACGATAAGAACAGCGTTGGTTTCCTCGCGCTCGTTCATCAGAGGAAGCAGCGTACGGTCGATCTTCGAGAGCAGGTGCTTGATAAGTCCCCGCATCGCGTTCGAATACGGGCGCGCGGAGAGAATGGCATCCTGCGCCCTGCGAAGCTTCGCAGCGGCAACCATCTTCATCGCCTGCGTTATCTTCGATGTGTTCTTAACGCCCTTAATGCGTCCGCGTATTTCTCGAAGATTGGCCATGCAGATTAACCTTTATTCTCAAGTGCCTTTGTAAACTGATCGGTGAACTTGCGAAGAATCTCGTCGAGTTTCTTCCCGTTCTCCTCGCTGATGACTTTCGTCTCGGCAATGTCGTCAAGTATCTGTTTATGCTGTGCATGGAGATGTTCGAGGAGTTCTTGCTCGTACTGTTTCACGTCGTCCAAGGGTACTTCGTCGATGTAGCCCTTCACGCCGGAATAAATACTGATAACCTGATCCTGAACGATCATCGGCGAATACTGCGACTGGTTGAGCAGCTTGAAGAGACGCGAACCGCGTCGCAATTGCTGCTGGGTCTTTTTATCGAGATCGGAACCGAACTTCGCAAACGATTCCAATTCGCGGTACTGCGCAAGGTCGAGACGGAGAGAACCAGCGATCTTTTTCATTGCCTTGATTTGCGCGCTACCGCCGACACGCGATACCGAGATACCTACGTTGATGGCGGGCCGCTGACCGGCGTTGAAGAGATCCGGCTCCAGATAAATCTGACCGTCGGTGATGGAGATCACGTTCGTCGGGATATACGCCGAGACATCGCCTGCCTGCGTTTCGATAATTGGTAGCGCGGTCAAACTGCCGCCACCGAGCTCATCGCTGAGTTTTGCAGCGCGTTCGAGCAACCGGGAATGAAGATAAAACACGTCGCCAGGATATGCTTCGCGGCCAGGAGGGCGGCGGAGCAAAAGCGAGATTTCGCGGTAGGCTTGCGCCTGCTTCGTAAGATCATCGTAAATAACGAGCGCATGGCGGCCGCTATCGCGGAAGAACTCACCGAGCGTTGCGCCTGAGTACGGGGCGATATACTGGAGGGCTGCAGGATCGCTGGCATTTGCCGCCACGATCGTTGTATACGCCATGGCTTCTTCTTCCTGCAGCTTGGCATATACCTGCGCCACAGTCGAACCTTTCTGACCGATTGCGACATAGATGCAGTACACCGGATCGACGCCGTTCTTCTTGGCTTCTTCCGTATGGGTGTACTTCTGATTAATGATCGCATCAATGGCGATAGCCGTTTTACCCGTCTGGCGGTCGCCAATGATAAGCTCGCGCTGACCGCGGCCAATCGGAATCATGGCATCGATTGCTTTGACGCCGGTTTGCAGCGGCTCTTTCACCGGTTGACGCTGCATCACCCCGAGCGCTTTGCGCTCAATGAACGACATCTTCTCGGTGTTGATCACGCCGCGTCCGTCAATCGGCTGCCCGAGCGGATCAATGACGCGGCCGAGCATCTCTTCGCCCACCGGCATCGAAGCAACACGTCCGGTACGCTTGACCGTATCGCCTTCCTTCACATGCTCGGTTTCGCCGAAAAGAATACAGCCGACGCTGTCCTCTTCGAGATTCAGCGCCATACCGTAGACCTCGTGCGGGAATTCTATCAGCTCACCGGCCATACAGTTTGTGAGTCCGTAAACGGTGGCGACGCTATCGCCAACCTGCAACACGGTGCCAACCTCGTAGACGTCGACTTCGCTTTCGAAGCCGCTGAGCTGCTGGCGGAGAATTGATGATACTTCTTCAGGTCTGACTTCTGCCATGATGTTCTATTTCTTGATGGTGTTCTCGAATAAACTATCAGCCGTTTGCTGCCGTGCCTTTCGCGAACGAATCGCGCAGACGCGATAGCTGACGAGCGATACTGCCGTCGTAGACGGTGTCTTTGATGCGAATCACGACGCCGCCTAACAATGCGGGATCGACCGAATAGTTGACATCGACGTTCTTCTTGGTAAAATCCTGCATTCCGTCCGAAAGCCGCTGCTTCAGGTCGCCGCTGAGTTCGACTGCGGTCGAGACATCAAGCGGTTGAATTCCTTTCTGCTGATTCCGTAGCTCCAGGAGCGCGAGGATAATCTCGTGAATGTACCCCTCTCTTCCTTTCTGGGCGAGAAGAACCAGTGCCCGGGTCATCATGTCGCCGAAGCGGCCATCGGCAATGACGCG
>PABJ01000160.1 GCA_002699105.1 Ectothiorhodospiraceae bacterium | reverse complement strand
GGGGGGGGGGGGGGCACAATGTCAAGAGGCAGCGATAATTCTTTTAGAAATGTCGGGCAGGCGACGAATGCTACATGTATAAAAATAGCCCCTGCCCGTTCGGAGAGATAGTTGGGTGCCGTTCCAGGAACTGCCTGCAAATTGGGCCGAGCGATAATAAACCGGGCTGCACATGCAGCCCGTTGTTCTACCGTCGTGGAATGTGGAGGTGGATTACTGCGGTAGAACGCGAAACTGTTGGACATGCATTGCGCCGCTGCTGCGCACAGCGCAGAAGTAGGTTCCCGCCTCATAGCCGCTGGTATCGAAGCGCAGCAAATGGCTCCCCTGCGTCAGCCCTGCATCGGTGACTTCCGCCATCTGTTCCCCGGTGATACTATATAAAGTGATAGTCACCACGCGATTTGTCTCTAACTCTATAGGTACAATGGCCATAGATGATGCGGGATTCGGATAGATAGCCTGGACTCTGAATCCTTCAGGATTCGCCGACTGCCCGACGTCAATACCGGTTGTTGCCTCCGCATCCCGCACTGGGCGCACAAAGTTGAAGATGCGAATCACATCGCCCTGGGGACCGAAGCCGTTCGGGTAGTCAGCCGGATTGCCGTCCTTGGGATCGCTGCGCTGCGCGCCCGCGCCGTGCACATCCATCAAGCGGTAGTTGCCGGAACCCGGCGGTGCTTCCATGAATCCCAATGCCTCACCGAAGCAAATATAGACAGCCTTTTCATCTGTGGGTCCGTCTTCATGCGTCGTGCTCGTCCAGTAGAACGGATAGTTTGTTTCCCCGCCCTCGTCGGTGATCGTGGGAACCTGAAACAGCGGCGAAATTGCGGCAGAATTCGTCTCGCTCGGCGATCTGTCGTAATCGAGCAGGCTTTGAAGCTCCTTTGCATTCGGCAACCTCCAGTCGGTGTATCCCTTGTACTGCTCGGCATTCCGCGTCTGTACCCACGCGAGTGCATCCTCCCAGTTCATGCCTTCGCTGCTTCCATCCTTATCCCACATGAGAGTTGTTGCATTATCGGTGATCGTACCGTCGCCGTTATCGACGAAGTCGTTGATGCCATACTGCGGATTCCCCCGAACAAACCGCACCTCGAATGCCTTCGTCTGCGGGTATCCTTTGATCCGTCCGTCTGCCAGATTAAGGCCGAACAGTGCGGGCTGGTTCTCGAAGACAAATCCTTTGTAGGGCGTGTCGCTTGCATACTGCGCATCTATGAACCGTTCCGAGGGTATCACTGTACCGCCAAAGCGAAAGTCAAAATACTCGGTATCGATATACGGCACCGACGACTGCGCCGACATCCCGGTGACGCCTGTAAAATCCATCAGAGAATACAGTTCCTTTATAGTCGGCAGGCGCCAGTCATCATATCCAGCCAATGAAAATGTATCTGCCATTGCCTGTGCGGTAGCATAGTCGGGCTTCACGTCGAGGAGGTTCTTCTGCCACATGAGACCGGTGCTCAGATCGCTTACCGTCCCGTCTCCGTTGTCCCGGTACGCCGGGGCCAATCCTTCATGCTGGGAATCCTGCCCATAAAATTGCTCGCCCTCGGTAGGACATGAGATACTGCGCTGGTTATCGTAGCAGAGGTCCTGGTTTGTATCAACAATCGGGTAGGTCGATTGCGCACGCATTGAAACAGGAAGCGACACTGCAATCGCTACAATTATCATAATGGATATAGAAATTGTGCGGTACTTCATAAGGACCTCCTGCCTTGCTGCATTATCGTGGAACTCTACTCAATTGACGTAAAAAATACGGAATAGTTTAATCGTCCCGGGAATTTCTCTCTTGCTATCTCTATGCAGATATCTGGGGCCGGGACTTTGCAAGGAAGGATGCGAGTAACAGAATCAATAGGCCGGAAAACACGAGCCAGCCTGTAGCTTCGTTCGCCAGCAGCTGCAAAAAGGACCCGTACGGCAGTTGCAGGAGCCATTGGAATAGCATTGACTTCCAGAGCACTGCAAGTATGAAAACCAATGTTCCATACGATATCCAACATATGCGGTTAGAGGCTGTTTTAATCCACTCAACAAGCTGGGGGATTGTAAACAGAAGAAAAACTAACCTGTAATCCCAGTTTGTCCCGAACAGAAATACTACTATATACACCGCCGCCCCGGCATAATATGCAGCAAGATAGTCCCCGCTGCCGGAATCCAATCGAGTGCTTCGCGCTATATAATAGCCCGCTATTACCAGCACTGCGGCTGCCGGGTAGGTGAGGTACGAGATGATCTCGCGCAGGCCTGCATTCCTATCGGGCAGGGAGCGCCAAAGCACCTCCACTCCGAAGGAATAATCCGTGCTTCTGGGAGTGTTTGAGAGTATGAACTGAATGTCATCCCATGTAAGTACTATATAAAGCACCACCACGATCGCTGCTACTGCTGCCAGCTTCAATCCCAACTTTCGATCCAACAAAAGAAGGGGCGCTGCTGCCGCAATCGGGTAAAGCTTTAGGAGAAATGCCGCTATCACCGTAGCGAGAAAAGCCCAGGGCGATCGAGGAAAGAACCAAAGTCCGGCAGCCACAATCGCGAACATCAGGAGGTCTGTATTACCGCGTTCGAGACCGAACATCACTGCAGGCGAACATAACGCTGCAGCCAATACTACGGCGGTTACCTTGCGCAATCGGCCAGTGAACGCAAACAGAGAAAGTAGGAAAGCAGCGCCAACAGCTATACCGAACGGGACTGCATGTCTGCTGCTCAGTCCAGCATCATAAAGAAGCTGCCAGATCCGGGGGTAATTGAGCGGGCGGTTCAGCGGATCGCCGGGATTTGAGATCATCGGGTCGAGGCCCTCCCGTACGGACTCGGCACCACCGGTGATCGTACGCACATCCAAGAACGGCGGTGCAAGTACCGGCACCCCCATCATACCGAGAACGCGTTCGTAGCCGAATGCTTGCGAGAGGACCGCGAAGACAACTCCGCATGCAAGCAACAGCAGAGCCAGAAGCTGCTTGCCGGAAATACTGTAACCGTGGGAGGTTGATTGGGTATTCAAGTCGCTGAAACTTTCGTACTATACATGGTATAATACTATACCCATTGGCATTCGGCAACTCGCCCGATCTGCGAATGGCTCTTGCGATGTACATCCTCGTTACAACTCCGAAAGGCGCGTTCCTATGAAACACGTTTTCAATACTCTGATCGTTCTTGCTCTGCTACCCTGCCTTGCTGCCGCACAGCCGCAATTCCAGTTGGGCGTCAACCTCGTCAATGACGGTGCGTTCGTAAATATCGCCAATCACACCGCCCGGTATAGCCAGGCCTCCGGCTACGATTCGTTTGGTTGGCCGATGAGCGATTTCCAGCTTGTGCTGATGGACGGAAGACCCGTAGCGGAGTGGACGAACCAGATCGACGACCCTGAACAGTACCGGGTCGACTACAGCGGCACCTATCAATGCAGCTTCCGGGGTGCCGGGGATGTCCAAGCCTCCGGCACTGCTGTCGCAATTCAAAATCTATCGTACGATGCGCAGAGCAATCTTACGACGTTTGAACTTACTGTGGGAGGTTTCCCGGGTCCGAATCACGGGCTGGTGTTCCTTCAGTTTTCGAATACGCAGCGCACGCCGTCTTCGCCGATGAATTCAGGAATCACAGAGCTCAAAGTGCACCGGCCCGGTTACCCGCTCTCATCGACAAAGACATTTACCGACGAGTACATAGCTCTATGCCAGGCAGCAGACTTTTCATGCTACAGGTTTTATAACGTGCAGAACATTTGGAGTGGAGAGCCCATCTATCCTGCGAAAACAACATGGGAAAACCGCAAAACGCCGCTGGACGCTGCACAGGTGAGTCTGGCCGGAACAAGCGGCAAGCTTGACGGCTGGTGTTGGGAGTACATCGTCGAGATATCGAACATCCTTAAGAAAGACATCTGGGTTTGCATCCCTATATCCTGCGATGAAGACTATGTGAAGAATCTGGCGCAGTACCTGATGGATGAACTCGATCCGTCGATTAACATTTATGTGGAGAGCAGTAACGAGGTGTGGAGCCCAACGCATATGACGCATGGGGCTTATAATCAGGCCGATGCACAGGCGCGAGGAATTACCTTCGATCAGAATCATGCGCGGCGTACGGTAGAGCTATCCAATTGGTTTGCCGATGTATGGGGAAGTGACGCGATCAACAATCGGATTCGCGTTATCATGGCCGGACAGCATGCATACCACGGCAGGAGCGATAATCACCTCAACTATATAAATACTACATTCGGCCCGCCGAAGAACTACATTTATGCAACGAGCAGCGCGCTTTACTTCGGATCCGAGCAGGCAGCTTCCACTGTACCTGAAACTGTGGCAGTCGGTATGCTTCAGGACATCAACAACCAGATCAACGACGATCAATTGTCGACGTACAGATTAAACCACATCGACAAGGCTGAGATGTGGGATCTGCCCGGCGGCTGTACCTCCTATGAAGGCGGCCCGCACCTTCCTGCCGGCGGCGGAACCGATAATCTGGATGCGCAGATTCAGGCGCACCGCACACAGGAGATGCTCAACGTTCTGAAGCGAAACTACCTTGAGGGTTGGAACGATCTCGGCGGAGGGCTAGCGATGTACTTCACCATTGCCTCGGGATATAACCGCTACGGATGCTGGGGCCTCACCGACGATTACACCAATCCCGACCGGAATTTCAAGATGCAGGCTGTGCGCGAAATCATAGCCAGAACAACAACAGGCATTGAATCGCCCGGGAATGCCACCTCTCATGCCATCGAAATAGCGCCGAATCCCTTCCGAGTGTCTATTACATTGCGCTCCGAACTGCCAGCGAATGTGCGTATAGCAGATGTTCTAGGCCGCACCGTATGGGAGGGCCGCGCCGAAGGCGTACGAACGATAAGTACGGCAGAATGGCGCCCGGGCGTATATATGATTATCTCGAACGGACAGGTGCAAAAAGTGGTGAAGAGGTAATACCGCTCACTCCTTCATAGCTGCCCGTGCTTTCCTTCGGTATACAATTACCCAATCCACGACTCCCGTCAGGGTAAGGATGATCGTCAGGAGTGCGCCGAGGGGCATGAGGAGGATATACCACGAGCCCAGAATGTCCTGAAATATCCGCCCATTGTGCAGCTCGAACATCGCGTGCCAGAGCGACATGCTCTGGGTTTCCTGTAATTCGCGGGGCATGGGAAAATCTCCGTAGGCGGTTCTGCCGCCAATATGCAGCAATCCGCGGTCGAATGTAGAAATGAACTGCCCGCCGTCGGGGGTTTCCATATATCCGGTTACCATGAACTCGCCCGGCTGCAAGTTGCTCGAAGGCCCCACCGGCACACCGCGGATGAAATCGATGAAATTGCCGCTCGGCAAGTGAATCTTGTATAACCCGTTGAACGAGCCGAGCATGAGTACACCCTCAGAATCGAACTCCATCACCGTCGCTCCCATCACGAATGCCGGGACAGGCAGCGTGATTTTCCGGAAAGGCCTGCTGAAGTCTGCCGGTCCGAACCACATACCGTCGCGGCAGTCGAGGAGTATTTGGCCGGTCGTTGCATCGTAGGCAGCGTTCTTAATTTGGTGTTCCCACGGGTTATCGCCCCTGCCGGGATAGATGTTCCCATCCACACGCTGCCCTGCAAGCATGACAAGGAGCGGCGGGCGCATGAACATTCCCGTGAACGCCAGAATGAGCAGCACCGCCGCCGACCAGATACCGAAATCGAGGTGGTATTTGAGGAGAAACTTGAACAGGCGGGGATTTTTCCTTTTTCCCTTCAGCTTCATCCGGACGCGGGCTTTAAGCTTTTTCGGATAGTACCACGTGTACAGCGCTGTGAAGCATAGAATAAAACAGATCACCCCCGCTGCATCGATCAGCAGCCTGCCCGGCAGACCGAGAATCTCCCCGCTATGTACATCAAAGAAGAAGCGAATCATCGTTACCTGATAGCCGCCTGCTTTCTTCACCTCCATCGGAGTGAAGCTGAGCCGTGCAGGTTTGAGAGCCGAACGCAGAATGCCGCTCTCCGTCACGAGTAGAAGCTCGCCTCTTCGCTGAAGCAACTTCTTCGGGCGTGCGTGATCCTCCGGCAGCATGGCTCTCTTCCATCCTCCATCAGGCAAGCGGCGGGACCACACCCCGTTGTAGGAGCAGGCGACAATGTACTCCTCCCAACCGGACTCAATCAGAATCATGTCGTTCGTCCGGCGGTTGTAAGCGCTTGCCGGGTATCCGTCCTCCATAAAAGAGTGAAAGGAGCGGCCTGCGTTGGTGCTCACCCACACACCCTGCTTCCCGGATACGATAGCCATGCCGGGCTGCGATTCCGGGAACACAGCCTTGTTGAAAGCGCCCTGCTGCCAGTTCTCGATCCTGTATTGCGGCGGCAGCAGCACACCGGGTACTTCCAAACCTGAGATAAGTTCGGGGTGATTCAACAGAATCCCGGAAATGCTCATCCACATCAGAAACAGGAGCAGGAGCAGTCCCAGGTATTTATGCAGCCATTTCGAAAGTGCTTTCAATAAACGCATGTGCTTCGCTTTCATCTATCGGGGAATAAAAGCTACGGATTTCATGCTTCAGGAAACTTGACGAACGTCAAGGGTCGCCATTTGCCCGATTTTATTTCGTGAAATGATTCTCAATTCTTGGAATCAATGTGGCGAGGCATTAACTTCATTTCCTGACAGCCCGATTTTTTTCTCTTTTTTGGTATATCCAAAGCGAGGGCACGAAATGCCCCGCGATTTGTAAGCATACTTGGATTATTGAGTCGCGCTAACGTTTCGCTCCATTTCGTGAGTGAGCGTATTACTTCCTGATTTCAACTAGCCGCACCGCGTGCGGTTTGCCTGTCGCTACAGGCCTAGATCATACTACGAGTATTCCTTCCATCAGCAATCAGGAGTATTTATGCTGAAACGCTCACTGCTATGCCTATTCATCACTCTCCTTATGACACCCGCAGCGTTTGCCCAGCAAGACGACGGTGGCTCATTCGGTATTTCATTCAAGGGATTCGTCAAATCCGACCTGATGTTCGACTCGCGCCAGACCGTAACGGTGCGCGAGGGGCATTTCCTTCTCTATCCCGCCCCGGAGGCGTTGGATGCCGAGAATGAAGACATCAACTCAGAGCCGAACCTCAACATGCTCGCAATTCAGACGCGCCTCACCGGTGTCATCACCGCACCCGATGCATTCGGCGCAAAAACAAGTGGCGTTATCGAAGGCGCATTCTTCGGGCATTCCAACAGCGATATTAACGGCTTCCGTCTGCGCCATGCATTCGTAAAACTCGATTGGGAAAACAGCTCGTTCCTGGCCGGGCAGTACTGGCACCCGATGTTCATTACCGAGGTGTTCCCAGGTGTGGTCTCCTTCAATACAGGCGTGCCGTTCCAGCCGTTCTCGCGCAACCCGCAGGTGCGGTTCGTGCAGAACTTCGAAAACTTCAAGCTGACGCTTACCGCTGCCTCGCAGCGCGATTTTGCCAGCACCGGACCTGATGGCTTAGGGTCACAGTACCTGCGGAATGCCGTCGTGCCGATCCTCGATGCGAATCTCAAGTATGTAACCCCGACCCTCGTCGCGGGTGCCGGAGTGGACTATATGTCACTCCGACCGCGCCTTGCCATCGCGTCCACCAAGACGGACGAGACGATCGATGCGGTTTCATTCATGGGATTCGCCAAGGTCGTTGCCGGTGATCTGCAGATCAAGGCCCAAGGCATCATGGGTCAGAACACCTACGATAAACTCATGCTCGGTGGATATGCCGTATCGCAGATCGATCCCGCGACGGGTCACGAGATGTATACGAACATCAAGACGATGTCCGTCTGGGGCGAAATCATCTACGGCAAGGATCTCCAGGTGGCAGTGTTCGGCGGGTACACGAAGAACGACGGCGCTGAAGATGAGATCGCCGGGCAGTACTTCTCCCGCGGTTCCAATATCGCCTCCGTCATGCGGATCGCACCGCGCATCCAATGTACGAAGGGCAAGTTCCGCGTAGCGCTCGAACTCGAGCACACGATTGCGGAATACGGTATGCCCGATGAAAAAGGCGTTGTCGGTGATTTCGTCGATGACTTGGGTACGGTCTCGAAAGAGATGTACACCGTCGGAAATACGCGCGTTCTTGTCGCAGCCTATCTCTTCTTCTAGACCGGGATGAAGGCTGGAAGACATGTCGATTTCAAGCTCAACATATACTACCAATCAATTTATCGGGTGATGTTATGACCGATGAAGAACTTTATAACGTAAACTTTTTCAAGCCGAAATCCGGCCATGCAAAAGCGAATACAAAGCTCATTTTGATACTCGCGACAATCTGGGCTGTCGGCGTGTTTGGTTTCCAGATACTGCTGATGATCACCACCGAACCGACGCCGGAGCCTGCCTACGCAATGTTCGAGGATTCCTGGGCGGTGATATCGGAAAATCCCGATGCCCCTATGGAGGTGAAGCGGGAGTTCGCACATTCCCTGCTATTTGTCCTCGGAAAGAATATCGCAGTTTCCGATGCAGAGAAGGCCATCCTGAAGGAAGCCCTCAGCACGACGGTGTATTCGATGCTCCCGGGTGAAGAGGCAGCGGTAATGACCGCACAGCCTGCGGAAGCCGCATACGCTGCCGCGAAAGATGTCCTTCAACTCAAGGACGACGGCTTCGATAAGATCAAGGCCGATCTTATTCCGTTCTCACTGGTGCAGGTCTCTTCCGCCGAGCTCTCTCCAGAAGTCTCTAATAAGCTCCCCGGGATCATGTCGCTCTACCTCATCCATAACCGGAGCGGGTTGACAGACACGACGTTCCTCGGATTTCCTTTCCACTACTGGTACACGGCGCAGTTCCTTCTCATCCTCTTCGTCATCCTCTGCTTGATCTATGCAGTGACGACAGACAGGATGAACAAGAAACATGCTTTCGTGGAAACCACATAACCCGGACAAGGAGGAACACGTGAAAACGCTCAAGACTGCATTCGCTGCTTCGTTGTTCGCAGCACTTTCCACGAACGACGCACTCGCACAAAAGGCCACGGAACTTGAAGGCGAATTCAAGCTCGGTCCGGCCATAATACTTATCACAATCCTGATCGTATTCGTCGCTGTGGGCATCTTTAACCGCGCGAAGGATACCTCGACGTATTGGGCTGCAGGCAGAAAGATATCCCCTGTCGGTGCAGGTATGGCTATCGCATCCAACTGGATGAGCGCCGCATCGTTTCTAGGCATGGCGGCAATCATGTACGGGGCTGGATACCACGGCCTCTCGTACGTCGTCGGCTGGACAGGCGGCTATGTGCTGCTGCTTATACTCATGGCCGGTCAGATTCGCCGGTACGGCAAATATACCGCCGCCGATTTCATCGGAGATAGATACTACTCAACTGGTCTCCGCGGATTCGGGGCCGGGCTCGCGATCTTCATCTCGTTCTCTTACTGCGTCGGCCAGTTCGCGGGCATCGGACTGATGTTCAAGTGGATTCTCGGAATCGACTACATGTGGGCGGTGCTTATAGGCGCATCCGTCGTGCTCACCTATACGCTCATCTCGGGTATGCTTGGTGTGACAAAAAACATGCAGGTGCAATACGTCATCATCATCATTTCGTTCATTATCCCGCTCATCATTCTTGCGTATAAGTTCGGCTACCTGTTCTGGCTGCCGCAGGTCGGGTATGGAGCAGTTGTGACCGATGTCGTAAATGGAATTGCGCCCGGTAAGGGACTCACTGCCTTGGGACACGATTTTGCGATATTGCCCTCACCCGAATTCGCCATGCCGTGGGATCCGGCGACGGGGCAAAGCGCATTCCAATGGATTGCTATTTGCTTCTCGCTCATGATCGGCACGGCCGGTTTGCCGCACGTCATCCAGCGCTTCTACGTTGTCCCCCGCGCCCACGATGCACGCTGGTCGGTCGTCTGGGGGCTGTTCTTCATCTGCATCCTGTATTGGAGCGCCCCGGTGTACTCAGCATTCGGGAAGATCCTCTCTGCAAATCCCGATGTCGGCAAGCTCGCGAAGGACGCTATCGTCGTATACACAGCGCAGCTTGGTGACGTCTTTCCGCTCATCGTCGGACTGCTTGCAGCAGGCGCAGTCTCCGCTGCATTCTCGACCGTCTCCGGTCTGCTTGTGGCAGGAGCTTCGGCATTCTCGCACGATCTGTACTTCAGGATCATAAATCCGGAAGCCAACGAGCAGAAACAAATGCTCATGGCGCGAGTCGGTACGATCCTCATGGCGGCCGCGGTTGCTATCGTTGCCCTGCTGAACCTCGGACTGATAGCTCAACTTGTTGCCGTAGCGTTTTCGCTCGCCGGCTGCACGATCTTCCCGCTGTTTCTGCTGGGCATCTGGTGGAGCGGTTCGAACCGCCGCGGTGCATGGGCGGGTCTTATCGCCGGTTCCGCGGTTTCTCTGATCGCACTCGTGTACTTCGTCGCAGGTAAGTTCGGCGGCGCACTCCCCGGACAGGAGTGGATAAACTACTACCTCAATGCATGGTACTTCGCCATTTTTGGCGCACCCATTGCGATCATCACCAACATTGTCGTCTCCTACATAACGAAGGAAAAGACGCCGCTGGAGATCCGGAAGTTCCTCGCAATCACGGTACATAACTATCCCAATCCGGAAGAAAGCAAGTAGTCAAAACGGCGAAGCATATCGAACATGAAAGGCGGGGTATACCCCGCCTTTCTTCTAATTCCTATATTGCCAGTGTGGCCAATACGGACAAACTGCTCCTCCACTTAATACGCGAATAGCCGTCATGCCATCCTCAACGAAATCAGGCCGGAACGCGCAGCACTTTTTCTTGCGGATTATTCTGCCCACGCTGCTATCGTTCATCCTTTTCACGCTCGCGATGTTCACCGTTATCATCCCATCGTTCGAAAGGAACATGTTCGAGCGCAAACGGGAAATGATCCGCGAGCTGACCAACACTGCATACAGCGTCATCGATGAATACTATGCGCTGGAGCTTGCCGATAGCCTGAGCCGCAGCGATGCGCAATACCAATGCGCCGAGCAAATCCGCAACATGCGTTACGGCGAGGAGGGGAAGGACTATTTCTGGATAACTGACATGCATCCGTACATGGTGATGCATCCCTACCGTCCCGACCTCGAACAAACGGATCTCCGGCAGTACAGCGATCCGGAAGGTAAGCGGCTCTTCGTCGTCTTTGTCGATACGGTGAAGGCTAGCGGCGAGGGTTACGTCGACTACATGTGGCAGTGGAAGGATGATTCAACGCGTATCGTGCCGAAGCTCTCCTTCGTGCGGGAATTCGAGCCGTGGGGATGGGTTATAGGCACCGGCATTTATGTGGAAGATGTCCGGGCGGAAATCCACAATCTCACGACGAACCTGGTCTATATATCTATCGGGATCCTCATCATCCTGGGCATTCTGCTCTTTGTCATAACCCAGCAGAGCTTGGTGATAGAACGCAAACGGCGTTCGGCTGCAGAGGCGTTGCGTGAGTCCGAAGAACGCTACCGGTCCCTTGTGGAGGCTTCAACAGAGGGACTTGTTCTCTATCTCGCGGATCAGTTCGTTTCAGCGAACAACACCATGTTATCCATCCTGGGACTGCCGCGTGCAGAGACAAGCGATGCTGTTCTGCGCAATGCTCTTCTCGGAGATGGACAATCCGCGTCCAGCGGGGCAGAGTACTTCCGGTCGATCATCCGAAATTCCTACCCGCGAAATCCCGTGGAGGCCGATCTCACCACCTCCACGGGCGCGGTTCGCCGCGTCCTGCTCACCGCCTCGCCTATCACGCTCGGAGAAAAACAAGGCGTGACTATAATTGTCCGCGATCTCGGTATCGAAGGCGAATCCGGTGAGGGCGATGAGACATCGGTCTCCGGTTTCAAGCAGTTCATGGATAAGATCCGCGTCGGCGTCTTCCGAGCGGATATCTCGAACTTTGGCCTCATCGAGCTGAACGATACCGCCGCAGAGTTCCTCGGCTTCTCGAAACGGCACGACGCCATCGGGAGCTCCCTTTCGGGGCTTATCGCGAATGCAAACGACCGGGCTGCGTTCATTGAACAGCTGGAAGCCCACGGAAAGACGGCGAATCATATCGTCTCTATCCAAAAACTGGACGGCGGTGTGTTGATGCTTTCGATCTCCGCAACCGCCATCAACGATGAAACCGGGCAGGCGCTCTACTACGATGGTATCCTGGAGGATGTCACCGAACGCCTGAAGGCCGATGAAGACAGAGAGAACCTCATCGTCGAGCTGCAGGCCTCGCTGCACTTCCTCTACGAACCTGTCGACTTCTACATCAAGGACATCGTTTCCTGTCCGCTCGACTGGCCGATACGAAAGGCCGCCGAGTTGATGAGCCGTATGAAGTACAGTTCGATTCTCATCACTTCCGAGAAAGGGGAGTATATCGGCATCGTCACGGACCGCGATTTGCGCAACCGCGTCACGGCCGCTGGACTCGATGCCTCCACCCCGGTCCATCAGGTGATGACATCGCCGATCATCACAATTCGCGAGAACACACTAATTTTCGATGCATTCATCGCGATGCACGAACGCGGCACCCGGCACCTCGCAGTCCGTAACGGAGAGGGCCGGATAATAAGCCAGATCAGTAGCGAAGAGCTTCTGCAGGTTCAGCGGCACTCGGCCTCCTTCATCCTCAAGGAGATCAAGCACGCGCAGTCGGCAGAGGATCTTGCACCGCTCCAGCAGCGGCAGGCGCATATCGTCCATGCCCTTGTTGAAAGCGGCGCGAAGAGCAAACGCATCACGAAGATCATCTCCTCTGTCACCGACGCGGTAATGGTGCGCCTCACCGAACTCGCCGTGGAAGAACTTGGTCCGCCTCCTGTGCCGTTCGTATTCATGGCACTCGGCAGTCAGGGCAGGGAAGAGCAAACGCTGCACACAGATCAAGATAACGCGATCGTCTATGCGGATGCCGGGGAGACCAAGCGCGAACAGGTAGCGGAGTACTTCCAGGCGCTTGCAGCACGCGTTTGTGATAGAATGAACGAAAGCGGCTACCACTTCTGTCCGGGTGAGGCAATGGCGCGGAATCCGAAATGGTGCCGTGACATTTCGACATGGAAGGAGTATTACCGCGATTGGATTCACAATGCCAACCCGCAGGATCTGATCGACGTCAGCATCTTCTTCGACTTCCGCCACGTGTACGGCGACGAATCGTTTGTGAACGAACTGCGTCAACACATCTTCGCAATCGCCGAACATCAGTCGGGGTTCTTTCTTCACCTCACGAAGAACAGCCTCCTGCATAAGCCTCCGGTGGATATGCTCGGCCGCATCCAACTCGAATCGAAGGGCGAGCATGCGGATACGTTCAACATCAAGAACACGTTGATGCCGCTGAGCGACTTCGCACGGCTGTATTCCATACGGCACAAGATCTCGGCAACGAACACCCTGGAGCGGTACCACCAGCTACGGATGAAGGGCATCATCCAGGAATCGACATACCAGGAACTGCTCCTAGCCTACAACACGCTGATGCAGCTCCGGCTCCGCCACCAAACACAGCAGCTTTCCCGCAATCAACAGCCCGATAATGCTGTCAGGCTGACAGAGCTGACGCAGATAGAGTTGAAGACGCTAAAAAGCACCTTCACTCAGATCACGAGCATTCAAAAGGCGCTGAGCTACGAGTTCACGGGGGAAGCATTGTAGAAGTACCGCTCCAGACGTGCGAAGCACTCCTCAGGATCGCGGTGGCGGCATTCGCTGATGAACGGCCCATTGTACCCGAGTGCCTTCAAGCGTCCTGTGACATCAGGCCAATCGATGGAGCCCTCCCCCACCATCAAGTGATTGTCGTCGTCTCCCAAATTATCGTGGATGTGCATGTTGGTCAGATGCCCGCCTAGTGCCTGGATAAAGTCGCCGACATGCCCTCCGATGTTCGCATGCCCTGTATCCAAACAGAAGCCCAGACGGGGAGAATCTATACGCTTGAAAATCTCCGCGAAATCTTGAGGGGAGTCCCCGAGGTGGTAGTACTCGGACCACTTTGGCAGACGGACAACGTTTTCCAACGCCAGATCTAATCCGCGTCTCTCGCACGCATCGAGTATGGGATCTATATGCTGCACAAACCGATCAAGTGCCTTCTTCCTGGTTTGTTGCTCCACGGGGAACCAGTAGAACGTCCCAAGATGGACGGTCACCGTGCGAGCCCCAAGCTCCGCGCCAACCTCGATACACGAAAGAAGGTACTTCGCATTGAGCTTCCGAAAGCGGGGTATTTTTTCGGTGATATTCACCTTGAAAGGCACGTGAAAACTGAGCTGCGTACCTGTTTGCTCCCTCAGTTCGAGAATCGATGAGACGCGGTTGGATGGGAATATATCGTCAGGCTGTTTGCTGAAAGGGATGTTGATCTCGAGCGCGCGGGGGATAGCCGCTTTGTGCGCTTCGAGACATTGCTCAAGTGCATGATGCGGAATATTATGACCGTAGATACGCTCGGAACCGGGCATTTAACGAACCAGCAAGTGTTTCACTCAAAGTACCGAAATGTCCTCTGATTGCCCAATAAGGGGGGCGGGGGACTGCTGTCAATAAAAACGGCCACCCCCCAATGGGATGGCCGTTTGGCTTACGGTTTGGAGGCAGGTTGTTACACTACCGCCGGCTTATCGTCGTAGTTGGTTTCCTCAACTACATCGGCATCGGTCTGCGCCTGTAAGATTGCATCTTCGAACGTCATACTGCCGATGTCCTCGTTGAGACTGCGCGGATTGCGCCACATCTTGAACACGGCAATGGTGAGCGGAATCACACCTAGTGCGATGAAGATGGAATCGGGGATCATGCGCAGCCAGAGCAGTAGATGCATCGTCGGCTGGTAGTAGAAGTCTATGGTCCGGACGCTCCAAAATCCTTGCTCAATGCCCTGCACAAGCTGCGTCATTCCCACCGGCAGGAGCGTGATCAGGATCATTCCCATAAGTCCGGCGTTGAGTCCCCAGAAGGACATCTTCAACAGCTTCTCGTTGACTTTATTCGATATACTCCGCATGGAGAACAGCATGAGTGCGATACCAAGCATTCCGTACACGCCCATCAACGCGCCGTGCGCATGGGCGGCAGTAAGGAAACTGCCATGCGAGAAGAAGTTTACCGACGGCAGGTTAATCAGGAAGCCCAGCACACCGGCGCCGAACAGATTCCAAAAAGCCGTGGCAACGAGGAACATGAACGCCCATTTATACGGGAACTGACGGCCCCCTTCCTTCACGTAGCGGTACTGTTCGTACGCCTCGATGACGAGCAGTGTGAGCGGAATAACCTCGAGTGCGCTGAAGACGGATCCAAGCGCGATCCACATCTCCGGCATGCCGACCCAATAGTAGTGGTGGCCCGTTCCGATGATACCGCTGCCTAGCAGAATTACCAACTGGAAGTAGAGTGCTCGCAGCGTCGATTTCTTGGTCACCAGGCCCATGTTCACCATGAGGAACCCGATGACGACGACGGCGAAGACTTCGAACATTCCTTCCACCCATAGATGGATTACCCACCACCGCCAGAAATCCGCCATCGTGATATGCGAGCCCGGGTTCATGAAGAACGCGAATCCGTAGAACAGCGGAATTGATGCCGAGGCATACAGAAGCAAGTGCGTGAGTCCACCCTTATCTGTCTCAGCTTTGAGTGCGGGTTTGAGGCCGCGATACATGATGAAGAGCCAGAGGCCAAGTCCCACAGCGAGTATGATCTGCCAGAAGCGGCCGAGATCCACGTACTCCCAACCCTGATGACCGAACAGGAACCAGTTCTCACCGAATGTTCCGCGCACGCCGAGATACTCGCCCGTCAGGCTGCCGGCAACAAGTACGACCAGAGCCCAGAAGAGCATATCAACGAGGAGCTTTTGCTTCTTGGGTTCGCGCCCGCTGATGAGCGGTGTGACGAAAATCCCCATGGCAATCCACGCCGTCGCAATCCAGAAGATCGCTAACTGGAGATGCCATGTCCGCGCAATGTTGAACGGAAGTATCGATGCGAGATTCACGCCATAGAACGACGCGCCTTCCACGTACGAATGTGCCATGTAGCCGCCGAGCAGAGTCTGCACAAGGAACAACGCGCATACGACGAAGAAGTACTTACCAACAGCACGTTGGCTCGGTGTA
This sequence comes from Ectothiorhodospiraceae bacterium, assembly GCA_002699105.1. Taxonomy (GTDB): domain Bacteria; phylum Bacteroidota; class Ignavibacteria; order SZUA-365. Next base: position 2,351 of record PABJ01000160.1, on the reverse strand, counting down.
AGCAAGAGTTTATCGACCGTGATTTTGGGGAAGCGGGTGTAGGCGTCTTCGGATTCGAAGCGGAAGCGCTTCCAGAGGAAGAGAATCACTGCCACCATGACCACAAGAAGGGTTGCGCTCACACCGCTCCAGACATAGCTGCCTGCCGACTGCACGTTCCCTGCCGCCTCGTCGCTGGGCCAATTGTTCGTATATGAATGCCCCTTATCCGGGCGCTTTGCGGTGGAAAGCCATGCGGTCCAATAGAAGAAGTCAGCGATGTGATCGGCTTGGTCGCCTTCCATGAGCCATTCACCCCTCGCTTCACGCGTCTGGATGATGGCGTTGGGCTGTAAGGCGCCGCGTTCACTTCCCTCGCTGAACATTTTCTTGTAGTGCTTCCTGACCTCGTACAATGCTGCGGTCTGACCATCCGTAAGCGTCAATGTCTCGCTTTTCTCATTGAAGCGGTTCGCCTTTAGCTCACGGCGCACGCGTCCGGCGATCATTGCGGCCTGGTCGTCGGTGAGCTTGTTGTATGGCTGCCCGAATTCCTGCTTCGCATACACGTCGCGCATTGTCTCGGTTGTGATGTGCAATGCCTCCGCGGTAAAGTCCGGCCCCAGATACGAACCGTGCCCAAGCGTGGAGCCGTATTGCATGAGCCCGTGGCTCTGATACACTGCCTGCCCACCCATGATGTTTTCGTACGTCGTCAGCGTTTCGCCTTGCTCGCTAACAATTTTGAGCGGTCTAGGTGCAGCTTCTTTGTATACCCAATACCCGCCAACAATGAGTACTGTGAACCCGAACAGCATAGTAAGCAACAGGCCCTGCTTCCAGAGACCGGAGTTCCAGGTGCTTTCTTTCGAAGCGTGGTGCTTGTCGTTCATTTTCTTCCTCTTTGAAAGTATGTGCGGTTTATTTACTGGTTAAGGTGCGTTAGTCGGTCGTGTTGGTGGTTTATGCCCGCATACTTTCTTCCAACTCCATCGCCTTCGGGAACAGGATATTGTTTTCGAGATGAATGTGGATATGAAGATCCTCCTCGAACGCTTTCAATTCCTGGTACATCACGCGGTAGGTGGTGCATGCATCTGCGGGCGGTGTGTAGCCGCTGCTAAGCGCGTTGATGCGTTCCATACCGCCGCCTGCATTCTCGTGCTCTTCCTCCATCACTGCGATCGGATTCGCGATAGATCCGTTGAACGTCTCACCGGCACTCTCAACTTGCTCCATTGTTTTGATCGCCGGGAAGAGGATCATTTCCTCCTTGCGCATATGGTGCCGCATCTCATTCGCTATGGCGACAAAAATCTGGTGTATTTCAACGGTTTCGGGATGGTTCGTGCCGTGTACACTTGCAACCTTCGCCGTGTACCCCTCCAGTACCGGCAGCATCGAAAGCACATACGCATGATGCTTCTCCACGATGTACTCAGCGAGTTGCGTGAGGGATTGGAAATTGGTCGTCACGCGCGAGTCGGCAGAAAGCGCTCCGATCTGCTCAAGGATTGCCGAGGTTTCGACGCCCGCCTTCTTGGCAGCCGCCTCGATTGAAATACCGCCTCCGCAGCAAAAATCGATTCCATTACGCTGGAACACTGCCGCCGCACGAAAATCCTCTACAACGACCTGCCCGACTGTGGTTTCCGATGGGTTGATGTTCGTGTTATTCATGTCTTCTCCTGACTTATTGTGTCTGTGTCTAGTCTGTTACTGCTCCCAATGTAGAGAGTGGACACTTTCGAACATTTGACTTATGTCAGAAAAGGACGGATTTTCCGTTTTTGCAGCTGCAACATTGGTTCATTTGATGACAAAACAAGAAGTATTCGAAGCACTCAAAGAGATTCCCCTTTTCTCAGCCCTTTCGCACAAAGAGCTTGATTCGATATGCGGTCATAGCTTCGATGCCGAGTACCCGAAAGGAACGCTGATATTCCAGCAGGGCGATAGCTATCATGGCTTTTACGTGGTGTTGGAGGGTTCGGTAAAGGTATACACACTCAGCGAGGACGGCAAAGAGACGATCTTTCATCATCTCGTCCCACCGCAAACTCTGGCCGAGATCCCAATGTTTGCCGGCGGCGGGTATCCCGCTCATGCCGAAACGCTGGAGCGCAGCCGCTTACTGTGTATCTATAAGGAAGGCTTTCTGGATTTGCTCGCATCGAACCCGGAACTGGCGCTCAAGCTGCTGGCGGGTCTTTCACGCAGACTCAAGACACTGGGTGCGCAGATAGAGCGGCTGACGGTGCAGGATGTGAAAACACGGCTTGCCCGGTACTTGCTCGATGAATTCGACAAACAGCATGCGCAACGCGCTGTCCCTGCAATCGATCTCCCGATTTCAAAATCGCTTCTCGCCT
>PABJ01000159.1 GCA_002699105.1 Ectothiorhodospiraceae bacterium | reverse complement strand
GTATGGACGAGCCGCACAGTTGTGACGGCTCGTTCTTTTTGGCTTATGACTGCATGGTAGATGCCGGAAGGTTGTCCCGCGAGCGAAAGCTGTACCTGCTGCTTGTAAATGTCGTCCCGCGAGAGGACCAACCGTCCCAGTGAATCGTACACGTCCACAGATGCGAACGTAGGTTGTGTTGAGAACTTCACCGTCACATCGTCCTGGAAGGGGTTCGGGTAGGCGCGGATATCAAGGCTGCCCTCGTTCGGGATCGAGGGGACGTAGACGAGGTCATCGATCGATATTTCATACAGCCGCCCTCCGAAAATGCCTCCTACAAGCTCATCGGTGATATATGCACGGGTATTTGAGGCGAAGCAAATTGCCTCCTTCTGAGTCAGCGATGGGAATTGCAGGACACGCACCGTACCTTCGAAGAACGCATCTCCTTCGAAATCCTGGAACAGCCACGCCTTTCCCTGCCCCAGCAGGATGAGGTTCCGGCCGTCGGGACTAATGTCTGCGGAGGTGACCCAGTTATCGAGCATTGTACCAGCACCGGTGTAGAAGCTATCGATGAGCATAGCGGTGTGCTGCCCCGGCGTATCGGCCAGCTTGTAGAGATGGACCATCCCGTCGAACGGCTCGGTGCGGTTTTTTGAAAACAGATACAGTGCGCCCTGATACCAGATCATTGCCTCCATATCGAAATGCCGCAGCGGCTTGCCGGGAGGGAAGTCCTGCTGATCTTCATACGCGAACTCTATAATTTCCGCGTTCGTGATATTCGTGCTGATAGGGAGAGGATTCGGGAGCTTGTAGACGCGCAGATTCTTTCGGTCGTTATCATTATTGCCGAAATCCCCGATGTAGAAGTTGCCGGTATCGTCTTGCGCAAGATCCTCCCAGTCGCGGTTCAGGGAGTTCGCGAGCCTGAGCGAACGGAACAGCGTTCCGGTGGAATCGAAGTGGTAGAGCTCCTTTTCCCCGCCGCTATCGTTCAAGGACCAAAAGCTGCCTTCGGTGATCTCAAGCCCGGAAGATTCTTCGAGGATTTCAGGCAAAGTTGTCACCTCTCTGAACGGCACCGGCTGACTGTACGCGGTGAATGCAACAGTGAAAATGAACGCAAGAAGAATGAAGGACTTCATCGTTTTCGTAGTTATTGGTTGATCACTGCAATATACGCGATAGATCGCATAGCAGCCATTATGAGGCGCTGCATGAACCAATCCCCGCCCTGCGCCGTTATCGTTAGGGCATGTATTTACAGGGTCAAATACGACGGAATCAATGATAAAACTAGTGACGATCGACCTTTGGAACACCATCATCGATAGCTCCGGAGGAAAGGAACGGAAGGCATACAGGAATGGGAAGCTCATCGAAGCGCTTGCTGCAGCCGGCAGAGAGGTGCAGGAGGGCGATATCGACGAGGCGTTTTTGATAGCATCGAGTGCTTTCGACAGGCGCTGGGTGGAAGATCACAAAACGATGAACTCAACAGAGATGATTACCCACATCTGCGAGCAGATGGGCGTTGAAATGCACGATGGGACGCTGAAACGCATCATCGATGCATTCGAAGACAGCATATTCATCGGCAAACCGCAATTGCTTCCCGGCGCGAAAGAAACCCTGGCAGAGCTATCAGCGAAGTACCCGCTCGCTATCATTTCCGATACCGCACTTTCGCCGGGGACAATGCTGCGGAAGCTCCTGGAAGAGCACGGGGTGCTGCAATATTTTTCGCACTTCTCATTTTCCGATGAGACGGGAGCGGCGAAGCCCGGGAAGCGCGCCTTCGATGTTGCATTCGAGCCGTTCGATGCGCAACCCGAAGAAGCAGTCCATATCGGCGATATAGAACGTACCGATGTTGCCGGGGCGAAGAACTACGGCATGCATGCGATTCTTTTCAGAGGCGACAAGAACAGCATCTCGTACAAGAATTACCGGGGTGAGACCGATGCCGACGCCATTGCCGAATCATGGCAGGAAATACCAGGAATTATAATGCGGCTCGCGGGTGTTTAAGTAAATTACCGTTTTTTGAAAGGCGCAAGATTTGAAGTCCCTTCTCGCATTAAAACCATATTTCAAACGCTACCGTAAAACGCTGATCTTCGGCATTTCGACGATTCTGATATCTACCGGGTTTCAGGTCATCGCTCCCGTGCTTATAAGGGATGCCATCGATGGTTTGCAGGCGGATTTCACGCAAAATAAGCTCCTCGAATACGCAGGGATGCTGCTGCTCGTCTCTGCACTCAGCGGCGTCTTTCTTTACCTCACCCGCAGGACGATCATCGATGTTTCGCGGCATATCGAATACGATCTGCGAAACGACTTCCTGAAACACATCCAGACGCTCTCGCTTCGATACTATCAGAACACGCCTACGGGCGATATCATGGCGCACGCCACGAACGATATCAGTGCAGTGAGGATGTTCGTCGGTCCAGCTGTGATGTACAGCTCCAACACGATCTTCACGTTTGGCATCATATTCACTCTGATGCTGACGATCCATCCGATGCTCACACTGTACGCACTGCTTCCGATGCCGGTAATGTCATTCCTCGTCAACAGGCTGGGAAAGATTCTCCACAAACGCTACGATGCCATACAGTCCCATTACTCCGTTCTGACCGCTGCTGCTCAGGAGTTCATCTCCGGGATTAGAGTGGTAAAGGCGTATGTCCGGGAGGATTACGAGGACGGGAAGTTTGACGGGCTGAGCAAGGAGTACAAGGATAAGAACATGGCCATGGCATTTATCCAGGCACTGTTCATGCCGTCCATCATGGTGTTGATCGGTCTATCGGTCATCATCGTTGTGTGGTACGGCGGTCTGCAGGTCATCAACGAAACGATCACTCTCGGTGAGATGACGCAGTTCCTGATCTACCTGGGTATGCTGATCTGGCCGATGATCGCGATTGGATGGGTTGTGAACATCATTCAGCGCGCTGCCGCATCCATGGCCCGCTTGCAGAAGATCTTCGACCAGGTGCCGGAGATTCAAGACGACGAGCGCACGGATACAAGCATCACTGAGATACAGGGTCGGATTACGTTTGAAGATGTTTCCTTCCGCTACAACCCCGATGACCCAATAGTCCTCGACAGTATCGCTCTCGATATCCCGGCCGGTTCGACGGTAGCAATCGTGGGACATACGGGCGTCGGCAAATCAACATTCGCGAATCTCATCCCGCGCCTCTATGAGACAACGGGTGGAGTAGTCAAGATCGACGGCCGCGATGTAAGCGAGATACCGCTGGATGTACTGCGCGGCAGTATCTCCTACGTCATGCAAGAATCCTTCCTCTTCTCCGAAACCATCCAGAACAATATCGGATATGGCGTCGCAGAGGCTTCGCTGGAAGAAGTAGAGGAGGCCGCACGCGTTGCACAGATCGACAAGGACCTCAAGGACTTCCCGGAGGGATTCGAGACGATCCTCGGAGAGCGGGGAATAACCCTCTCTGGAGGACAGAAGCAGCGTGTGAGCATCGCACGTGCTGTCATGCGGAAACCGAAGATTCTGATCCTCGACGATGCGCTTTCGGCTGTGGATACGCATACGGAAGACGATATCCTGAAAAACCTCAGAGAGGTCATGAAGGACTGCACGGGGATAATCATCAGCCACAGGATCTCCACCGTGAAGAATGCCGATCACATCATTGTTCTGGATGAGGGCAAGATCAAGGAATCCGGCACGCACGAAGACCTGATCGCACTCTATGGGCAGTACGCCGAGCTGCACTACAAGCAACTACTTGCCGAAGAGATCGAGGAGATGGAATGAGTGAGGTCGCAGCCGAGATACAGCTTGTCGGGATTGAGGAAATTATTGACTACATCCAGCGGCACGAGAACATCCTCATCACTACGCACACAAATCCCGACGGAGATGCCTTGGGTTCACAAGGAGCTCTTGCACTGTTTCTTCGCCGGATCGGGAAGAAAGTCCGGTGCGTGAACACGAGCGATGTGCCGTCGAATCTGGCGTTCCTCAACGACGAGGGTATGTTCGAAACTTACGATGAAGCGCAGCACGATGATCTTGTCGCCTCGGTCGACCTCATCATTGTGGACGATGTGAATGTCAGCCACCGCTTGGAGCGCATTGAGCAGGCCGTGCTGCGGAGTCCCGCTGCGAAGATCGTCATCGATCACCACCAGCAGCCGCAGCCGTTTGCAGATGCGTACTACATCGAAGAAGATGCAAGCTCAACGGGTGAGATGATCTTCGATATCATTGACCGAATGGATTCAGGTGCATTGGATAAGGCCATCGCCACGAATCTCTATGTCGCAATCGTCACCGATACCGGGTCGTTTCGCTTCGAGCGCACAACGGCAAAGGTTCACGATATCGCTGCGAAATTGCTCTCTACCGGGATATTCCCGCAAGAGATCCACGAACAGGTGTACGATTCATTCGGCATTAACCGGACAAAACTGCTCGGTGAGGTGCTTTCAAATATGGAACCGGTATGCGGCGGAAAGGCCACCATACTTACACTGACGCAGGAAATGCTTGAGCGCTACGAAACTCCAACCTCCGATACCGACGGTTTTGTGAACTACGGCCTTTCAGTGGACGGTGTCATTGCGACAGCGCTTGTGAGCGAGCGCGAAGACAGCGTGAAGATCAGTTTCCGATCGAGGAAGGGGTTTAAAGTCCACGAGGTTGCGCAGAAGTTTGGTGGCGGCGGGCATCTTTTCGCTGCTGGGGCAAAAATAGAAGGTAAATCGGTTGAGGAAGTGCGGGCGATGGTGACGGAAGCCTTTTGCGATCAGATTACACCGTAATTATCGCATTACTTTGTACGTCAATGCAGGCCGCGCAAATCAAATTACCACAGAATGCTGTAACCCCTTGAAAAACAAGGGGTTTACAGTTACAGAACAAAGTATCTTGATATTTTGGATTTGTACTCAATTTCTGCTACAATTCCAAATGACAGAACTGGAATACACCCATCGGTCTATTCTTACATTCTAACCCCCAATTCATGAGTTTATCCCTCGTTCGCGGATAGCTCATATTTGTTTCATTACCTCAGGAGCCGACAATGGTCAAGTGCACCGGTCACTACGGCACACCAGAAAAAATCGAAGCTGATGTCCATGCATTCATGTTGTTTGAGAACGACGCTGTTTTCAATAAAAGTGTGAAGTTGCAATGCGACGAGTATGCGGCTCCCATTCTTGAGGTTTATGAGGACGGTACGTTCGCCGGGAAAGAGGGAGAGGTGTTTTCCGCCCTCATCGACGGCAAGCGGATTATGCTTATCGGACTGGGACCGCTCGAATCCCTGGAGTTGGAAAAAATCCGTAAAGCCTCAGCGAAGGCAAGCAAGGAAGCCCGTAAGAACCGGATCGACAAGCTAGCCCTGTACGCCATCCCTGAATTCGTTCACAAGAAGATCCCCTTCCTGACGTTCGAAGAAATCGCCATGGCGATGGTCGAAGGCTGTCAGCTCGCGCTTTATAATTTTGACCGCTACAAATCGAAGAGCGACGACGATAAGGCGAAGGAAATTAAGGAAGTGCAGATTGTTGCTTCCGACGAGGGGTACCAGGATCGCCTCAAGGGCTCGATCAATGAGACGATGACCATTATTGAAGGCGTAGAGATTGCGCGCGATTTGAGCAACACACCCGCAGCCGATCTCACAGCCGAAGATCTCGCCAAGTACGCATCGGATATGGCCACGAAACTGAAGGTCAAATCCACAATCCTCAAGAAGAAAGAAATTCAGCAGCATAAGATGGCGGGGCTGCTTGCCGTGAATAAGGGCAGCGAAAACGAGCCGCGGTTTATCGTGTTGGAATACAACACCACCAAGCGCAAGCTGCCGCTCTTTGTGCTCGTCGGGAAAGGCGTGACATTCGATAGCGGCGGTTTATCCATCAAGCCCGCGAAGGGCATGGAAGAGATGAAGATGGATATGGCCGGAGCCGCCACGGTGCTTGGTGCGTTCTATACGGCCGTCAAGCTGAAGCTTCCGATCCGGTTGGCGGCGCTGATTCCCGCAACGGATAATATGACCGGCGGCGGCGCAACGTGTCCCGGCGATGTGATTCAGTATTCCAACGGTACGAGCGTCGAAGTGCTGAACACCGATGCAGAAGGCCGTCTCATTCTGGCGGATGCGCTCATTTATGCGCAGCGTTACAAGGCCACCGGCGTCATCGATGTCGCTACGCTGACTGGCGCCTGCGTGGTAGCTTTAGGTTCTCATGCAACGGGGATGATGGGCAACAACGACGAGCTTCTCGAATCCCTTGAGGAAGCAGGCATCCGCACTTACGAGCGCGTGTGGGAGCTGCCACTCTTCGACGAATACGATAAGATGATCAAGGGCACAATCACCGATATCAAGAATATCGGCCCGCGTTGGGCTGGTGCCATTACGGCAGGCGCATTCCTGAAAAACTTTGTAGGGGAGCTGCCCTGGGTGCACCTCGACGTCGCGGGAACAGCGATGTACGAAGAAGCGATGGAGTATCACCCGAAGGGCGGTACGGGTATCGGCGTGCGTCTTCTGACCGAGTTCTTCAACGTCATGCTCGAAGAAGACGAGGAATAAGGGCTTAGGGGAAACCCACTCCGATTGAGAAATACAGGTACGTCGACCCGAGTACGATCGGAAAGTCGATGTTGTCTTGGAAGTAGAAGCTTTTCCCGATGGCGAAGTCCGCGGGACCTATAGGCGTATCGAGTCCGAGTGCAAACCCGACCCCGTGGCGCAGCGCTTCGAACTTGATGCTTTCGGGTGTTTCCCATGTGCGCCCCAGGTCGTACCGGACTGAAGCATAGCTTTCGAACAAGAACTGCACCGGAAGCAAGTACCTGATCTCAAAACTCCCAAGAAACATCTGCCGGCCCGTGTATTCGTTTTCACGGGCGCCGTAGAATGTCCGCATTCCTCCCAGTCTGAACTCTTCAGCCATCGGCATCGTGTTATCGCCGGAACCGAACAACACTCTCGGATGGAAGGTCAGCCGGTCATCGATACCACTGACGAATAGATCGTATTGAAACGAGAACTTGCTGAACGCCACTTCGCTACCAAGAGATGTTTGAGCGGAGGTATACTGCGCTTCCATGTAAACACCTTCGCTCGGATAGGGCTGCTTATCCTGTGTATCGATCGTGGTGCCGACGGAGATCGCAACCAGTCTGTGCCGTTCGCGGGCACGCTCTTCATCGTCGAATTCCACTCTCTGCTGCTCGTACCGAATCCCGCCTGTGACTAATCCGAACCGCTCGATATAATATCCAACCGAGGACTTCGCGCCGTAGACCGTTCTATCGTATGTATCCCTGACATCCCGATCGAACTGATTACCCGGCAGCCCACCGACTTCCACATATTGCTTGTATTCATACGTATCGTAATACGCTTCCGCATCCAGCCTGAGGTCCGTGTACAGCAGGCGGTTGGTCGTGTAACGCAGCCTGTAAGTTTGATTCAACACGCCGCCGAAAAACAGTATCGATAAATCTGACCCGGTTCCGAAGAAGTTCGCATCGCGGAGCTCGGTAAGTAGCTGCGCATTGCGCTCGTTGTTGATATGCAGTCCGAATTGCAGGGTGTACGCGGATCGCTCTTCTACCTGGAGGACGAGAGTTGGAAGAGAGTCCGTTTCGCGGATCTCGAAATCCACATGGTGGAAGAGGTTTAGGCCGCTGATATTTTCCAGACCTGTCCGTGCATCGCGGATGGTGAAGACTTCTCCCTCGGCGATCGGAAATTCACGCAGTATCACGACTGGGTCGGTCCTCGTGTTACCTTCGACGAGGATTCTGCCGATACGCCCATCGTCGAGGAACAGATGCAGCGCACCATCCGCGGGATCGAAGTCGATTTCTTCCACGGTCGCAAGCGAATAGCCTTGGGACCTGTACCCGCTCAGCAGTTGCTCGCATATCTTTTTGATCCCGGCCGCGCAATACCTCAGCGTGGAATCCGGCTTGAAGCTTTGCGGGTAGTCATGGCCGCCACTGCGGTCGATCCCTTCGATCACAATACGTTTGATCCGCGGGTGCAGTTCCTCCTGGATTTTCAATGTTTGGCCGTCGAACGATCCCAGGGTGAGTGATTTTACACCGTCTTTCAGGAGGCTTTCCACCATGCGGGTTTTCACCTCCTCCGGCAGTCGGGATGGGGGTGTGCTTCCGCCATTCTGAGCACCGTAATTCACACGCTCGAAAAGCCGGTCAATATCTTTGAACAGCAGCCTGGTGATCGCCGCTTTTAGCTCGGGGATCTTCGCTTTCATCGTCGAATATCCCATGGAGACCAGCGAGTCCGACAGCTCGAACTCCGTCGATTGGATGCCGTCGGGAACTGGATTCACGACGAAATCTGCATCGGCAAGCTGGGCTTCGTAGGAGTGATCCATGACGATGTTCAGTACTTGATCGAGTGTCTGCAGCGGATTCGCGATCTCTTCCTTCGTACGGAGCTTGCTGACGGTATTCACTACGATAACGATATCACATCCGATTGCACGAGCGACATCTGTCGGGATATTGCTCCGGAGCCCTCCGTCTACTAGCGCCATGGAGTCGATCATGACGGGTGAGTACAATACCGGAACGGTGGCGCTAGCCCGCATAGCCTCGGCGAGACTGCCGCTGGAAAGCACGACACGGCTCCCGGAATACAGATCGGTAGATATCGCCCGATATGGCACCCGCAGCCTGTCGAATGAACGCTCGTGGTAGATCCCCTGAAGTGCGAGCTCGTTAAGGATGTTCGTGAGATTCTGCCCGTTCGATACGGCGATGGGAAGCACAGGTTTCAGACCGTCGAACCGCAGGGTGAAGATCGATCTATCGTTCGACGGGCGCTGATCGATTGCGATGTATTCGCGTGAAGTTTCATCCGAAAGCCGCATGAGGATGCGCCAGTCGAGGCTGCTAGCAGTTGATTTTAAGCGGTCGATCGAGTATCCGCCTGCATATAGCCCACCGATGATTGAACCGATACTTGTCCCGACGATGCAGTTCGGCTCGATTCCAGCTTCCTGCAGCGCCTGCAATACTCCTATTTGGCTCAGTCCCCTCGCGCCTCCACCGGTGAGGACGAGTCCGATTTTCGGCTTTGCCGGGGCGGCAAAGAGTTCATCAGAAAACGGCGCAGCGTGGGTGATTTCCGTGGGAAGGGCGTAAAAAAGCGTATCCCCGGCGGAATACCGGGGGATAGTGTCTTGTGCATGCAGCTTCCAGCAGAAACTCACCGCCAGAGCAAACCACAGCGCAAGCGGATGGTATGCAAGCCAACGTTTTGGCATACGAAAAATTACTGCTCAGGGGAGGTACATCCAAACATTCAGCGGGAAACGGGCAGTATAAAAAACCGCCCCAAACCAAAGGCAGGGGCGGCTCAAAGTCTGAGGATATCTCTGCAATTAGAAATCGAAATGGGATGTGATCGCGAAGGATGTGGACGAGAACCCGCTGCTGAACGCAGAAGATATATTCCCCGTGCCGAAATCCAGGGCGAACCGTTCGGCGCGAAGCCCCAGGCCGAATGCAAAGGCTACCGACTGCATTCCACCGAAGGACACCCCGGCGCGAAGCGGCAGCCATCCGATACCGCGCCATTCGGTGCCGAGACCGATCAGCGTTGAGCTCATATTACCCGGCTCATCGTTGAATCCCTGGCGGATGCCCGCCGATAAGAGCAGCGATTTCGCGGGATCTTCCGGGTTCCCGAGCATATACACCGCGCTTGCATTGATCGCCGTTGGAAGCGGCGTGCTGAACGATGCGATCGGTTCCTCCGTCCCGTTAATGCGATCCTTCAACTCCTGGAATTGCTCATCTGAGGTGACGTCGTTGATAGTGAAATACTCGTCGGCTTCCGTACGCTTTGCGTTCCTATCCCAGGTGATGGAGCCAATGTCCGTAAGGCTCGCGGCCAGCTTCAGCTTTGGGGATATATCCGCATGCACACCGATATCGAAACCGATACCCTGCCCGACGGGATCGGGGAAGAGCTGTATCAGGTAGATACTGCCGGTTTCCAGCCATTCCGTCCCGGCGTAGTGTGCGAGCATGTTAGCCTGCCCGTAGACGACGAAGGAATCTGGGTCCGTCGTGAATCTGCTATCGAAACGGTCGATGCCATAGTAGCCGTATCCTTGCACAAGGCTCACACCCAGCCCGACAGACAGCTTGCTCTGTCCATTCCGGATCGGAAAGCTGTATGCGGTCGAAACGCCGTACTTCCGCAACCATGACGATTTGAACTCCAGCTCACTGAAATCGAATGTCTTGCCCGGCGGATTGCCGTTGAAGAGAAAGTCCACGAATTGCTGCGGGATGGCTCCGTTGCTTGCGATGCGGTCCGTCATATCGAATCCGGCCGAGAATGCGCCAAAGCGCGCAGCCATGGCAAGGATTCTGTAATTTCCGCTGATCGCAAACGAACCGACACCACTCTGGAATTGATTCAAGAGAAACGCTTTGTCGTCGGCTGTGAGGTAGTAGCCTTCGGTTTCGCCGAACTCGTTCACCTGGCCGGTGAAGTATTTCTGATACGTCCCGAAATCGATGAAATCCGTCCCGGCGTGGAACCCGATGGGCAGAATGGAGAATGAAAAGTTCGCTTCGCCTGCAGGTGCGATAGAGGCAGGGTTAATACCCAGTGCATCGGTGCCCTGAAGAGCCGCAACCGCACTGTTGCCCATGCCCGCCAACCTGCCGTTATAGCCGAGGTCCTGCCCGGATGCAGTGCCGATCAATGTCAGGATGGAAAGAACTGCTGCAATCGCTGTAAATCGTATCATGTTCATATTCATGCGTGCGTTACTTGCTTACTATATCTGTGTGGACGTTCATTTTGGCATACGCGCGGATCTTGATGTAGTCTTGGCTGCGGAAGAGCACCGCACCGTTGCCGGGCGATTTCATCTTTAGCCTGAACCGTACCCACTTGCTCAGAAGGAATTTCTTGAAGTCGTCCCCGCTAATCTCCAGGCTCGTGAAGCTCTCAGTGGATTTTAGGGTCCGACCGCTGTTATCGACATCTGCAGCATTAACGAGGAACTCACCGCCGCCTATGGGCTTTGGTTCCAGCAGTACCTTGTAGTCTTCATCGAGGATTGCCGGTTCAACGGTCATATCGACCGGCATGTGGTTCTCAAGATCGATCACGATATAGCCGGAATTGATAGCCGACATCTTCTCGCGCGTGTTATGATCGAACGCAACTTCCGATGTATCGTTGATTTCGCCTGCTTCAAGATTCAGGTGCATGGGGATTTCGACGAATAGACTTCCACGCACGCTGTCGCCAGAGGAGACCGATCCCGGCTGTCCTTCCGGATTCAGGATAATGTTTCCAGTCAACTGCAGGCGGTCGGGGAAGTCCCCGCTGAATGTGTTCAGGAAGCTCACCACTTCGCCGTCAGGCAGGTTAAGCTTCGACTCCGCTGCTCCGTCGATACGCGAATCAGGGATGTTCACCGTGGAGTTTCTGCCACTCAGTGTGTGGGTGCCCTTGACGCTGCATGCATCGGTCTTCACAGGGATGTTCGCCTGGTTGTACAGCACCGTCCACATCCTCGCTTCTGAGAATTCGATATTTCCGGAGAGGCGGGATGTATAGTCGAAGAGGATGTCTTCCGTTTGATCGATTTCAATGTTCGTCGGGGCGATGGAGCCTGTCAGGTCGTCGAATATCACTCCGTAGAGCGTACCGCGTACGGAAACGCTATCGATAGCCTGAATGAAGACCGGCGTATTCTTCGCTTCGTCCGTTATGATGTGGATTTTGTACGAGAGGTACTTTCCCTGCAGCGGCTGTACAGCAACGTTCTTCAATTGGAAGTCGATGCTCTTGCCGGTGCGCGGTTCAATCCTGACGGCCCTCTGCATGGGTGCGCCGTTTTCCAGGAGGCCATCTACTTGAATTGAAAGATCGGCACCGACCGGGATATAGTTGTAGAGATTGAAGCGCAAGGTGCCGGTTTTGATCGTACCGGATTCAATGTAGGTGCCGTCGCCGTTCGTGATATCCACCAGATCGTCGTATTCGACTTCCTGGCTGGGGAGATATGCAATTGCAGAGCGTATCTGCGTTTGCTCTATGCCGACTTCCAAATGCAGTCCATCGGAGGATTCGAGCATGACCGACTGCCCGTTACTGCCTGGCGTAGCGACAGATGTACGAAGCAGCATCTCATCTTTCAAGGTGACGTTGCGGAGGCGGAATTTCGGTAGTTCGCGCGTTTCGCCCGGTGCGAGTGTAAAGTTCACGGCGACTGAGGCGAGCGTGTTGCCTCCCTTGTCGATCAGCCGGACAGGGGTGGGGAACCGCGCCGGGACGGGCATATCGTTTCGGATTCGGACAGTGACAAAGCCGTCTTCGAACGTGATTTCTTTGAAGAACTCCTTCGGATCGATAGCAATGTCGATATCGTTCGGGCTGGTATGTGCAGCCACAGTACCGCTCCCGAGCGCGATATCAGGGAAAACTGTCCGAACCAGCACATCTTTATCTACGAAGTCAGGAATTTCGTATTCCAGCGCTCCAAGCTTTTTACTCACGTAGTATGCGTTCTGATCGAGTGTAATCCTGTCACCGATTGCGACGCCTTGAAAAGGGAATTCCTTGCGCAGGATAAGCAGATCGTCATCGCCGGAAAGAATCTCCAGCGAGCCGTCTTTCCCGAGTAATTCCTCCAGGGTATAGGTTTGTGCCGCAACTGGAAAATAGAGATCCGTATCCCATTGCGGTGCGACCGGCGCTATTGGGTCGGAGCAGCCTGCTAATACGATCACAAATCCAATAATTGTAATTATTTGCATGTTTCGATGAAGTAGCCCTCTGTTCCCGTTCATTCGTTATCCCGAGGTAGGTAAATATTACAAATCTTTGCCTACATCAGAATCTGCAAATCGGATGCCAAAGGGTCAGATTCAGGTGCCGACCGAAATTGTGCGGATATTTCAAGCTTTAAGGTGTAAACCAGTCATTTTTCGCCATCTGAAGCTGTAGAATGTGCATATTATTGCAAAAATATCAATACAATGCTGGCCTATGAGGTGGTTGCGCTATGTGGAAATGCATCGCTGCCCTTGTTTTGCAGTAAATACAACGCCGCCGAATCTGCTGAGCAGTATGAATCCCTTTAACTTGCGCTGCATCATATAGTTAGCGCGCAGATAGAACCCACAGCGCGTAAGATTTGTTATCTCAATACGACATCGAAATACAAGAAACACACTTTTCATCAGAAGGAAGAGACCGAATGATCCGATCCAAAGCACTTCTTCTCATACCCGCACTGGCAATTGCCGTGCTGGCAACGGCCTGCTCCAAGAAGGAAGAGCAGCCTGCACAGGAATTCAACCAGATGCCTCAGCAGCAGCAACAGACGATGAACGCCAACTCCGATGCGGCACCGGGCTTTACGCTCACAAAAGTAGGGGGCGGCAAGAAATCGCTTTCCGACTATCAGGGCAAGGTTGTGATGGTAAACTTCTGGGCGACTTGGTGCGGTCCATGCAAGCGCGAGATTCCCGATTTCGTGGAGCTGCAGAACGAATACAAGGACAAGGGATTCGAGATCGTCGGTATCGCATTGGATGAGCCTGCGGACGTCGAAACGTTCGTCGATAACTCGAGCATCAACTACGATATTCTCCACGGAAACCAGGATATCGCCATGGCTTACGGCAATATCCGCAGCATCCCAACGACATTCCTTCTCAACCGCGACGGTGAGATTGTGAAGAAGTACGTCGGTATGCAGCCAAAGTCGACGTGGGCGACAGAGATCAACGCGATCCTGTAGTACTTACGTCATCCGGTACAGAAAAAACGCCGCTCTTTTGGAGCGGCGTTTTGCATTAAAACACAGACGATCTCTTAGAAGATCGCTACCAATATTAACAGAACAATGCCTGCGTACGGTATAAACTTGTAGACCTTCATATTGCGCTGCTTCATGTAGTTCAGCGCGTACGCGAGGCCGCTGCAAATGACGAGCAGCGTGAGTATGACGGCCAGAACAGGAAGGAAGTCGAGCTCCTTGCCGTAGATTGCACGCAAGCCGATGGCCCATGCGGAACCGTAAAGGATCACGACATGGAACACGTAGATGAACAGCGTATGCTGGCCGACGATTGGCACAATCTTGGGTAGCGTCCGTACCTTCCGCATCAGTACACCGACACCCGACCACAGCAAGAAGACAATACCGAGCCGCATCAGGAAAAGCAGCGGACTGGAGCCGGTAAAGACCCAGGAACTGGATTCGAACACGGTATTCGAGAGCACCTGCACAAGCACAACCAACGTTGCACCGATCATGCCGAAGCGCTTGATGACGGTCCAGAGGGCATTCTTGTTCTGCAAGCTCTTATACCATGCCGCACTCGCCGCACCAGCAAACAGATACGCCGAGAATGGGAAGAGCGGGAAGTACGAGCCGGTCTTGAACGTCAGGTAGCCGGAAAAGAACGCAGGCAGCGAACTCGCCCATGCGGAATTATCGATGATGGGAGAAACCGCAACGATAAGCACCGCCGCTACTGTCGCGCTGATCTTCAGAGTCCGCAGCGAGCGGGTAAAGATAAACAGCACCAGAAGTCCGAGCAGCGAGACTGCGATGAGTCGCAGCACATCGACGTGGTAGAAGATCTGCCAGCGTTCAAAGGAAATTTGATCGAACGCGCCGATGGCGTTCATAGGGAAGTGCATCAGCACTCCAACGAAGAACAAGGCGCCAATCCAGCGGACCCGCTTTAGTATGACGGAACCCGGAAGCCGCCCGCCGACGGACTTACGCGTATTCGCAATAACGTACGCGAAGCCGGAGCCGAACAGGAAGATAGGCGCGGTTAAGCCTCTGCCGATCTGCCAAAGCTGGAAAACCGGAGAGCTGTAGTCGTAAAAGCTCTTATGTAATAATGCGTCTATGGTATGCCCCTGGATCATCATGAAGACGGCAAAGGCCCGCATGACATCAAGAAGGAGCAACCGGTTGTTGAACGCGGTTTGTTGTTGTATCAGATTGTTCACTTTCTGTGGGTGAATCGTGAATCTTAGCACAAATTCAAAATTACGATTCTAGATTGCGCGATGCAACACGTTAGAACCGGCGCCAAAATAGCGTCGGTACTCAACCAACAGCCTATGTGAGAGGTTCCCGCTTCCTGAAAAAAAATGCAGCCGCCTGAACCGCTGATCCAAGCATGCAAAAACCTAAGACGTTCGAGGCGCCCAGGCGTTCACTCCGTGTAGGGGCGCATCCCCGTTGTACAGACTCAATAGATAGGTTACACCCGTTTCAACACATGGGTAACACTTTTATGGTTCCATTACATCCTGCATCTCAGGATGTTCATTGTCATTGAGTTCTTTTATTGACCGATATCTCTTCATTCGCATGTCGGTTGTTGGGTGCCGGTCATCTATAAGACCGATAGCAAAGGGCCCAAGACAGACAAGATAGACACCATCATTGCGATGGGGTCGTATGGCAACATCCTGACCACCGAGCGCCTCTGAGAGGTACCACGTTCGATTCCTGACGGTAATGTACCCCGTTTCTCGCACACGCCGAACGGTTTCGCTTTGGTCGTAGTGGATGCTGGGAAGTTGTTCAGGGAATGGCCGCTCGCTAAGACTATACCGGCTTTCGGGGGTATCCAGGTCAATCGCTTCATGTGGACGGACATGATTATAGACATAGCGCCAGCGGTCGAAGGCCTCTTGCAATGCGCCAGCATGCGGGAATAGCCGACCGTTGAGTACCTCTGTTTTCAAAGTTCGATGGAACCGTTCTTCTTTGCCTTGTGTCTGCGGATGATACGCCCGGCCATGAAGAACACGAACTCCCAGCCGCAGCAACCAGAGCTCAATCCGGGTCAGTGCACCTGCGCTATGTGCCCACGGAACGCCGTTGTCCATAAGCATTGCTAGAGGTAAGCCATAGCGGCGAAAGACCGCTGTGAGTGCGGTGACGACCGTGTCATGGCGTTGGTTCTCACAGGCCTGCAGGCAGAGGTTAAATCGGCAATAATCGTCGAGGATGGTTAAGGGATAGCTCACGCGACGGTTCGTTAATGCCACATCGCTCTTAAAATCCATCTGCCACAACTCATTAGGGGCCGCTCGTGCAAATCGTTTCACTGGTATCCGGGCGGCAGATGCGTCTTCTGCAATCTTGCCGTGACGCTGCAAAATCCGTGTAATCGTACACGCGGCAGGAATCGGTATCTCATTGGATACGAGGAGGGCGCCTGATTGCCGTTCGTTCTCAAGCACACGGCGAATCTTCCGGCCACCCCAGCAGGGATAGCGTTCGCGTACTGAGAGCACCGCCGCAACCATTGGATCCGGCGTGGAACAGCGAAACGTGTGTGGGCGACGCGACTGATCCTCTAATCCATCGAGGCCATGGCGTTGATAGCGCTTCACCCACTTATGAGCAGTCTTTCGTGAAATGCCATACCGCTGCGCCAGCAAGGAAATCGTGGCTCCTGGTTGACTGGCAAAAGCAATAAACTCTCGGCGTTGATCCAATATCGAACACTCCTTCCATGGCATGGTCGATCTCCTTCGATAAAGAAAAACAGAAGATAACCGTGCTGATTTGAAGTGTTACCTATGTATTGAAACACCTGTTACCTATGTGTGCAGTCTGTACATCCCTGTATGCGCCCGTGTTGCCGTCCCGAGTACGAAGAAACCTCAGGGGTTCGAGATGAGGAACCGTTTATTGCCTGCCCCGAGAGTGGCGCAGCTGCGAACGGGGTCATTCCTGCGAAAGCAGGAATCCCCGCCAAACGGATGGAGCCGGATAAACGGTAGCTAGTTTACGCCAACACCATGGTTTTCCACGGGCGACCTCTGGCCGCCGTACGCGCGGGGCGTGCGCGCTTTTCAGAGAAGAATTCCCCCTGTGTCCCCCCACGCCACGGCGCGCTTTCAGCTTGTCCGGCAATCGACGCGGCAGGCCATAGCGTCGATCGCCTCAAGAGGGGAAAGATTCCAGCACACAAAAAACGCCCGGCGCGAGCCGGGCAATGCGGGTCGATACGGGGATCGACCCCTACAGCATTCTAAACGGTTACCGCACCATCATTTTTCCAACTACAGGCGCATTTGCCCCGGATGTGAGTGTATAAAAATACATACCGCTCTGGAGGCCGGAGGTGGAGATGGTTTGCGAGTGCTCACCGAGCGGGAGTTGACCGAGGCTTTGCTCGCGCATACGGCGGCCAAGGATATCATGCACCTCCAGAGTTACCGCCGCAGCCCGCTCAAGCGTAAACTCCACCGTTGCCGAAACCCCTGCGCTTACCGGGTTTGGGTACGAAGAGTTTAAAGTCATGGTTTGTACAGCCGCCTGTTCACGATTGATACTATTCACACCTCCATTCGTCGTCGCGTAAACTATATCGCGAGTAACTAGCCAACCACTATTGAGATCGGCAAAGAATAACCAGTCTCTGTTCGTAAAACGGTTTGATCGAAAAAGGCTCACTTGCGTAGTGTTGAACCTATCAGGAGTGGATATCATATACCCAGATGAAGGCATCGAATATGCATAAGGAGGATTGAGATGATAGTTCTTAGTTTGTCCAGACTCCGATGAGGAGTAAAACATCTCCCATGATGACCCGGCATTTGTGGTCAAATACACATCAACCGCATTCGCTGTCGTTAAAACAAAGCCTACGGTATCGGCAGATAGTACTTGCATCGATGTTATATTCGAACCGGCTTCGACTGCTTCATACACAAGTTGCCAGTCCTCACCAAGATTTGCCGACCTATAAATACGCGGGATAAGGCCCGGTATGCCTGAACCAACAGATGTGTACAGCACGATACTTCCATCACTCGATCGCACCGGAATCGCTTCAGATACGGTATTGGCAGTGTCTTGAATAGGATACGACACCCAGTTTTCTCCACGATCATTACTGACAAAGAATCTATGTTTCGCTTTCCGGAATACGTAGGTATCCAAACAGGATATGTTTGAGATGATTTCATCAATCTCGCCGCGTATGACATAGACGGAGTCCCATTCAGCGCCGCTATTCGTTGAACGCCATATACTCAGTTCATGCATATTTGGCTGCTGAGCAGGGACGCTGCGGTAAGCATACATAGTATTCTTATCGCATAAATCAACTTCATAGTACTTTATCTGAGGCATTGTCCCGGCGTACTCGAAGGAGAGGCCCCCATTGGTCGTAAGAAGCACAGCATCCTCACCACCAATATTTGATGCAACGACGGTTCCGTTATTGCGATTATAGAATCTCACATTACGGATGTTGTAGAAATCGCTATGCCGTACTTTGTCCCAAGTCGTACCATCATCGTGACTAACATCGAAGTATCCAGCTATACTTGAAACGATGAGATCGCTGTTGTGTACAGTAAGCCCGGTTGCGTAATACATTCGATCTGTGTGAAGCGCTGTGATGTCACGCATTTGATCCCAGTCGCTGCCAGCATCGGTTGATTTGTAAATATCTCCACCTTTTCCAAGCACGTACAGTGACGAGTGTTGAGGCCATTGTATGTCAACAATTTCTGTAGATATTGACGTCGCCCATGGAACCAGCCTTTCATCGCTCCAGGATTCGCCATAGTCAGTTGAGGTGTAGATCGCTGAACTTCCATTCAGATACAGGATGCGATTCCCGTTGAGGAGCAAGTAATTAATCTCCGCTTGCCCCGATATTTCGGGCGTCCCCTCTAACAGATCCCATGAACTGCCTCGGTCCGTTGTACGGAACAGACGCAAGGTTGGACCGGGATTTGAGTAAGAATAGGCGATGATAAAACCAGTGTCCGGTGCGACGAAACAAGCTCTTTGCCGTTCATTATACAAAGCGATGTCTGAGTCTAGAATCCTTTCAGACCACTCATTCCCTGCATCGGAAGAATAGTATAGAATCGCCTCCTCAGATGTCGATTGACTCGTCTTGTACCGCCGCGAAAGAATATAAATATTGCTTTTCACGACTGACACTCTCATATCTTTCGTCGTTTCGCGATCCGTGATCGGGATAGTTATAGGGGTGACATCGTTATCACTGACAGAGTACATAAATAACTTGTACACCGTCGGATCGTACTTAATTGCCTCGCGATTAGGAACAACCGCTCGAAGCAAAATTGAGCCACCAATTTGACACATTTCTACAAAATCATACCCTACTTCCCTATTACCAAGTACCTCCGTCCAATCCACGCCCTTATTGGTACTTCTCAG
>PABJ01000158.1 GCA_002699105.1 Ectothiorhodospiraceae bacterium | reverse complement strand
TGCCGACCTGCTCACCGTCGTATTTACATGCAATCACTGCCCGTATGCAAAAGCATGCGAGGACAGACTCATCGATTTGCAACAGCGCTATAAAGAACGTAACGTTGAATTCGTCCTAATCAATCCGAACGACGCAGAAAATTACCCGGAAGACTCCTTCGAGAACATGAAGGTACGCGCTGAGGAGAAGGATTTTCCATTCCCGTACCTCTTTGATGAGACCCAGGAGGTCGCCAAAGCATACGATGCAGCCTGCACGCCCGATATATTCGTCTTCGACCGCGAGCGAAAGCTCCGGTACAACGGACGCCTCGACGACAACTGGCAGGATCCGGACAAAGTGACACAGAACGACCTGGAGATGGTCTTCGAGGATCTTCTCGCCGGGAGAGATCTCTCTATCGACCCTGTCCCTTCAATGGGATGCTCAATTAAATGGAAAACGTAACCCCACTTCGGAATAGTATCATGAAAAACATACTGCGCACATATGCTGGAATGTGCGTCCTCATAGGCGGTTTTATTATCGCTGGCTGTTCCTCCTCCGGCCCCGGCGGCGACGCACCGTTCACCCCGGCCGGAAAGGAGATGATCTTCACGGGTTTTGTCGATGCCAAGGCGTCCACACTTATCCTCTCCAAAAATGCCGGTACGGGTGATCTATCCCCGATGGTTGAGCTATTAAAGCAGGGCGGGGTGACGGTAGGCGGATCGAAGGCACAGCAAAGTTTGATAAAGGCGATCCGCCCCCAAACACTTGCAAATGGTATCTCCAATGGTGTCGAAAGGCAGTTTAAGAAGTACGGCGCACGGTCTGCGGAGCAGAGTTCTATAAGCGCGCAATACCTCGTCAGCAGCTTGCTGAAGCGTTGCGAATTGATCCAAAGTCCCAACGCCGTTCGTGTGAAGCTCAACGTTATAACGACCATTACGATGAAGCCTGATGGAGATGAAATCTGGTCCACAGAGCATTCAGGCGATGTTGAGATTCTCCCGGTTGTCAACGGATCGCGTAATGGACTTGCAACCATGAAGGAGAAGGCCGCTCTGTTTACCAGCGGAAAAGACAAAATCGAAGAAGCGGTGATGCAGGCTTGCGCTGTGATCGGCGAGAAGATCGCGAAAGAACTGCGCATCCCGTCAGATATGCAGCGCAGTCCTCTCGGTCAGTGATGTTTGAGGAAACGGCGCAGGCGCAGCGAGTTGCTGACAACGCTTACGGAGCTAAACGCCATCGCCCCGGCAGCAATCATTGGATTCAGCATTCCAAGGGCTGCCAGCGGTATGCCGATAACATTATAAATAAATGCCCAGAACAGATTCTGCCGAATCTTCAGGATCGTTTTCCGGGATAGCCGAATGGCATCTGCAATCGCCATCGGGTCGCTCTTCATCAATGCGATGTCGGCGGATTCGATGGCGATGTCCGTTCCCGACCCCATAGCAATCCCGACATCCGCCGCAGTGAGCGCAGGCGCATCGTTGATGCCGTCTCCCGCCATAGCTACGATGGTGTTCTTTCCGCGGTACCGTTCCACTGCAGCGGTTTTATGTTCCGGCAGGACCTCCGCTTCGACATGCTCGATCCCTATTTGCCTGGCGATAGATTCTGCCGTCGCCTTTGCATCTCCTGTAACCATCACAGGGGTGATCCCCAGTTCCTTCAGTGCTGCGATTGCCTCGGCTGCAGTCTCTCGTATCGTATCTGAGACGTGAAGCGCTCCCGCCAACTTATCGTCGACGGCAACGTACAGCGATGTCTCTCCCTCCTCATTCTGCGGCACCCCGTTGATGGCTATCCCGTGATTGGAGAGCAGGGCTTCGTTCCCGATGATGAGCTTGCGGTCATCCACAGAGGCGGTGATCCCTTTCCCCCCGGTGTAGGAGAAATCTGCAGGGGCTGATAGCTTCAACTTCCTCTCCCGGGCCGCGGAAACAATCGCCCTGCCGTAGGGGTGTTCTGAAGGCTCCTCCGCCGATGCTGCCATGCGAAGCAGTTCATCCTCTTCGATATCTGCGTGCAGGCCGATACGTTGCAGCCTGGGCTTTCCTTCGGTGATGGTGCCGGTTTTATCGAGGAGTATAGTCGTGATGCGCTTGGAGAGTTCCAGCGCTTCCGCATTCTTGACGAGGATGCCGCGCTTCGCCCCAACATCGACGCCGACCATAATCGCTGTCGGTGTTGCGAGTCCCAGCGCGCACGGACATGCGATAATGAGCACAGCTACGCTGTTTACAAGCGCTGCGGAAAAACTCGCCTCCGCAGCGAACAGCCACACGAAAAATGTACCCACAGCCACTACGATTACGGCGGGGACAAAGACCGCCGCCACTTTATCGACAAGGCGCTGGACCGGCGCTTTTGAACCCTGCGCCTGTTCCACCAGGTCGATAATTCTGGCAAGGGCTGTGTCCTTTCCTATCCGCGTTGCCTTGAATTGAAAGCTGCCGTAGGAATTCAGCGTGCCGCCGGAAACGGTGTCGCCTTCGGATTTTTCGACCGGAAGCGATTCGCCTGTGAGCATTGACTCGTCCAGCGTGGCATCGCCCTCCACGATCTCACCATCCACAGGAATTCGTTCCCCTGGGCGGATGAGGATCAGGTCGCCGATGGCTATCTCATCGATGGATACCTCCCGGAACTCCGCGCCCCGTTTCACATGCGCCGTATCGGGCTGCAGTTCCAGCAGCTTACCGATAGCGTCCGAGGCGCGCTGCTTCGCCCGGGCTTCGAGGAGCTTTCCAAGGAGGATTAGCGTGACGATGACAGCGGCTGTCTCGAAGTAGACCGGCTCGGCGCCGGGCTGGATGCCGAGCCAGTGCGGGAACAGCACCAGCAACAGACTGTATAGATACGCCGCCCCTGTGCCGACTGCGACCAACGAATCCATATCAGCCGCACCGCGCGTAAGAAGCCGCCAAAAGCCTTTATAGAAGCGCCGCGCAGGGTACGCCATGACAGGGGTGGTAAGGAGGAAGAGTATCTTCTGCGTGTCGTATTCTCCCAAGGGAAACCACGCACGGAACCACTCGAACATACCGAGCATGCTGATGAGTACCACAGGCAGGGTGAATGCGGCCGAGAAGATAAGATCGTTGCGGGAGCGCCGGTATTCTTCGCCTTTTCTCTCCGATTGCGCGTCCTTCTGTTCTGAACTCGCAGCTTGACCTCCATTGCCTTCGCTTATGACGCTGTACCCGGCACGGTCGATTGCTTTCTTTATCGAATCCAGCGCCTCATCGCTGCCGTCGAATTCTATACTTGCCTTCTCGGACGCAAGATTGACGTTCGCGCTGGATACGCCTTCCACTTTCTGGATTGCATTTTCCACGCGCCGCACGCAGCTTGCGCAGGTCATACCCGAAACATTCAGATGCGCTGTACGGATCTGCGGTTGTTCCTCAGAGTCGCCCATAGTGGGTTACTTCACCTCGGAGACCTTATACCCGGCATCCTCAATCGCGCTGATAATTTTGCTATCCGGCACCGTTCCGGCGTTGTATTCAACCGCTGCGTGGCCGATTTCAACGGTATCGATCTCCACTCCCTCAACATCCTGCAGTGCGCGCTTCACCGCCTTTACGCAGTGATCGCAACTCATCCCCTCGATAATGAAGTCCTTCGTTTCCATCGTACGATACTCCTGTGATGTTCTGTTCTGCACCCATAACACAAGATTCCGAGAGAGAGTTTACGCCGCGCTGTTCTTCAGCTTCTCGATCTCACGGTTGATAAACGATTCCAGCATCTCCTCGCCTGCCTTCCTGTTGGCGTAGACTAATCTGTGGTGCAGCGACCAGAAGGCAACGCTTTTGAAATCGTCCTCCGTGGCGTATGCTCTGCCGTTGAGAAGCGCATGTGCCTTCATGAGCTTGAGCAGGTAGATTCCCGCGCGGGTGGACGCGCCGACGTGAATCTCCTTCTTGCTCTCCCTGGTCGCATGGATGAGATTCGTCACGCTTTTGACCAAACTCTCATCCGAATGCACATAGAACGAGGCTTCCTGCATCGCGACGATCTCCGCCGACGTTACCACAGGCTTCACTTCACCGGGGACGTTCAGAATCGTATCCAGATTGCTGAGTATCTCCAGATCGGTATCATAATCCACGTAACCGAGCGGAATCTTGAAGTAAAACCTATCGAGCTGCGCCCAGGGAAGCGGGTATGTTCCTTCGAGATCGATGGGGTTCTGCGTCGCCACGATAAAGAACAGCCGTTCGAGCTCGTATGTCCGCTCATCGACAGTCACCTGCTTTTCAGCCATACACTCTAACAGCGCAGATTGGACTTTCGGGGATGCGCGGTTAATCTCATCGGCGAGGATGATATTGCTGAACACCGGCCCCCTGCGGAATACGAACGTGTTCTGTCCTGAGTCGAAGAAGTTGAACCCCACGATATCCATGGGAAGCAGGTCCGGGGTGAACTGTATACGCTTGAACTCAACGTCGTCCCCGGCTCCGCCGATGGAGCGGCTCAGCGTTTTGGCGAGGGTGGTTTTTCCGCTTCCGGGGTAGTCTTCGATGAGGACATGCCCTCCCGCCAACAGCGCGGTCAATACTAGATCGATCTTGTCGTCCTGTCCCCGTATAATGCGGTGGATATTCTGACGCAACGCTGCAAGTTTCGGCGCAGATTCCTGGACGATCCGTTCAATATCCTCGCGTGTATAGCTATGCATTCGGGTTCTCCGTCGTGGATGGTATAATTGAATAAATACTGTATGCGATGAGCCGGGCAGCATCCTGAACGCTGTACCGGTAGCTCCCATTGTCGTCCCGGGGGAAGGCAAGTTCGCCTCTGCGGATCTGTTTCCCGCGGAGTGATATTGTGTACTCCACGGCTATGCCTTCCTCGCTTTCAAAGAACTCGAATTCCGTTTGAACAGCGTTCGGGTCGTTGGCGTTGAAATCAAAATCGAAGTCCTGCACGTACTGCATCGCCTGTTCCGCATAGGCGCGGTCGCCGGATGGAAGGGTGGCAATACCGGACTCGCGGATGGATACTGAGATCCTGTGCCCCCAGAGAAATGCTGACTGCGGGTACCACCGATACAGATTCGCCAGCCGGGGACCTGTTTCCTCCGGTGCGGCGTACTCGCACGATTCGAGAGCAATGTCCTCGGTCATCGCTATGAAGAGCTTCTCGTACGTCGTATCGACTGCGCTCAATGGACCGTCAAAGTCTGCGATGAGAGCATGCGCCCGGTCGTAGTCTCCCTGGGCATTCAGGAAACCCGCTTGCTGCATTGTGTAAAACTTCGCCGCCCGCGGACGCTTGTCGTCCTTCGCCGCCCGGTCAATCAGATCGAGATGCCATGCAGGATCGAGATGCCGGATAATCGACCAGGTCTGGAAATAATCGCCGGCGTTCTCAGTGTAAAACACGCGCACATATTGATTGCGGTCCCGGATTTGCAGGTACTTATCGATGGCCCAGTGGCGGTGCAGCGTTTCCATGAGCCAGTGATAGATGCCTTCGAAGAACCGCTTCACATGCTCCCATGCCGCAAGGAAGGGATTGTCTTCCATTACAGGCTCGAACGAAAACCGGTGCTGCATGGCCTCGTGGACGAGCGCAAGGTAGGCATGCGCTGTCATGTCGTAATGCACGCGGGTGAACGAGGTATTCCCAAACACCTCGGGATAGTCCAGCGCGAGCTCCAGCGTACGCTTTGCTTCGTCCAGATCGCCGCGCCAGTACTGCACCGAACCGAGCCAGAGCATGCCCTCGCCGCGGCTCTCCTGGTATTTCCTCGGGTAGTTATTCAGATGGAAATGCGCCTCGTCCAACGCGCCTTTGTAGATCAGTACGTTCTTCTGCGACTCGATCGCCTTCGGCTCGGAAAGCACCTCCACGGGCTTCCCACCGGCCTTGCCGATATATTCGAACTGCCGTTCGGCGCCACGATAGTTCATCGCACCCAAATAAAGGTAGGTGCCGTTTTGCCGCAACTTGAACCAGTCGGGCATTTTCTCATAGTAGGTGATAGAGCTATCGGTTTGCCAAGCAGCGCCGTATGCAATCGAGATGATATTGTAAGATGCATTCTGGTACCACGATGTAGTGCTGTTATCCAGCCAGTAGCGGGAGTAGCTGTACTTCTCGCCCTTGTAGCGGTCTATCTCCTTGAGCTGATCTTTGGCCAGGGTTATCGCATACTCAATGTTCTCCGCATCCGAACTGCGGAGGAACGTGTACTCGGGAATATCAACGTGCGTACGATATTTATAGTATATCCATGCAATGCGGGTGAGCGAATAGAAGTCGTACGCATAGCCCGCTTCCCGCAGATCCTCCATCACCTTGTAGGATTCGACAACGCGGTCGAGTTCCAGGTACTCTGCTGATAGCTGGTATTGAAGCTGAAGGTAGTAGTACGTAGTGAGGTACGAAAACATCTGTCCTCGCGAATCGATACCCGCCAGCTGCTGCGATGCGACAAGCGCATCGAGATTCCCTTTGTACGCGGGGAATGCCTTGTGCTTCCAATTGGCGTTTGCGAGCTGATACTCGGCCAGGGCGCGTTCATGTCCGCGTCTGTCGGTTGCCGTATTTGCGATGTACCAGCCGCGGAGTAGATGCCCAAGAAAATGCCCTTCCCGCTCCTCCAATATCCTGGAGCCGACAACATAGAGCTGCTGATCGCGCCAATTCGTCCGATCGAGAATATCGATAATGCAGACTGCATAGAGGCTGTCCTCTATCGCATCGAAATCCCCGCGATCGAGCAGCTCGTTTGCCTTGTCGACAGCCTGGGCAACGCCCTGCGCGTGAACCGGGCATACGCCGCAAAAGAGGAATAACAGCAACGGCACCGCCAACAGATATCTCATGCCGTCTTCCCCCGGTTAATGATGCGCATATACTGCCAGAAGTTCATCTGCCGGATGATTCGCACGACTGCATTATCGCGCCCTTTGAAATATGCGCGAATGGAAAACATCGCGGATTCGTACACAGATTGCGGAACGCTCTCCGGCGTGCGGTAGTACCTGTGATGAAGATACGCTCTCATAAACTCCCGCATCTCTATGCCGTGTTCGGAGGCTAACCGTGCCGCAAATTGCTCATCCGTTTCCTCGCGATCCTGAATCCCGTGCATCTGCAGCATCATCAGCGACCAGGCCCTCGTAAGACTAAGGCGTTTCCCCGGCTGCCGGGCACTGCGTGCGGCGCGGGCCAGCAGCCATAGATGAACCGTCGGTGTGCTCAGCAGACCCAGAATCAACACCATGAGTGCTATCCCGACAGGCAGCAACCACGAAGTAAGATCCGATTCCGGTTCGGATACCGCTGCGCTAGTCGTGTCCTCAATCTTGCGCTTTTTCACTGTTAGTTCGCGGTAATAAAACTCGTCGAACCCGCAGTCATCTGCATCGTTGTTTACGGAACGGCTTCCAATGGCGATGAGCGTATCCCCAATGCTGAATTCCGGCAGAGAATCCCCGGCACCCGCTGCCGTATCCGGGAGGAGGATGACGGAACGCTCGGTAAATGTCGTGCAATACAGCTCATCCTGTGCTTCCGTCCGCACATCCAATCGCTCAGGAATAGTCGGTGGCGGGATCTCCCCGCTCTTAGCGACTCCGGTGTACCTATACAACGGGTCGACCGGCAATGGAGGGGTCGGCGGCGTCGGATCGGGCGGAGGAGGACCGATTTCATTATCGGCAGCAGGGGTAACATCGAGATCGATCCAGCCAAGCTGCGGCCCCAGGTAAACCTCCGTCCACGCATGTCCTTGTTGGGAATAGATGTAATACCAACCGGGGTTCTTGCTGCTCGTCTCGCCCGGCACAAACCCGATAGCAACGCGAGCCGGTATTCCCGCTACCCGCAGAAACAGCGTCGCAGCCGTCGCATAATACGTGCAATAGCCGCGCCGGTTTTTCATGAGGAAATAGTGCAGCCTGCTCTGGTCCGGTCCGGGAGGAGAGCCGGGCTCCACATCGTAGGTGAACACCTGATTCCCGTTTTCATCCTGCTGCGTGAAGAACTCGATCACCGTGAGAATCTTGTCCCGAACGGTTTCCCTGCCCCGAAGCAGGGTCTTCATGCTGTCAATAATATCCGGCTCCAGACCGTCGTATCTCAGATAGCGCTGCGTAAACGAAGCAGGCGTATCGCCGGGCTGCATGTACTCCTCGGCGCGTTCAAGCATGATGTCGTTAAAGTCTATCTCTGAATAGACGCCCGAGGTGCCAATCGGGATCGCATTGAGCAGCGATATCTTGTTGAAGAGCCGGTACACACCCAGCACGGGCATGGTCTTCTCGCCAATCGTCAGGCTGTCGGTTCCGGGGTAGGAGACGAACCGGTACGTGAGATTATTCCCGAAGCTCTGGTTCGTGTTGAGCTGAATATTGTACACCGTCGCTTTGCCGTCCGTGCGCAGGCTGTAGGGCGGCACAATCGGATTCCCGCTCTCATCATACGTCAAGTGCGTCGGAATGCCCTGCGTTGCGGAGATAGGTACGCTGCGCACGTAGAAGTTCGGATCCTCCATTTCATCGGCAAGCGTGTTGAATTCCGAGGATGCGGGATCGTAATTGTAGAGGGAGTGGAATTTCAGATAGTATCCGATCTGCCTGTTCTCTCCGCCGAGTACCGTCGGATCGATATTCGCGACAAGCACCAGCTCCTTCGAATCCAGCGGGATCCTGTATTTATCCTCCATCGATGCCCGTTCCTGCATCGTGTACAGGTCGTTCTGCTTCGAGAGCATACTGTAATCGGCACCGCCGCCTGCGGAACTGGATTCGCCGATCCCTGCAATGCCCCCCAGCAGTGCGAGAAGCAAAACGGCCAGCGCCCCGGCAAACTTCCAGAGGAGTTTCTTGCGGTCCCTGCCGTGCACAGGCTCGAGAAATGCATAATCGAACAGCAGTACGTACAGTGCATATGCGAGTACCGGCAACGACAACAGCAGGGCCTCGCTTGCAAGATGTCCGCCCGGCAGGATCTCCAGCAGCAACCACGCACCGAGGAAGAGCGCAACCTCGGCGAGATAGAAGTACCGCGTCGATACGAACAGCGTATTGACGACGGCTGAGAATCCCAGAAAGAGGAGAATAATCGTCGTGAAGAATGTCTTGTAGAAGGCGCCCGCTTCCGGTGCATCCGGGATGAGGAAGGATGCTGCGAGGATGAGAGCCCCCGCCGCTCCTGTCAGCAGCAGCACGAACGGCAGGCGCATGCGCTTCCAGCCGGCATAGGTGTGCCCCGCGGCAAACACGGCGTACAATGGAATAAGCACCCACAACCCGCCGCGGATCGTGCCGACCGATTCGCTCGGGAAGTACAGCACGTATCCGAATGCAAGGACGTGCGGAATCACTCTGCCAAGCAGCATCTCACCGAACGTTCTATCCATACGCCTCCTCAGTCTGCATGCTCACAGGACCCTTCGCGATCCCTCGCAAAGCATCGTACTTCTTTCGGTGTACCGCAGCGTACTTTCGCATCGTACCTCGAGCGAAGGCCTTACCCACTGCTCCCCGCTCCGGCCGATAGAGAATGCGTTGAAGTCCGTTGCTATCCAAAGAGGGACCGACGCCGCCCTCGAGGTCAGTCACATGGATGGATGTGAACTTCTCCAACAATTCATGTGGAAGTGCGCCGGGATCGATAAACGGATGGAGAATGAGTATCAGCTCCCGGTCGTAGGTTGCCGAGCCGAGAGAACTATGCAGGAACGCATCCGGGGCCTGCTGTTCGTGCCATTCGTTGCATACCAGGCTCCGCTTGAGATTGCCGATCTCAGTAAGGGAAGGATCGTGCTTGTACGGCGGTTCAACGCGGCAGTCCGAGACGATCCTGACTGCAAGTTGGCGCTTGTACAGCAATGATTCCAGGTACCTGGACGCCTTCATGATGTATCTATCGAAGTACTCCCGCTCCGCGCCGCCGTTTTTCTGCATGAGCGGATTATGGAACAGGATGTACACATCGATATCGGAATCTATGCTCGAATCCCGGTCGGGCTTGCGGATCAGTAGTTGACGGGTGCGGGCGTAGACGGGCCACATCATTCGCCGAATGTCATCGGTCGGTTCGTAGCGCTTGGTATCGAAGTAATCCTCTGTCACGCGGTACGCCTGGTCCGAACTATGTGCGATGTTTCGCTTCGCCGTGTAGTACGGCATCGCATGGACCGACGGTGCAGGGGGCAGGCAATAAAGGTAGAAGTTTTTCTCTTCCACAGCCTCGTCGAATTCTTTCTCGACGAGCGGAAGAGAGAACAGTCCGAGAGGATCCTCGAACTTCACGACGGAATAGCGGGTTCTGTACCGCCCGATATGCGGAAGCTGCACTGCAAACGAGCCGATAGCGCCGCGGTCGGCGGAATTGAACAGCTCGCCCTTCCTGCGCTGGGTTTGCAGTAAGAAGCACCACGGACTCGTGGAATAGTCGTAAAACACGAGCCGGAACTTCATCGCGCCGAACCGCAGCCGGAGCTTACGCTTCAGGATAGCGTCGATATCGAACGTCTCCCCAAGCGGGACGGACTCCTTCGGGAATTTGAACAGAATCTGATCGCGTTCGCCGCGCAGGATATAGTAGGTCAGAAGGAACCAGGCGTACGGCACGACGATGAACAGGATATAAAACGCGAACACCGCCAGCAGCACGTACCCTATTGTCGTGATGACGCGGTACAGTTCTCTCCACTGCTCGGACTCTGCCTCAATTCCGGGAACGAGAAACACGACTGCCGCGCCGGCTGCGAGAAGCAGCCAGCCGTTCAAACGCACGATACCGAGAGTATCGAGCCAGAAGAGTACTTGGTTCCATGCCCTGCGCATACGGCGAGAACCTCAAGCCTCGGTCGGTGATTGAAAACGGTTGTTACCGGGAGTTACCTCACCAAAAATATTACGGCTTGGTTCAGCCTCCAAATGGCAGGCTGTTACGCGCGTCATTCGTATGCTTTGAGTAGGTAATCAGCCAGATCCGAAAGCTTCTCTTCGCCGATAAATTCGTAGTTGGGCATCATCGAAGGATAGCCTTTCTTCTGCTCGTTCAACCGCGGATCCTGCTTCGCATACTCCATTGGATTCTTGAGATATTCGATGAGCTGGGCCTTGGTGAAGTGCTCGCCCAGCTTATCGATTGCCGGTGCAAGCTTCGAGCCTTCGCCCTGGGCACCGTGGCATTGCGCGCAGTTATAGTTATCGAAGACTGCCTTGCCCGGCATCTTCGAGGCCTCCTCTTTGCTGTTACCGCAGGCGAAGAAGAATACCACTGTGAATGCTGTGAGTAGAGGTGCTGCTAATATTCTGTACTTCATAGACTTCGTTATCCTTCCTTCACTGCAATGCAACTGATTTCGACGATACCGTCTTTCGGGAGGCGAGCCACTTCCACAGCCGCGCGGCTCGGCGGATTCTGATTGAAGAACTCCGCGTAGACTTCGTTCATCGCGGCAAAATCGTTGAGATCTTTCAGGTAAACCGTGCATGCGGTGACGTGCGTCAATGCGCAATCAGCGGCGTTCAGAACGGCGCGGAGATTTTCGAGTGCTTTGCGTGTTTGCTCCTTGATACCGCCGGGCACGAATTCGCCGCTTGCGGGATCGAGGCCGAGCTGACCGGAGACGAAGACCATGTTGCCGGCTTCCATCGCCTGGCTGTAAGGTCCTATTGCTT
>PABJ01000157.1 GCA_002699105.1 Ectothiorhodospiraceae bacterium | reverse complement strand
GTACCCGTGGTTTTGCGAGGTGATGAGGCAGCGCCGCGTCCCGCTTTCGTTTACCGGCTGGTTGTGGCTCCGGTGGCCGTATTTCAGTTTGTAGGTATCCGCACCGGATGCCAGTGCCAGCACCTGCGAGCCGAGGCAGATGCCCAGAATCGGCATGCCGGCTTTCATGGCGCGGCGGGTGTTTTCAATCGTCGCAGTTGCCAGCTTGGGATCGCCAGGCCCGTTCGATACCACAGCCCCGTCGAACTCATCGCTCACGAAATCCGCATCGTGCGGGAGGCGGACCACGGAGATATCCCTCCGCAGGAATGCCTGGATGATGTTGTTCTTCACGCCGCAGTCGATCACCGCAATGCGCTTGGGGCCTTTCTCGTATTTCACCGGCTCTGCGCAGGAGACCTCGGCGGCAAGGTTGCGCAGGTTCGGGTCGTCCACCTCGCCGAACTCCTCGCTTTCCCCGAACGTCAGTCTGCCGAGCATGGAGCCCTTTTCGCGGAGCTTCTTCGTTAGCGCCCGCGTATCGATTCCGGTAACGGCGGGGATGTCTTCCTCCTTCAGCCAGTCGCCCAGCGACCGCGCCGCCGACCAGTGCGAGTATTCATGGGAATAGTCCGTGACGATGAGCCCCTGCACGTGGATGTGCTCGGATTCGAAATTGCGCAGCAGGCTGTTTTCGCGCTCGCCGTTCGGGATGCCGTAATTCCCGATCAGCGGATAGGTGCAGACAAGAATCTGCCCGTTGTATGAGGGATCGGTGAGTGTTTCCGGATAGCCGACCATCCCGGTATTGAAGACCACCTCTCCGGTAGCCGGCCGCTCTGCGCCGAACGCCGTGCCCCTGTAGGAGGAGCCGTCTTCGAGTGTAAGCGTCGCTGTATATTTCATGCGTCGATGGAGTTACTTTCGTGAGCGGCGTTTGGTTATGCCGCATGAATGCCACGGCTGCGCTTTGAGCACATCCGCGATGAGGTAAAACCGGTGGTGAAAATCAATGAGCCAGGTTTGAAATGGAATATAGGAAGATCGGCTGGAAGTGGGAAATGTGCGCACAATTCAACGCGCGGGAAGGGACAAGCTACGCAGGGAAGTGATCTTCCAGGGAATCGATGAGAGGAGGGATGTCATCACGAATGGTATCCCAGACTATGGTGAGATCAATATCTTCATACGCATGGATGAGTTTATCACGAAATCCGGCCATTAATTTCCAAGGTATTTCCTTCGCGGTTTCACGATACTCTTCAGGGATCCGTTTGGTAGCTTCTCCTATTACCAAAAAGTTGCGAATAATTGCATCCTGAAGCATTTCGTCGCCGTAAAATGCCTCCTCCCCACTAGCAGCATATCTATTGATCTTCCTCGCTGCTTCAAGAATATGCTCGATATAGATAGCGGGTTCCTTCTTCACAGCGGTACTGCTTCGTCGAAGATTCTCGCCTTTAAGCGAGGATTTACACTGCGAGCAATAACGACATCAACCTTGCATCCCAGCAGTTCTTCCAGCTCCAGGGCAAGGCCTGCCGGAAACCATGGGCTATGCTTCGGCCCGACATCGATGAGAAGGTCGAGATCGCTATCCGTGTGCTGATCGCCCCGCACCGTTGAACCGAAGATGCGAAGATTGAACGCACCGTGTTTTTCGGCGATGCGAATAATTGCGTCGCGCTTCTTCCGTATCTCTATAATCAAATTGCTATTCATTGCGTTCTAATATGGTATTTCCCGCGGTTCCTTTGCAAGTCAGAAGTGTCGAGAAATGCTAGCGCCTTCAACCGTAACCACGAACTATCCATTGCTCACGTGTTGAGCCGTTTTGATCTTCAAGGTTTTCCATTTTACGGCGAAAGTGCGTTATTACAGGAAGTGGAATAACTCTCCGCATAGAACCCGGATAATCACGAATTGAAGGCTGCTGTGGATACGAACGCAAGGATCTTTCTTGCCGGTCATAATGGAATGGTCGGAGCTGCCATGCACCGGCTGCTGGAAGGCCGGGGCTATACCGATATCGTCACCCGGAACCGCGCCGAACTCGATCTGCTCGATCAGCGCGCAACAGAGGATTTTCTCGCCTCAACCAAACCGGCTGTGGTCATCGTCGCGGCGGCGAGGGTCGGCGGCATCTTGGCGAACAACACTTACCGCGCTGAGTTCATCTACGAGAACCTCGCGCTGCAGAACAACGTCATCCACGGCAGCTACAATGCCGGCGTAGGCAAGCTGCTGTTCCTCGGCAGCTCGTGCATCTATCCCCGCGAAGCCCCGCAGCCCATCCGCGAAGACTATATGCTCACAGCACCACTCGAGCCGACGAACGAACCATACGCAATCGCCAAGATCGCCGGCATCAAAATGTGCCAGGCATATAACGATCAGTACGGCGTCGACTACCTCTCCGTCATGCCGACGAATTTGTACGGGCCGTACGATAATTTCGATCTCGATACGAGCCATGTACTGCCCGCACTCATCCGTAAGCTGCACCTCGCCAAGCTCCTCGCCGAAGGAAAGAATTCTGAGATCGCGGCGGAGTTCAAAACGCATTCCCCTGCCGTTCCCGAGGATATCACCGCGTACCTCGCTGGGCACGGTGTGCATTCGGACCATGTAGAACTCTGGGGGACAGGAAGCCCGCGGCGGGAATTCATGCATGTGGACGATATGGCCGCCGCAAGTCTCCATGTACTGGAGCACCATACGGGCAATGAGCTGATAAACATCGGTACTGGAACGGATGTCTCTATCCGAGAACTGGCGTCGCTCATCGCCGAGATTGTCGGATACGAGGGCGAGATCCGCTGGGATCCTTCCTACCCGGACGGTACCCCGCGCAAACTCCTGGATGTCTCACGGCTGCATAACCTCGGGTGGGATCACCCTCGCGAGCTGGGGACGGGAATCCGCGAGGCGTATCAGTGGTATCTCGAACGGATTGAGCGCGTAGAAAATCCCCAACACGTGTAAATGCTCGAAACGCAGCAACAATCCCACCGGACTGCTCTCGAACCGGCGCATCACTCCGGCTGTGCCATCGTTGTTCCGCATTTCCGTTCCGAACTTACACCCGAAGAGCGCGTATCGCTCTGCCACCTGGAACACTACCTGAGCGACTACGATATTATTATCGCAGTACCCGAGGGCACCAAGCTTGAAGGCGTAGATCGACAGCATGTACATTTCAGCAGGGAGTATTTCGATTCGCGGCAGGGATACAGCCGGCTGCTGCTATCGCGGGAGTTTTACGAACCCTTCGAGAAATACAGCTTCATCCTTATCCATCAGTTGGACTGCCTGGTATTCTCCTCGGACCTGCAGTCATGGCTCGATCAAACCGGGTACGACTATATCGGCTCGCCTCTGTTTCGCGATCCGGAAAAGCCCGAGAAAGGCTTCTCCCGCGTCGGCAATGGCGGTCTCTCCTTACGGCGTGTGAAGCCCTTCTTCGATGTCATTGATTCGCCGCGCTATGTGAACGAAGAGCCAAGCATGGCGACTGAGCTGCTTGCCACCAGTCTCCCCGATCTCAAAGATATGGGCCCACTGCAGCGCATGAAGAAAACCGCCTCAGTGCTCCGCGAAGTCAGGCACGGCTCCGAGGCCTACCGGAGGAATTACACGCTGAATGAAGACCTGTTCTGGTCGGACCGCGCCGCGCTCTTCGCACGGACGTTTCGTGTTGCGCCGGTGGAGACAGGCCTTCAGTTCGCATTCGAAAAGCATCCGCGCTATTGTTTCGAACGCAACGGTGGTGAGCTTCCCTTCGGCTGTCATGCATGGCAAAAGTGGGACCGGGAATTTTGGATGGACCATATACTCCCCGAGTGTGCATCACTATTACAGGACGGCGAATGAGCAGCGATCTCACCTCGGTACCCAAGCCATTGAAAGAAGACACACTGGGCTGGCCCTGGGAGCTTCCTGATAACAGCCCGCTGGCGCTTGAACGCTATCCCAAAATCAGTATTGCTCTGCCCACCTACGGGCATGGGGATTATATCGAAGAGACCATCCGGAGTATCCTTTTGCAGGGCTACCCGAACCTCGAGTTTATCGTCATGGACGGGGGCAGCGAGGACCGTACCGTCGATATCCTCAAACACTACGACGACAACATCGCGTATTGGGAAAGCGCCAAGGACAAAGGCCAGAGCGATGCGATCAACAAAGCACTGAAGCGCTGCACCGGCGATATCATCACGTTCCAAAACAGCGATGATATCTATTTACCGGGCACGTTTCATGAAGTCGCGAAGCTCTATCTGCAGAAGCCTGATGCGGGTGTGATTGCCGGAGGGTTCTACTTCTTCGATGCAGACTCCAACCGGCTCGATTCCGATGTGCCGGCAAAGCTGGACGCGGTATCACCGGTCGATCTTTCCTTAGGTCCGGAGGGAATCTACCGCATCCACCAGGCGGCAACGTTTTTCACGCGGGCCGCTTTGGACGATGTAGGCCGGTATGTTCGGGAGGATTTGAATTACACTATGGACCGCGAGCTTCTGTATCGCGTCCTGCGTAAGTACCCTGCGGTACTATCGGACCGAACCTTTGCCGCTTTTCGCAAGCACCCCGGAAGCAAAAGTACAAACAGCGTGCGGCCGTTTGCAGCGGAATTCTCCAAGCTCCACCTGGAATTCCTCAACGGAAATCCCGCCGAAGATGCCCAACGCAGGCGCATGGCAAAGTACCGTCTCTACCGCGGCGAAATCCAGTTCGCGAAGCTCTCCGATTCATTCGGTGCTAAGCTGGGCGGGTTGTTCGGGGCGGTGCATTTCCAGCCCGGAGCAATCTTCAGGAAGTCCTATCTCTGGTTGTGGTATAAGCTGCTGACAGGCAGGCTCTAACTACCGCTGAATCTCGCCGTCTTCTGTTTGCTCGAACACCGGAACAAGGGAATAGCCGATGACATGTTCGATGTTGAAGCGTGCAATCGGATATCTGGCGCCGATAAAATACCAGCCATCCTCTTCGATCTTGATCTCATCCGCATTGATATGGAATGTTTCGATGCGGTCGGGTCCCTTCACGAACAGCGTAAAATTATTTCGATAGCTCTGCACTGGATGTCTCCTGCGACCTGATGTGATGCATAGTGTTTCTGCATGAAATATACAGGCCTGAAAGAGCGGAACATTAGCGGAATTTCGCCTCTTTTGCAGAAATGTTAATACCACACCCCTCTGGAAAGATGTGGTACTATACGCTAAACCGAGATGCTTATGCTGCCTTGAGCACCAGCTCCGTCATACCCTCCGGTACAAGGTGCATCTGATCGATCTTGGCTATCGGGTGCCAGTAGAAATCCAGCCTGACGCCTAACCCTTTCGGGCGGTCGGGGTACTGGAAATTCTGAAGCTCCGCGCGCAGGACGATATCCATATCATAGCGGCTTTCCTGCATGGGTTGCTTTTGTTCGATGAAGCCCAGCTTTTCCGTCACACGGATGCGCGCTTGAAACTGGTCCGCCAGATGCTTGCGCAGCGATCCTTCCGCACCGAGCTCGGGGAGAAACGCTCCGCCGGGCAGGAAGGTATCGGTTGTGCCGTTCGTCGCGACGAGTAAATAGCCGTCCTGAATGATGACTGCGCGCACAGATGGAGCCCATTCTGCTTCCTCCTGCGTACCGCGGTAGTAGTGTGCGAGTTCTGTTTGTTCCATCTGACGTAATCCTGATGATAGTAGTTTTTGAAGTTCCGTGAGTAAAGCGAAGTCCGGGTTGAAGGTGTAGTTCCTCGTCCTGCCCTGGTATTCGCAGACGACAATGCCGCCCTTTTCCAGTCGCTGGAACTGCTGCTGTACGGCATTCACCGGCATCCCCAAATCCACGGCGATCTTGTTCGCGTAGCCCGTTCCGTGAATAGAGAGATAGAACAAGATTTTTTCGACCGTCTGATTGCCAAAGAGTGATTCGAGCATGAGTGTACCTCGTTGCGCAATTATTACCATAATACATAGCGATAATACCATATTTTATGATTTCACGCAAGCCCTGCTCCCAGTTGTTTCGGCGGTGTGAATAAAAAAAAAGGCGGGCTCGCTGCCCGCCTTTGCATATCGTATGATCGTGTATGTTACTCGCCGATGACCTTCATCTCAACGCGGCGGTTCAGAGCGCGGCCTTCTTCCGTTTCATTGCTCGCGATGGGTTGCTCCATCCCGTAGCCTACGGACCTCACACGCGCGGGATTGATCCCCTTGCGTACGAGGTATTCGCGGGTTGCATCGGCGCGCTCCTGCGATAGCCGCTTGTTGTAGTCCTTCGAACCGACGTTATCGGTGTGCCCGGCCAACTCAATCTTGAGATTTGGATTGGACTTCAGCCAGGCTGCCGCCACATCGAGATCGACGTAGGACTCCGGCTTGAGATTCGCTTTGTCGAAATCGAAGTACACGAGCAGGCGCGTAAGCTCCTTGCTCATCTTGATATTCTTCGTCACTGTGTTGTTCGGCGCATCGATCGGAACGTCGATACGGTCGGAATAGAAGAGATACCCCGGGGCCTGGGAAGTGATGGCGTAGCTCTTGCCGGGGTGAAGAATCACTGTGTAGTCGCCGTTGATATCGTCGCTATGGAAGGTTGCCACTGGCTCGTTCGTGATGATATCAGAAACCGTAAGAACAGCGCCAAGCGGATCGCCGCTCACTGCGTCCGTCACCTTGCCTATAACGGCCGTCACTGCAGACGGTGGGAACGGGTTCGGCTTGCCGACGTGGAGGTCCAGCCCACCGCTGCCGCCGGGCTTATCGCTTGCGTAGAAGACGTTATCGGTACCGCGCTGCAGCGCGTAGAAGTAGTCGTCGTATTCGCTGTTCAGCGGAGTGCCGGTATGCTGCGGCGGGGACCAGACAGCACCGGTCTTCTTCGTGACGTACATATCCATGCCGCCGATTCCGGGGTGCTGATCCGATGAGAAGAACAGGGTCTTGCCATCGATGGCGATATACGGCGCGGCCTCATTGCCGCTGGTGTTGATCACCGGACCGAGGTTTACCGGCTCCTGCCATTCGCCACCGAACGTGCGCGTACTCATCCAGATATCGGTCCCGCCCTGTCCCCCGTCGCGGTCGGAGGCGAAATAGATCACCATACCGTCGGGCGAGATTGTCGGCTGAGATTCCCACCCGTCCGAGTTGATCTCTGAACCGAGATTGAAGACGTTCCGCCAGGTTCCGCCGAGATATTCTGCCATGTAGAGGTCACAATCTCCCTGGCCGTCGGGTCTGTCGCATCCGACGAAGACCATCCAGTGGCCGTCCGGGGTAATAGCGACACCGCCCTCGTGGTTCCCGGTGTTCAATCCGGAACCGACGTCGGCGGGCTGCGACCAGTTGGTTCCCTGCTCAACCGCCGAGTAGATATCGTGGTTGCCGGTCCTGTCCGATGTGAAGTACATCACCCTGCCGCCGCTGAGTACCACCGGAGAAAAATCGTCCGCAGGGGAGTTTATGTTCGGACCGAGGTTTCTGACCGTGATGCTGTGGCTTTCAGGCGAGATAATCCGCCGTGTTGGCATACCATCCTCATTCTGAGCGTACAGGGAATAAGTCAGCGTGGAAAGCAGTATGCAGATAGTTGCGCTTGTTAGAATTGTTTTCATGGTGCCCCTCCTACATATCCAATTGCCAACGAAGCCCGACCGTAAAGAAGAAGGTGAGCATGTTGAAATCTTCGTTTTCAATAATGAACGGTATCTGGCGATCGAAGAGCGCAGCGTCCGGTAGGTCTTCGTTTGGACCGTAGCTCTGCACGTCGGTGAATTGAGTCAGTGGAAATGCAACCATCGCCTCGGGCACGAGGTAGAGATTATCCGAGAGGTGGAACCAGCTTCCGAGACCAAATTTGATATCGACGCGCGTGGAGGAGAACCCTTCGACCTCCCCATCCGAGTTTGCTTCTGTAAGCTGATTCACCAACGGATCCTGTGGAAATGCTTCTTCTTGATAAAACACGCCGTCCGTCAGAATCGTCTGCGTCAGGTTGGCATTGTTGCCGGTCAGAAATCCAAGCGACGGCCCCAGAAGCAGATACAGGGATTCTTCGACAAGCTGCACACGGAGAAGCAGATCGACGCCGACGTAATTGAATGCCCAATCGACCTCGTCACGCCAGGCGGCAAGGACCTCACCTTGGGGGGTAACAACCGGAATGCTGTCTGTAGTCCGATCAAACGAACCATTCCTGGCGTGGTAGTTTAGCTTTCCAACGATGCCAAACGTTTCATTGATGGGGATGTCGGCAGTCAGTCCGATGTAGTACCCCACACCGCTGCCATCGTGGACGGTGGATTCGAGTGGGAATTGCTCGAAATAAGGGTTCGGTGAATAAAAGCTGACCGGACCATCCTGGAAGGTGCTGTAGGTTAAGCCGAGATCGAAACCAAGGTAAAAGTGTCCGTCCTCGGATTTCGGGCCGGGCCGCAGTACATCCCCACCCGGGAAGAGCGTCGTAATCCGGTATTCGTCCCGCAACGGTGGATCGGCTGCCGCGTCTACTGGCGCTAAAGCGATCACCAGGAGTGGTAGCATAAGTGCTGTCAAGAGCTTCATACGCATGTTCCTTATACTAATTCTCTTTTCGCTGCACTCACAGCGCAACGAGAGGTTCAACCAATAGTGAGTTGGATAGGTGGGAAAGGTAGAGAAAAAAGGCGTATGAATCCAGATACACGTTATTCGGAGGAAACGGCGTTTGCCTCGGCGACAGGCTCCGGTGCGGGCAGGGTGAAATAGAACTCCGCACCCTCCCCCTCGGCGCTGTTCACGCCAACCGTACCGCCAAGTTTTTCGACGATGCGCTTCACGATGGAAAGGCCCAGACCGTATCCTTTCATCTGCACTTGATTCAAGCGTTCGAACGGCTGGAACAGCTTATCCTGCTGCTCCTTCGTTAGCCCGGGACCATGATCCCGCACATAGTAGCGGATCTCCCCGGAGGACAGTTTCTCGGAGCCGAGTTGAATCGTCGCCGGCTCACCGCCATACTTGGCGGCATTGGAGATGTAGTTTACCCAAACTTCTTCAAGCCAGGGTGCGTAGCCAAGAGCCTCGTGCAATTCGTCAACCTGCACGGTGGCCCTGCGTTCCTTCATGAAGTATTCAAGCCGCTCCATTGATGCTTGGACCACTTCATCCATATCGACCGTCGATGGCGTTACGTCCTGTTTGCGGACCCCAGCGAGGACCATCAGGCTTTCGATGATACTGTTCATCCGTCTGCTGGATTCTTCGATATACCCCAAAGACTCACGCACATCCTCTTCGGACATATCCGGACTTTCGTTCAGCAGGTTTGCAAGACCGATGAGAGTGTTCAGCGGATTCTTTAAATCATGCGCCACTGTATGGGAGAATGAATCAAGCTCCTGATTACTCACTTCCAACTCTTCCTTCCGCTGGCGGAGTTCTTCCTCGATCCGTTTTCTGTCCGTCACATCCCGGGATGCAAGAACGATCGAAGACACATTCCCGTCGTCATCGAGGATAGGTGTTCCGATGCACTCCAGCCAAAGATAATGCCCTGCATTGTGTTTGAACCGGAATTCCACCCGCTGCGCCTGTTTCGTCGATAGCCCTTCAGTTATCACTGAGCCGACGCGTTCAAAATCCTCGGGGTGGATACGCGGTATCGGTGAAGCGCCCATGAACTCGGAAGGATCAGCGCCAAGCAATTGCTTGTGCGATGGACTGACGTACTTGTACACCATGTTCGGCGACACCAGCCCGATGATATCGTGCATGTTGTCGGTTATTATCCGAAGCGTGCGCTCACGCTCACGGAGCAGCATCTGCATCTTTCGGCGCTCGGTGATGTTGTCGTATGTACCCAGCACGCCGATAGTCTCACCGCGCTCGTCGTGAAGGGGTATCCAACTGCTGTCGTAATACTCGATTGTCCCGTCCTGATTCTCGATCTCACGTACGAGATGGTTGACCGCGTCACCAGACTCGAGAACCTTGTATTCCGCTGTCTCGATACCGCTAAATGGGTATTCAGTTCCGCAAGCCTCCCTGGACGTCTTGCCGATGAGGTCTGCGATGTCATCCACACCAATGCGTTTGGCGTACTGTTCGTTGCACCCCAGGTACCTCTGATCCGTATCTTTCCAATAGATCAGCTCAGGAAGCGCATCAATAACCTCGCGGAGGATGCTTTGCGAATGCACCAGTTCGCGCTCTATCTCGCGCTGCTTCGTAACATCCCGTGCTATAAAGCTGAGTGCGGATTTGCTGCTCCACTTCCCCTTCGTGACGCGCGTCTCGACTTCGAACACCTCCTCATTCCGCCGCTGCAGCGGAACCGAAAATGCAAAGAGTTTTTCCGACTTGAGGTCGTGGAATATCTCCCTCGCAAGCCCTTGCCGACTGTGTTGATGAATATCGGCGAAATGCAACCGGGATAGCTCCGCATCGGAATACCCGAGAGCGAGACGGAAGGCTGGATTCCAGGAAAGGAGGTTCCCATCGAGATCGGTGATATAAATAAGGTCGCTGCTGTTGTTCAGGAAGGTGCGCAGGTTCTCGCGGTTTTCTTCCAAGTCCTTGGAGATCGCTGCGGCTGAATGCTGCAGGTTCGCATGTTCCAGCGCCTGCTTTATGAGATGCGGAAGAATCTCAACATAGTGACCGCCAGGATCTTTCG
This sequence comes from Ectothiorhodospiraceae bacterium, assembly GCA_002699105.1. Lineage (GTDB taxonomy): Bacteria > Bacteroidota > Ignavibacteria > SZUA-365. Next base: position 5,043 of record PABJ01000157.1, on the reverse strand, counting down.
GGACGTAATCCGAAACACCCATTTTCATGACTTCGACAACAGTACGTTCGTCGCCGAATCCCGTCACAACGATGATCGGGGGGAATGGCGGATTCATGGTAATGTGTTCGATGATTTCGCGGCCGCTGCCATCGGGAAGATTGAGGTCGGTGGCGATCAGATCGAATGCGTGGGACGCATACGCAGCGCGTCCGTCTTCGACTGTCCTCGCGACGGAGACCTCATAGTTGTGCTGCTGCAATACGTTCTTTACTCGCGTTGCAGTGGCTACATCATCCTCGATGTAGAGAATGCGATATGTTTCAACCGGTCCTGGCTTTGTCATTATCATACCTTTCATCAAACGGCGCGCGTGAAACGCCGTTGATATCATACTATCAATCGTCTCCCTATAGTATTCTCAATATGAAATGTAGTTTACCGATGTGTAAACATCAATACCCGTATCGGGAACCATGCACGGAATTGCAAAATACGGGGCAGTCTTCAGAAATAGCGTAATTATCGGCATTTGGGGCAGTATATGTCCCATACGACAACATCGGCGCGGATGGCAGGGGATTCGGTCATATCCGGCTCTCTCCGCAAGTTTTGCTATTTTATAACTCTGAACATGCAAAATAGAGCGATCAAAGTATGAATGACGCACCGAAAATTATCGTGATAGGCGGCGTGGCGGCGGGCCCGAGTGCCGCAGCCAAGGCCAGAAGAACAAATCCCAAAGCGCGAATCACGCTCTACGAGGCAGGCGACACTGTCTCGTACGGTGTTTGCGAAATGCCGTACCTCATCGATGGGGAAATCGATTCGCCTGATACACTGGTGCTGTTCTCACCCGGCGAGCTTGCCAAGAAGAAGAAAATCGACGTAAAAGCCCGCCACCGCGTGCATTCCATTGATCCCGACGAACGGACCGCCGAGGTAGAAAACCTGGATACGGGCGAACGCTTTTCCGATACCTACGATGCTGCCATCATCGCGACGGGCACCTCACCAAACACGCTCAGCACCGTCCCGTCGGATGCAGAGAATGTGTTCACATACACGAATATCCAGGCAGCAAGGACATTCCTGGCGCATCTCGACGAGCAGCGTCCGTCGAAGGTCTGCGTTATCGGAGCAGGGTATATCGGTCTGGAAGTCGCGGAATCTCTCCAATCCAGAGGGCTGTCGGTTACCGTGATTGATGCGGACTCCCTGCCCTTCCCCTACATGGACGAAGAATCCCGCAAGAAAGTTGCCGAGATCGTGAAGGACGCCGGTACAGAACTATTGCTTGATCGCAAAATCATAGGCGTACGTGAGGAGTACGGCCGCGTGAATGCTGTCTCGACGAACAAGGGCGATATACAGGCCGATTGCTTTATCGTGTCTGTCGGCTTCTCACCGAATGTTGAGCTCGTGACGAAGGCAGGAGTAAAGCTTGGAAACGACGGCGCAATCGCGGTCGATAGCACGCAGCGCACAAACGTGGAAGGCATCTATGCCGCCGGGGATTGCACAGAAGTCTACAACCCGGTTACACGGAAAACGCAGATGCTGCCGTTTGCGACGGTATCCAGCAAGACCGGAAAGGTCGCAGGCGAAAACGCAGCAGGCGGTTCGGCAGAGTTCGCCGGTGCTATTCCTATTTCGGCATTGAAAATATTCGAGCATGAGATCGCGCAAGCCGGGAACGACTGCGCGACGTTGAAGCAGGAAGGCTACCGCACCGTCACGGAATCGATCGATTCCCGCACGAAAGTAGGATTCATGCCGGGTGCTGAACCGCTGTACATTTCGCTGTCGGCGGAAGCCGCCAGCGGCAGAGTGCTGAATGCGAACATTATCGCGAAAGAGAATGCGGCACTGAGGATGAACACCGTGGCGCTTGCTATCCGGCACGGGCTTACAGTCCACGATTTGGCGGACGGGGATTTCATGTACACACCCCGCCTGGCCCCGCTTTGGGACCCGGTGCTGATCTGCGCACAGCAGCTTCAGAAGAAGCTGTAAGGCTTTTACAAACCAGAGCGGCGTCGGCTAAATCCGATCGAATACACTGCCTGCGCCCGGCTGGAACAGCTTGTTGTAGAGGCGCTCAGCATAATCGTCGGTCATGCCTGCGATGTAGTCCGCCAGCGCGCGCAGCCGTTTCTCATCCGACCCAGCCTCCCTGATGAGGTACCCGGGCTTCCCTGCGATAAGCTCCGGCGCATCGATGAGTGCTTCGAACAGCTTCAGGATGATGTACCCGCCGCGGTATTCCAGTGCCTGTACCTGCGGTCCGCTTATCACATGCTCGTACACTGAGTTCTTCAATGCCTCCAGCGCCAGCCTGTGATCGTGCGGCAGGGTTGCATTCCAGCGCATGTGAGGATTCTCGAAACCATCGTCTTTCTTCAAAGTCGCCGCTGAGATCAACTTGCCCAGCAGCGCCGAAGCCGCCCCCTTCTTCTGATAGACCAGATCGCGTCTGGGTGTTCCCTCCTCGCCGTGCCCCATTCTCATAATAAGATTGACATACTCCTCGTACACGGCTGCGTTCTCGAACTCCGATTTATCCATATAGCCGATGATCCGTTCCGGCGAAATCAAGCCGCCGAAAAATGCATCCTCAACATCGTGCGTTCCATAGGCGATATCATCCGATAGCTCGATGATGCTGGCCTCTAGCGTTTTATACAGGGTCTTGGCGTGCTTGTTCTCCCGGGGCGTCCATTCCCGGAACCGCTTCGCATCGTGATCGGGGAAGCATTCCAGCAGCCATTCGAGCACCGGCAGCTCTTCGTTGTGAATACACTTCGGCGGCGCCCAGGGCCTGAACGGCGGCGCAGGGCCTGCATCGGCAAACACATCACGGTTCGCCAGTTCGCCGAACGTTGCGGGATATTTCAGTATTCCGAGAAGGACGCCTCGCGTTAGGTTCAGCCCGTTGCGCTCCTGGTGCACTTCGAGGTTTTCGTTCGTCAGGATTCGCAGCGTCTGCCCGTTGCCCTCGAATCCGTTGCTTTTATCCGCCCACCGCGATAGCACGCAGTGGTTCAGAGCCTCTTCGCCCCGGTGCCCGAAGGGCGGGTGTCCCAGGTCGTGTGCAAGCGCCGATGCCTCGATAAGGCTCGTATCAATCGGACCGCGCAGCGAAGCGTATTCCTGCGCAATCTCTCCTCCCGGGTATTCCGGCCAAATAGCATTGTTGAGCACGGCCGTCACTGCTTTGGCGATATTGCTTACTTCCAGTGAGTGGGTCAAGCGGGTGCGGAGAAATGCGGACTCATTCAATCCGAATATCTGCGTCTTTGACTGCAGGCGCCTGAACACAAAGCTGTGAATGATACGCGCTCTGTCTACCTCGAACGCGTCGCGGTGATCTGCAGCCTTTGCAGGATGAGTACCGAGACGCTGTGTATATGCATTGGTGTAGTGTGGTGAAAGCGAATAAATAGGATACATTCTAAACCGTACGGTGTCATTTTCGTCGTAGAAACGTCTATAAACTATTACAGGGATTCCGAATGCCAAAACCGCGGTTGAAACCGGCATGGCTGAAATTCACGATTCCCTGCGTATTTCGTAGTTTTGCTTCCATATTACATTCCCTGGTTATCGGGCAGTCTATCCTGCCGGGGATCTTTCAGAACGCCTGAATTCTAGTCTTGAAACGAACATCGTCCATATACCTTCCTCTGCTCGCTCTCGCGGCGATGTTCACATTCTCCCCACAGTGGCTGCATGGGCAGTCGGACTCCAGGGCGGATACAACCTCCGCCCAAAATGTCATAGCAGCGGATGATTCCCTGACCATCACCGATACGCTGACTGCCATGGATGATTCTCTGCGAGTAGCGGACACCACGCTTGCCTGGGAAGTGGTCAACTCCACGGATACAATTGTGACCTATCAGGCGCAGGATTCCGTGGTGTACGATCTCAAGGGGAAGAAAATGCACATGTACACGGTTGCAGATGTGGATTACGGCTCATACGGCATAAAGGCCGACCGGCTTATCATCGACTGGGAAGACGGCACGATGTTCGGCAAAGGTATACCGGATACCACCGCGGGCCGGGAGGACGAACTCATGGGTACACCGATCTTCTCCGAAGGCGGTGAGGAATACACCGGCCGCGAGATGAGCTACAACTTCAAGACCAAGCGCGGAGTTATCTCCTACGGCGAAACAGCCATCGACGATGGATTCTATCTCGGCGAGCGCATCAAGCGCATGTCGAACGAGGTGTACTTTATCCAGGACGGCAAGTACACGACGTGCGACAATCCCGACCACAAGCACTTCCATTTCGGATCGCCGAAGATGAAGGTCGTCCCCGACGATGTCGTTGTGGCAGAGAATGTGGTGTTCTATGTGGAGGAAATCCCCCTGCTATGGATTCCGTTTGCAGTGGTTCCCAACAGCGGGGGGAGAAGTTCGGGTATTATTATCCCGGCGTTCGGAGACGACCCGCGGCGCGGCAGATTCCTAAAGGACGGTGGGTACTACCTGGCTGCCAGCGACTACTGGGACCTCGCTCTGACCGGAGATTGGTATTCGAAGGGCGGCTACCTGTTGAAGTCCGATGTGCGGTACAACCTCCGGTATAACCTGAGCGGAAGCGTATCGGCAGCGTACGGCCGCCAGCAATACGATATCGGCAACCCGACGCGCCCGGATGACGATCCGAGGACGGACTTCAAAATCCGCGTGACGCACAACCAGACCATCGATCCGACGTCGAGCATCACGGCGGACTTCTCCTACGAATCCACGGGCTTCACGAACAACTTCAGCACAAACCTGCAGGAGCTTGTCAACCAGCAGTCCAACTCGAATGCGACATACAGCAAGCGGTGGGAAGGAACGAACCGGAGCATGAGCGTCAGCGTGCAGCGCAGCCAAAATCTGACAACCGGGACCTCCACCACCACGCTGCCTTCACTATCGTTCAACCAATCCCAGATTTACCCTTTCCGCGCCGAGGGCAGCCTCGGTAACGAGTGGTACGAACAGATCGGTTTGAACTACCGCCTGAATGCCAAGCACCAGATCGATGTGCTTGAGCGTC
>PABJ01000156.1 GCA_002699105.1 Ectothiorhodospiraceae bacterium | reverse complement strand
GAGTGGGGGAATATCCACAGTGTCCGGGTCGACGCCCCAGGATGTACGGACTACTGGAGAGCTTTTGATAGTGTTGCTGTCTAAACTTTGAATTTGCAAGTCGAACCGGATTGATGAATGCCGTCTCTCTGGAATTGAGACGACACATCCCTGAATCTCCACAGGCTCATCCTCCATGGTGTATGAAAGGATATCTCCATCGAGGGTATCGTTGTGGAAGGTGTAGAGGAGTGCACCTAATAGGACAATCGATGCAGCCGTCGTTCCGGAGCGCAGGACCGTCAGACGCTGCCGTCCGATAAATGCCAACACGGCAACCCAAAGTGTTACTACGATCAGGGCGATAAGGATCGCAGCAAACGGAGGCGCGATGAATTCCTCGATCAGTATCCCGCCGATCAGCAGGAGGAATGCTTTCGGTGCGGGTGCCTGGAATATGGATGCGTAGGAGCGGACCATACGCTTCTTGGTGTGGATCTACATACCGGTAAGATACGAACAGATCGCGGGAGTAATATCAGTGATGCGGGAGACATCAGCCGAGAATTCACGATGTCCTTTCCCAAATGCCAGCAAGGGGACCCGATTGCGCGTATGAGTCTTACGGCTTAACTCTTCGAGGTTGCCGTGGTCGCTTGTGAGCAGTACCAACAGCTTGTCGTGGTTCATGGCATCCCAAATGCCGGAGAGCATGCCGTCCAGCTCGCTCAGGTATTCCGTAGCGGCACTCATATCCATATCATGGCCGGCCTTATCCGTCAGGAAGTATTCGAACAAAGTAAACCGGTGTTCGGATGCAATGTTGGCGAGTTTTCTTCCCGCAGCCTCCGGAGTGTCGACCGGGGCGTCGGGGTGGCCGATGTTTTTCCACCGCACAGCGGTAATGTCCGTCGATATTGCTGTACCGCGCTTGAGGTCTTTGATATCTCGGAAGCGGATGCCTGCGCTTCGTGCCATGTACGCACCCGCAACCATCCGCCGCTTTGGGCCAGCGAGGTAGTCGAAAAACCGTTGCGGAAAGGCATTTGCCAGTGCAAGCTCATCGGCGGGGAAGCCGCGTTCAAGAAGGCGTGCGTATATGCCGTGTTCCTCCAGAACTGGTTTGAGTGTTGAGTACACATAGGGACCGAAGTGTTTCCCGACGTATTTCGCAGCGTTTATTCCCGTGTATAGTGCGGTCTGTCCCGTCCCGCTTTGCGGGAGACCAGGGACGCCCATATTCACTTGTATGGGTGACAGGGTAAACTTGGTGTTTCCAGCAACTGGACGTTTGATGCTGGGCAACGATCCGGAAAATAGATCGGTGAGGAAAGGGTATTCACCTGCAAACATCGGATTGCGCTTCGGATCTCGGGTGCCGTAACCTACACCGTCGACAAAAACAAGGAGGACGCGCGGGGTGTGCTTCGCCACGAGGGGTTAGCTTTCTGTGAGTTCTGATTTGCTTTGGAGCATGACGGTCACCGGGCCGTCGTTTGTCAGTGCAACCTCCATCATCGCACCGAATCTCCCCGTGGCGACCCGTGCAGGTCCCAGCGCGGTTCGAAGATTGGCAACAACACGCTCGTAGAGTTCTTCGGCAATCGCCGGATCAGCTGCATGTACGTAGCTCGGGCGGTTGCCTTTTCTTGTATCAGCATGCAAGGTGAATTGGGAGACGACGAGGATCTCACCGGAGATATCCTCAACAGAGAGATTCATCTTTCCTTCAGCATCGTTGAAAATACGGAAGGCAGGGAGTCGGCGGGATAGGTAGTCGGCATCCTCCTGCGTATCGCCTTCCTTCACCCCCAGGAGCACAAGCAAACCTGCGCCGATCTGTCCGGTGATCTTTCCATCAACCGTGACCTTCGCCTGTGAAACCCGTTGAATCAAAGCTCGCATAATCAGGCATACAGCTTTCGTTTGACGATATCCATTGCCTTGACGATGTAATTCAATTCCGGATTGTTTTCCTTGATGGCCATCGGGTAGTAGTACCGTTCGGTTTCATCAATGTATTTAAACGGATTCCGTTTGACGCCGAATTCAAGGCATCGGTAGTTATCCAGGCGCTCGGCGAATTTCACCAATTTGCAATCGATGCTGCTGAAACTCAGCCGCTCCAGATACTTCTGGTCTTCCTGCTCCTTCCGTATTCCCATCAGCCGGATGTTCTTGGTCAGCACTTCGACGATATGCGCAATGTATGCCCCGAAATTAAATTTCAGCACCTCAAGCGTGATGATCTCGGAATCTTCGAGGACATCATGCAGGTAGGCGGCGGCGATGATGTCCGGACTGTACATCTGCAGTTCGCGAATGATGAGTTTCGCGACGCGGGAGATATGCCAGAAATAGGGGGTACCGTCAAGTCTCCGCTGGAATTCGTGTACGCTGTTTGCCATATCGTATGCGCCAAGGATCGTCGTCAGTCCAGCCGGATCGACGTGATCGGAGATGTCCTCGATGAGTTCTTCCTTGGTGTAGAATGACTCGTTATACAGCGGTATCGGATACATTTCTTGCGTTCAGTGAAAGAAAAAAGGGATGCCGCAACGCGGCATCCCTGTAATGTACGTGACTGTTACGTCTCGATCAATTAGGGGCGATCGCCGGTTTGAAACGGGCGAACACATCATTGATCGTCATCTTTTCGCCTTCGATACTGACTCTGCGCCATACATCGGGGAAGGCCTCGGCGCCGTCCCATGTGCCCTGACCGCCGCTGTTCGTGTACTTGTAAATCAGGTCGCCCTGCTCAAGATCCACGACGAGCGTCCAGTAATTATCACCCGATTCCTCGTCGCCGTACTCGGCGTTATCCCACATACGTACGGTGTTGGGTTCGAGGTTGGCGAGTTCTTTCCGGTTGCCGGTGACAAACACCGCGGTAATTGCTTCACGGTCGGCAAGTTTACAGATGAAGGTTACGCGTGTTGTGGGGCGGGGTTCGGCCCATGCGACATCATATGCGCTCGCATCGATGAACGGTGCGAACGTCGGCGAAGTCTTCCCGGCTGCCTGATGGGACGTGCTCAAGAGATCGAGGAAATGCTGCTCGAATGGCTTCGGGTTGAGTTCGAGGAGTTCGTTTCCGCTAAAGCGCTGCAACCAGTCTTGCGACGGTGTCGCATGGAACATTGCCGGAGCACTGGCTTTCAGGTCTTCGAGGTACATCATCGATGTATCCGGTGCGACTGCGCTTCCAAGATTGCTGCGGGCTGTCTTCAGGTATTCCCATGCTTTGTTGTCGGCGGTGTTGCCAATCCAGGTATTGAAATTACCATCGAGACGTGAGCCGGCTGCGAGGGAGGAAATATCCTTGAACTTATCAGCCTTATGCGGCGGTATCCCGCGCGAGCGGTTGCCGTCGAGGTACTCGCCCATGGTGACTGTAAGAATAGCGCGGTTGCCGTCGAACATCTTGTTGAGCTTACGGAAGATGCCGTTGAGGAAGCCCTTGCCGTCGATATCGCGTTGGTAATACATCCAATGCTCATCCGTATCGATCACGACGGTGACGAATGCGGACTCGTTCTCATTGCTGGGCGCGTAGCTCAGGATATTGCGGATGAAATCGTCTGCCGAATTCTCCGCATAGTAGTTCCTGTACTGCCATACGATCTTCTGCGTAAGCTGAGAGCTGGCGAAAAGTCCCGAGACCGTTCCGCCGTCATGCGTGACTTTGTATGCCTGATCGAGCTTCAATCCGGCCGGACGGCTGTTCGCCAATACCTTTTCGCCGGAGGTGAACCACTGGAAGCCGGTTTTGTTCAGTACCGGGATAACCTCTTTCGAGATTGCGCCGAACGGAGGTACGTAGCCGGTCGGTTCCATATCAAGATACTTCCGGAATGCCGCTTTCGACATTTCAAGTTGGGAAACTGCATCCTCAGGATACGAATACTTGGCCGGAAGCTTCAGGTTTGAATCAGCTTCTTTCGCGATATCCGAATTGATGATCAGCGGCAGCACCGCATCGCTATAGGACGTAGCGGCGAATTCCACCTGGCCGATTTTCGCACGGCGGTTGTATTTCACCTTGTTGAATGCCGGCAGGATCGACGCCATGACTTGCCACGACGATGATACGATACGGCGGCAGTCTTCTTCGGTGATAGAGCGCTTCAGGTAGTATTTGCCATCGCTGCGGAACGCAACCAGATCGCGAAGATCGAGCGAGCGGAGAATGCGCGTACCGGTTTGTATCAGCGGCACATCGCGCTCGTAGAACTCGGTATCGAAGTGTGCGAAGATGGCGAAGAACTTGAGAAGGCGCAGCTCATCGACGGTGTACTGCGGGTTGCCTTTCGCGTCGAGCCATTTCTCATACAGATCCATAAGTTCGGGGAACCGCTGGCGGCGAACCGGGCTCATGGTAAAAGCATTCCATTCGTTCTTATAGAGATGTGCTTTCATCTCCTCGGTAAGCTGCTCGGCAGGTGTCAGGCAGGCATCGATCCATGGATCGGTTTTGCCCTTCATACGTGCCAGGAAGCCGTTTGCGTCTATATCCCAGTCCCGCGGACGGTTGCGCTTCTTGTTCTTTATGAACGGTTCCATGCGCTTCACATAAATCTCTTCGATCTGCCACAGCAAAGTCGGCGAGAGCGCGGCAGTCACGTGAATGTTGGGATAGCGCGTGATCATATCCGCCATATCGAAGTAGTCCCGCGTTGCATGCATGCGCACGAACGGTGCCGTGATCTGATCTTCTTTCGGGCTGTAATACAGCGGCAGGTGATGCTTGAAGACCACATTGAGGAAAATGGTGCCGCCTTCTTTCTGATAATTGTCGTCTAATCTGCGCCGTGTCGGGTACCCGACCATGGAGACTGCGTTGTCTTCGGTCAGGGTGACGATGGAGTTTATTCGATCTCCGTCGACGCTTTCAAAGGTCAATGGGTTATCGGCATCGACCATGATCTCTTTCCCGTCGACGAGAAAGGCGTACTGGTACGTGCCCGGCGCCAGAGAGATCGTGATGTTGAACTGCCCTGAGGGCAGCTTGTTCATCAGATTGGCCGTTCGCGACCAGCCGTTAAAATCTCCGACGAGGGCTACGGTATTTGCTTCAGGTCCGTTGTAGGTGAACCGGACGCCGCCTGGTACAACCGAGGGCTGAGCAAGCCCGGTGTATACACATCCGAGAAGCATCGCTACTGCAAAAATGAGCTGGCGCTTCATAACTCTCCACACACTACATATACATAGATTGATTGAATCAGAACAGAACAAGGCTGGCTGCCATAGATGGATGAAACTACTCCATTATCGCCTGAAATGCAACTTCTACAAGGTATCGCGCCCTTCCGAAACGCTGGTCGCCCGATGCTGCATTCTCTGATGCTCCTGATACGGAGCGTTTTTCTGCCTTCTCCCGCTGTGATCTTTATATAGAAGGTACTTTCGGGGAAATCGCTTTGTTCCCTTCCAAGCAATCCACATCTTGTAGAATGACCGGTTCGGGTAGCGTATATTTCCCTGCCCGGCCGACGACATTGAGAACGACGATGAGGCATCATGGCTTTGGAAGCAATTGAAAATCTTGTCGATCTGCTCGACGAGTACAGCAAGCAGGATCTAAAAGACAAGGAGAACTTCAAACAGTTTCTCCAGCTGGCGCACGAACACGACCGCACCGAGATCATCAGGAATATGGCGTTCCATAGCAAGTATCTGTGGAAGCTCTACGGTACAATCCGCAAGCAGGCGCCCGATAGCGAGCATTACGAGAAGCTTGAGCGGGAGTTCGCACAGACGGTTGAAGAATTCCACGGCCAAATCAACAGCCTCATTGAGGGAGTAGAATCCGAATTCACCGAAATGGTGAATCGGCATTATCTCGCGATTTCCGAACAGTCGCTGAAACACCTGCTTACACTGGCGAACGATTTCTACTGGCTGAAGAACTGGGAATTGGAGATGGAACAGCTCCAGCAGGAAAGCGGCGAAGATACGGATACCTCGCAAGAAACCACCGGCGATAACAGCTAAAACATCGGTGCAACATGCCGCTCAAATCCCGTCTTGTAGAATCGCTGCGTAAGATCGACGCTCTGGAGCGCGGGAGTTCTTTTCTTATCGCTTGCAGCGGAGGATTGGATTCTATTGCAGCGACGTATCTGTTCGCCGCGTTGGCCCGCGATTGGGATCTGCGTATCGGCTGCATGTACATTCACCATGGGCTTCGAGAGGAAGCCGACGAGGAACTCACATTCGTTCGGGAGACCGCTGCATCACTGAATTGCGAGTTCTACTCCACAACGGTGGATGTTGCAGCGGAGGCAAGGATCAATGCGACTTCCATCCAAAATGCAGCCAGGTACCTTCGATACGATGCACTCGAACGAGTCCGGGAGCAGCATAAGTTCGATTGGATTGTCACAGCACATCACGCCGACGATCAGGCAGAAACGATGGTGGCGAAATTCCTGCAAGGGGCCGGCATCCTGGGGCTGGAAGGCGTCAGACCGAAATGGGAACGCGTCATCCGCCCGCTGCTCTTTGTAACGAAAGAGGAGTTGCGAACATACGCCGCAAATCTGAATCTTGACTGGCGCGAGGACGCATCGAACACCAGCCGGAAATACCTCCGGAATGCTATTCGTCTCGATCTCATGCCGGAAATCAAGGAACTCGTAAACCCCGGGGTGGCTTCGACCCTTGGCGATACCGCGCGCGAATTCCGGATGATCAGCTCATTCTTGCGGGAGCATATTGCCGGAATAGAGGGGAAGGTTGCGCGCCGGGATGGAGATAGCTGGCGTGCTTCGCTGACCGAATTGCGGAAGCTTTCTGCCGGCGAGCAGTTGCTGCTGTTCCAAACTGTACTGACAACTCTTACAGGCGAGGCCCCCGGCCATACGATACTTATCGGTCTGCTCTCGCTTTTGGTTAAAGAGCCGGGCTCGGTGTACACCTTACAAGCAGGGTTTGAGGCAAAGCTGGAACAAGGAGACTTGCTGCTACGCAAGCTGGAAATGCAGCCCGATGAGTTCGAATACGCGTGGGATTCATCGGATGTTTTGGAGGCCGGATGGTTCCGCCTTTCTGCATCAGAATTATCCCCGAAAAATGTTACCTTTAATGATAGCCCAACTGTCGAATTCATCGATTTGGGCATTTCCGGCAAGGATTTTTACGTGCGGAATTGGCGGCAGGGCGATGCGTTCGTCCCGCTTGGTATGAGCGGTACAAAACTCGTCAGCGATTTTTTTACCGACCTGAAAATTCCAACCCATGAACGGGGTAAAGTCCCGATACTCCTCGCCGGCGAACACATTGTATGGCTTTGCGGATTGCGACTCGACGACAGGTTCAAAGTCACGAAAGACACGGTTCGGGCTATGCGACTCACGTTCGAACAACAAGCACCTCAATGAAAATGGAAACGGAAATCGCGAAGGATTCGATCATCATCAGAGGGGAGCACTTTGTTCCCTATATCAGTGAGATGCGGATTCAACATCGCGTGAAGGAAATTGCTTCGGGAGTCGATGCAAGAGTCGGTACTTCCCGGCCTGTCGCAGTATGCGCGTTAAGCGGTGCGGTGATATTCTATGCCGATCTCCTCCGCGCGATGGAAACCGACTGCGATATGGCATTTATCAAGATTTCCAGCTATGGCAATAAGAAAATCACCTCCGAGCAGGTGAAGCTGGAAGTCGATTTCACGCACGACCTCACCGGTCGCGATGTGATAATTGTTGAAGATATCGTCGATACAGGTATTTCGATCGAATATCTCCGGCAGCGGTTAGAAGAGAAACAAGTGAAGAGCGTGACTGTTGTCGCGCTATTATCCAAACCCGAAGCCCGCAAAGTGGATTCGATAATCGACTTCGTAGGTTTTGAGATCGAGAACGAATTCGTTGTAGGATACGGCCTCGACTATGCCCAGGAAGCACGAGCACTGAGAGACATCTATATTCGAGAGACTGAAAGGTCCACAACGCCATAATCCATGAGCCAAAACGACACTAAAGATATCAACAGTCTTCAGCATCTGTTCGCACAGAACGATGAACAGAAGCCATCCAACAACGGCAAGAATCAGCGCTCGCCGAATAACTCTTCGCCCGAAGAAGGATCATGGATGAAGCGTTCGAAGGTCCTCCTTACCTGGTTTGCTGCGGTCGTCATTCTATTGTTCATATTCAGCCTTTTCCAGAATTCGCGCAGCGACGATCCCACGATTACGTACCTGCAATACCAGAAGCTCCTCGATGGAAAGGTGAAATCGGGCGGGGAATTGGTCAAGATCGAGAAGGCACTCGTACAAAAGGCGAACATCAACGACTACACGTTCAACGGCGTCCTTAATATGGAAGTCCCGCTGAAGACGGTGGAAGGGAAAAAGAAGAAGACCAAGAAGTTCATCGTCTTCCTCGGTACGCTCGATGCGGAAGAGAAGGAAAGTTGGACAGCGAAGGGAATCGAAGTCACGATAGAGGAACGGGATTCGATCTGGACGCAGACGCTGCTAAGTCTTCTGCCGTGGGTACTGCTGATCGGAGCCTGGATCTTCCTCATGCGCCGCATGCAAGGCGGCGGCGGTGCGAACCCCAAAGGGATTTTCTCCTTCGGCAAGAGCAAGGCAAAGATGGTCGGTGAGAACACCGTGCGCGTCACGTTTTCAGATGTTGCCGGTGCGGACGAAGCGAAGTACGAACTCCGCGAGATTATCGAATTCCTGAAGGAGCCGACGAAGTTTCAGCTTCTCGGCGGAAAGATTCCACGCGGCGTGCTGCTGCTCGGTCCGCCGGGAACAGGTAAGACGCTCATGGCGCGCGCCGTTGCAGGCGAAGCGGGAGTGCCGTTCTTCTCTATTTCCGGTGCGGAATTTGTGGAAATGTTTGTCGGCGTCGGCGCGAGCCGCGTGCGGGATTTATTCGAGACCGCAAAGAAGAATGCCCCATGCATCGTCTTTATCGACGAGATCGATGCAGTCGGCCGTCAGCGCGGTGCAGGCTTGGGCGGCGGCCACGACGAGCGGGAGCAAACCCTGAACCAGCTCCTCGTTGAAATGGACGGCTTCGAACAGGGCAGCACGGTGATCATCATCGCCGCAACCAACAGGCCCGACGTACTGGATCCCGCACTTCTGCGGCCGGGACGGTTCGATAGACAGGTGGTCGTAGACCGCCCTGATGTGAAAGGCCGCGAGGGTATTCTTGCAGTACATACCAAGAAGATTCCGCTCGATGAAAATGTCTCCATCGCAACGTTAGCGAAAGGAACCCCGGGTCTTGCAGGCGCCGAACTCGCCAACCTGGTTAACGAAGCCGCATTGCTTGCCGCCCGCCGAAACAAGAGAACCGTCGGGATGGAAGAATTCGAAGAGGCGAAGGACCGCGTGATGATGGGGATGGAACGCAAGAGCATGATCATCTCCGATCAGGAGAAACGCACTACGGCCTATCACGAAGCTGGTCATGTGCTCGTCGCCAAGAAAATCCCCGAAGCAGATCCCGTGCACAAAGTGACGATCATCCCGCGCGGCAGGGCCCTGGGCGTCACGACGTATCTTCCAATCGATGAGAAGCATACCTATTCGAAAGAGTACCTCGAAGCTATGATCGCATACGCAATGGGCGGGAGGGCCGCCGAACTGCTTGTGTTCGATCAACTGACAACAGGCGCTGGCAACGATATCGAACGCGCGACTTCGCTTGCAAGAAAAATGGTCTGCGAATGGGGTATGAGCGAGTTGGGGCCGTTGACATACGGCTCAAAACAAGAGGAGATTTTCCTCGGCCGTGAGATTTCGCAGCACCGCGATTATAGCGAAAAGACCGCGATTGAGATCGACGACGCCGTGCGAAAGATTGTCTCCAATGCGATGGAGCGCGCGATTAGAATCCTTACCGAACACAAAGAGGTGCTCGACAAACTCGCCGATGCACTGCTCGAACGAGAAATTCTTGATACGGCAGAGATTGACGCCCTCCTCAACGGAGAAGAGCTTCCACCGTTGGAGCATGACGAGGGGCTTTCGGAAGAGGATATGAAACGAATCGACGAACAGCGCGCCGATAAAATCCGTGCAGCAGTCGAGCAATTGAAAGAGCACGAACAGCAAGGCACGGAGGGGTCGGACGCATGAGCGAGAAGCACCGCGAGCAGATAGACTCCGGTGAACAAAAGATATCCTTCCAGTACGAGCTCGTCCGGAAGGGGATCCACCTTACCTCGCTATCGATCCCGGTATTTTATTATTACGTGCCGAAGGATATCGCGCTTTGGGTACTCGGCGTTCTGACGGCTGCGTTTGTACTCGGCGACGTACTGCGATCGTTCCATGAACCGAGCTTCCGGCTGTATAAGAAGATCTTCGGCCGTATGCTTCGGGGGCACGAGAAATCGTCCCGTGAAAAAACACTCAATGGCGCAAGCTGGGTACTCATCTCCGCGATGCTCAGTGTCATCCTGTTTCCGAAGCTCATCGCCATTACAGCATTTTCGATATTGATTATTTCCGATACGGCAGCAGCCCTGTACGGACGGAAGTTCGGCATGTTGAAGTTCAACGGGAAGTCCCTCGAAGGGACTGCCGCATTTGTCGTTTCCGCCTGTATCGTGATCATGTTTACACCCAAAGTGGAGCATATTCCCGGCGAATATTTCATTGCGATAGCCGCAGCAATCGTCGGCGCATTGGCCGAGGTGTTTTCATTCCGTATCATCGACGATAATTTCGCCATACCAATTTCGATCGGCATTACGTTGTGGCTGCTGTATCTCATTTTCTTTCCGGGGATGAACGTTTATGTACTCGAAGGTTAATCTTGTAGCAATTCTTATCGCCGCAACCGCATTCGCTTTTACTGCGTGCGAAGAAAGCGGACAGCAGGCGATGGGTCCCGACGATCTCATTATCGTCGTCGCGGATAGTACGGAGTACGCAGGCTTGGAGCCGCTCCTCCGCAATACGTTTGCACCGCCCTTCCATACCCCGCAACCCGAGAACTGGTTCAACCTCAAGCGGATCGATATCACAGAACTTCCCAACTACAAGCGAAACAAGAACATCGTTTTTATTGCGCCGCTGGAAGGGGGGAGCACTGTCGGGGAGTTCCTTAACTCGGCGCTGGATTCAACCGTCAAGACATTGGTTCGCAACCGGGAGGAGTATGTCTTCGCGAAGAAGAATCAGTGGTTCGAAGATCAGACCGTGCTGTATCTCACCGGGAATTCCATGGAAGAGATAGAGACAAAGCTTGTCACCGAGCAGCAGGACCTATTCTACTTTTTCAAGAACGCATGGGATCAGCGCGAAAAAATGCGGATGATGCGCCTTCCACGGGAAGACGACCTCGAAGAATACCTCGCCGAGAACCACGGCTTTTCGTTCTCGATCATCAAAAGCTGGTTCCTCGCGAAGGACAGCGTCGAGATTTCGAGCGTGTTATTGCGCAGGCAGGCACCGGAAGAGACCGAGCGTTGGCTGCTTATCCATTGGATCGATTCGAAGAACACCGATCTGCTTACACCCGATTTCCTCCTCGATCGCCGGAATAAACTCACGAATATTCTGTACCGCACAGTCGATGATAAAGCATACGTTCGCGTGGATACGGCGCATTACCTCCAATGGGATGAGGTGAACTTCAACGGACGCTTTGCCTGGCGGATGCAGGGACTCTGGCAAATGAGCGATTACTCCATGGGCGGACCGTTCGTCAGCTACCTTTTTTACGACGAGGACCACGAGCGCATTTACCTGCTCGATGGTTCCGTCTTCGCCCCGAAGTACAAGAAAAAGAAGCTCATTCAGGATATCGACATCATGATGCACACGTTCCGGACTCTGGAACTCCCGTCTGATACCACAACCGCATCCTGATGCGCATGCCGGGCAACATATCGCCGCGCCTCTGGTGGTGGCTCCGGGCTGCATTGGGGATTGCCGCAATCGTTGCCATCGGCTTCCTTATCGATCCGGCGCGAATACTGCAATCATTCGCCCAAGCTGATGCAGTACCACTCAGCGCCGCACTCATCCTCTTACTCCCCAATCTCTACGTCCAGTTTGCCAAATGGCGCTACTTGCTCAGAAGCGCAGGCCACAGCGCTGAAGACGGCGATGTTCTGGTCTCGATTTTGGGCGGGTTTGCAGCGGGTATTCTTACGCCGGCGCGTATCGGAGAATTCGGCGGCAGGCTCATCGGCATGGGAGGTCACGAAAAGAACTCAGTGCTGGGCCTGGTTGCGGTGGATAAAGCTGCGACGATGCTCATGACGGTCTCCGCAGGGATCATCGCATCGGCGATGTTGTTCATCGATGGGGTGAGCATTTCAATGCGTATTCCGGCCATCATAGCCGCGGTAAGTATGCCGATCGCAGCCATCGAGGTTTTTCTCAGGCTGATGAAGTCCTCCCGCGGCGATGGCGGCGGCAGGCTGAAGCAGTGGTTGTCCTCGCTCATGCATGGAGCTGGAAAACTCACGCGGAGAAATCTATACGGGACTGCCGGGTACTCTGCACTTTTCTATGCCGTCTTCGTACTGCAGTATCTCTTACTGGTCAGTGCATTCGGTGCCATCGAAGTGCTGCCGACGGTTGAAGCGATTGCTGCAACACTGTTCGCCAAGACCGTCATCCCCCCGGTTACGCTAGGGGAACTGGGGATCAGGGAAGGACTTTCCGTTGCGATACTGGGCTTTACGGGGATCTCAAAATCCGCTGCGTTTAATGCCGCGTTCCTCTTGTTCTGCATCAACGTCCTCATCCCGGCGCTTGCGGGAGGCGTTGCAATCACCCGCGATGTCGCACGAACACGGGTCGACGAAGTGTGATCCCGTTCATCTTTTTTGGCCTGTTCATCCCGTTGCTCGGTGTATACATTCTGTTCCTTGTGCGCATCAGACAAGGAATTAAGTATTACCAGAACCATCCCGAACAACCGCAAACATCCACGGACGAGCGTCCAACCGTCAGCGTTATTGTCCCAATGCGCGATGAGGAACGTCACGTCGCACAACTTGTGGAAAGCCTCGCTGCACAGCAGTATCCGGATGACAAGTATGAAATACTACTCATAGACGACGGCTCTACCGATGCCACGTCGGAACGTGCCACCGAGTCCATCAAAGGGCATCCGCAGTTCCGGATCATTCAACTCGGTGACGAGGGCGGCAGTAAAAAGCGGGCTATTCAGGCCGGGATACACGAATCAACTGGCGAGGTAATCCTCACGACGGATGCCGACTGCAGGCACACACCCGGGTGGATCGCTTCCATGGTTGCGGCGCTTGGCAGAGAGAACGCCGTCATCGCCGGGCCGGTTATTGTCGGCGACCGCGAAACCCTGTTCCATCGTATTCAAGCGATGGAGTTCCTGAGCTTGATGGGAGTCGGTGCAGGCTTTTTCGGGATCGGTTACCCACGCCTCTGTAACGGAGCGAATTTGTGCTACCGCAAGAGCGCATACGAGGCAGCAGACGGGTTCGCTGGAAACGAGCATGTGAGCAGCGGAGACGACGAGTTTCTTATGCACAAAATTGTGTACCGCGAAGGCGGGCAAGCGGAATTCAATCACGATCAGGATGCGATCGTTACCACGCCGCCGGCTGATGCGGTTGGCGCATTTCTTCAGCAGCGGATCCGATGGGCTTCGAAAGGCAGGCACTATGAAGACAAACGGTTCGTTTCGTTTCTCGTCCTGCTTTTCGTCTTCGAAGTATTCGTAGCGGCTATGCCTCTTGTCGCGATATTCTCGCCCATTGCCTTCTTCGTCACGGTCATTCTGCTGATGACGAAGTACAGCGTCGACTTCATGATACTCACCGATTCAGCGATTCTTCTCAAGCAGCCGATTAGGTTCGGCGATTTCCTCCTTGCCGAGCTCCTTCATCCGTTCTATCTTGTTTCTGTTTCAATCCTCGGAGCGGTTAACGGTACCACATGGAAGGGCAGACGGATCAACTCCCGGAAATAGAAGAAGGCACATCCAGTTTTTGGATGCGCAAGGGCGAACTCCGCTTCGGCTGGAAGCTGGCGGTCTTCGCTGTCGTTTACATCATGGTGACGCTTGTCGCGGGGCTGGTGATCTTTCTACTCCCACTCGGGGTGGATATTATGACTGCCTCGGGGGCGGTGTCGCTGCTTGCGGCGTTGGTTGCAACGGCATTCTGCGTGATGGGAATCGACGGGAAAGAGTTTGCCACTGTCGGCTTGCGGATTCACGGCCGTGCTGCGCGGGATCTCGGTCTCGGCATCCTGATCGCCTCCGGGATGATTGCGCTTGTTGCACTTATTCTCTACCTGCTGGGCATGCTTGAAATAACCGCTGCTGTGAGTGACTTCGGCCGCGGCGCAGAAATACTCGGAAGCGGAATCCTCCTCTACGTGCTCGTCGGCGCGAGCGAAGAAATCCTTCTCCGCGGCTATCCTCTCCAAACGCTCATACGCCGATTCAATGTCGCTGCGGCGATCGGTGTAACCTCCGTCGCGTTCGGGATGTTACATATATGGAATCCCAGCTTCGGCTGGCTGCCGCTTGCGAATATCACGGTTGCGGGCATTTGGCTGGGAGCGGCGTACGTGGTGACGAGATCGCTGTGGCTTCCAATCGGACTGCATATCGGCTGGAATTTTACGATGGGCAGTGTACTCGGCTTTCCCGTGAGCGGTATGGTACACGGCAGCGTGTTCGTATCCGTAGAACATGGAAGCGATCTCATCACCGGCGGGACCTTCGGTCCGGAAGGCGGCATTATGGTGACGATCGTGCTGCTTGCAGGCACTGCATTGCTGTGGTTTCCCCCGGTGCGAGCGTTCCTCAGCGGGAACCGGACGCCCCTCAAACCCGTACACTCCTCAGAAGCTATCACTGAGAAGAACGACAATGAAACGACACGTATATAGTATTATCCTGGCGCTCTGTATCCTCCCGTTCACGGCTCATGCGCAGTGGATTGAAGATGCGGGTGCGAAGGCGACGATCCAGCGGGGAATCCTCGCGACCTATAACCTTGAGTTCAAGTCTGCCGAGAAGGAATTCTCCAAGATCGCGAAGCAGTATCCCGATCACCCTGCCGGACGGTTTCTCCTCGGCATGGTCGATTGGTGGCGGATCATCATCGATCCGGATAACACATCGAACGACGATCGTATGCTCGATAAGCTCGATGAGGTGATTGAGCTCTGCGACAGGCGGCTGGATAAGAACGAGAACGATATTGCTGCCCTGTTCTTTAAGGGCGGTTCGCTTGGGTTCCGCGGCAGACTGTATGCTATCCGCAAGGACTGGGTGGAGACCGCCGGCGAAGGCAAGGAAGCCCTGCCGATCGTGATGCACGCCCAGGACCTCGCACCCACGAACGCCGATATCCATCTCGGCACAGGGATCTACAACTACTATGCGTCGCTGCTACCCGACCGCTATCCCGTCCTGAAACCGCTGATGCTGTTCCTCCCGGAAGGCGACAGATTGAAGGGCATTGCATTTTTGGAAAGCGCCGCCAAGGATGCGGAGTATGCGAAGTACGAAGCCATGTATTTCCTCGTGCAGACCTACTACAAATACGAAAACAAGCCCAGCAAGGCGCTCAGCTATGCGCGCAAACTGCACAAGGAATTTCCCGCCAACCCGGTGTTCCACCGCTACGTAGCACGGGCATACATGCAGCTCGGCAATGCCACGATGGCAGAGCGCTATTTCGGCGAAGTCCTGGAGCTGTGCGATGCGGGTAAGCTCGGC
This sequence comes from Ectothiorhodospiraceae bacterium, assembly GCA_002699105.1. Taxonomy (GTDB): domain Bacteria; phylum Bacteroidota; class Ignavibacteria; order SZUA-365. Next base: position 2,216 of record PABJ01000156.1, on the reverse strand, counting down.
TACACGGATAATATGGAGCGGGAGGCTTCGTATTACCTCGGCTACTTTGCAATGCAGAAAGGGAAGTACGGCCAGGCAATTAAGCGGTTCGTGCAGTGCGATAGGCTCTCACGCTCAATGGATGAAGGCGGGCCGTCTGGGTTTATGGTGATGGCGAATCTGAAGCTGGGTATGGCACACGATGCGCTCGCCCAACGAGAATACGCGCTGAAGCAGTACAACAAGGTGCTCGCCATGAACGAATACGACAACTCCCATTCCATCGCAGAACGGTACAAGAAGCGGCCGTACAGGAGGTAAGAGGGGAAGCTTGTTGTATCCCTCACAAGCAAAATCCCGGCGGTTGCCGGGATTTTTCAGTTGCGAGCCAGTTTGTTGGTGCTGTTAGAAATCTGTTGCGACGACAAAGCCGAGCGATATCTGCAGGCCGCTGAAGTCCTTTTGCTGGGTAAGGAGATCGCGGTCGAACTCCACATTCTGGTAGCGCGCTGCAAGAGAAGCACCGAAGGTCGGACTGAAGAGCAGATCGAATCCGCCGCCGACAAACCACCCGAATGCGACATCGCTTTGGTCCTCATCCCGCGTGCGCACGGTTTCGAAGAACATGAGCTCGCTGTTTGAGATCGCGAAATACGCACCGCCGCCAGCCATCACGTACGGCTGCATCGTGCTGCGGGATAGCGGGTGAAAGGAAAGCCCCAGCGTTGCCGGGAAGATGATCGCCCATGAGTCTGCATTTTCTATTGCCCCAACCGATAGCTCTTCCAGCGAGGAGAACTCGTAGGTGCTGTACCAGGCGCTGACATTGAAATCCAGGTAGAGCGGCTGCCCCAGCAGGTGCTGGTAGTGAAAATCGATGCCTATGGCCTGGGACTGCTCGATTCTCGAGCGGGTGTTTTCGGTGGAGACCTCGTCGAGGCGGAAGCTTTTCTCCACATCGGCAGGAAACCATGCCCCGATGCGGAATGCTGCGTAGCTCGGCTCTCCCTTAAACCGCTGGATCTGCTGATCCTGCTGGAAATCCTGTGAGAGCGCAGTGGTTGCCGCCAGGAGCACGATGGCGAAAAATGCGGTACGTTTCATGGAAGTACCTCGTCTTACTGTATTGGAAACGATTGATTGCAGACCGAATGTGCCGCGAATAAGCAGCAAACCACTAAGATATCGCCCCACTATGTGAAATGAAAGCGCATGCGCCAGATACCCCTGCGAAAGCCAGAGGCCGCAGCCCGCAGGCCGCAGGCCGCAGGTCTGCCGTGGTGGATCTGCCGTGGTGGATCTGCCGTGATGGATCCGCCGTGGCGGATGCGCCTGAGGGGATCCGAGAATACGAAAAGGCGGCGAATTCCGAGGGAATACTCATTTCGGACATTATATTGTAGACCAGAACATTGAACCACCGAACCGGTGCATGGGGGAGACATGCGACGGGCTAATACATATGTATCGCAGCAGGCGTTGGTAGCAAAGTTTGCCTCGCTTTGCGCATCCAGGATCTCACCAGACAAAGTCGCTGAAGGCTGAAAAGGCAGATTAAAAGACCGCCATGTCCGTCAAAATGAAACGAATGAAACGAATGAAACAAATGAAACACAAAAACGCATGTTTCATTTCAAACCAGAGGATGAAGCGGTCCGAAATAGACGGGGGAAACCACAATCGAAATCGGCCAATATTGCCCGGCAACTGCCACCAATAAAAAACGCCCCTCCGTGGAGGGGCGCTAGGTGCTCTATTGATCCGGTCGGCGGCTATTTCTTCTTGCCTTTTTTGGCTGCTTTGGCCTTGCCGGATTTTTTCTGCGTGCGCGGGTTCATCAGCGCTGCGCGTGCGGCTGCCAGGCGCGCAATAGGCACGCGGAATGGCGAACAGGAGACATAGTTCAAGCCGATGTTGTGGCAGAACTCTATCGAAGACGGATCGCCGCCGTGCTCACCGCAGATACCGATCTTGAGATCGGGGCTTGTGCCGCGGCCGCCCTTGACGGCGTGCTCGAGCAGGAATCCGACGCCTTTCTGATCGATGCTTGCAAACGGATCGCGCTGGTAGATGTCCTTTTCCACGTAGATCGGAAGGAAGCGTCCGGAATCGTCGCGGCTCACACCGAGCGTGGTCTGGGTAAGGTCGTTCGTTCCGAAGCTGAAGAACTCAGCCACTTCGGCAACTTCGTCGGCGGTGATGGCGCCGCGAGGAATCTCGATCATCGTTCCGACGAG
>PABJ01000155.1 GCA_002699105.1 Ectothiorhodospiraceae bacterium | reverse complement strand
CCATCACCGCCCAGGACGGGGAAAACGCGTAGGTAATATCTGCGCCCACGAGCGCTCCGATATTATCGAGGGCAAAACCGCCGTCCCAACCGCAATCGCAGTCAAAACTGAAGTTTCCCATGCTGAAATTGTTGTTCGCACCGATGAACGCGCTCACATAGACGCGCGCTACCTCCGGCGAAAAGATATTTTCACCGATTGGCGGCGCCGAAGGTGCCGAGTAGTCATAGGACATGTTACTCGACCGCCACTGCGCGTTCGCTAGCATGGTGAGTGTGCATCCCATGACGATCGCGAGCGTAAATCGCGAAAATACTGTCTTCATAGTTCACCTAATATCGCTGGTCAAAAAAGGTCTTATGTTTCGAATCGTGGTTTGAAAAATCCGTGAAAGTGTTTTGCACTCCGTGTTCAGCGACGAACCTTGAGAGCGAATATTAGAGCACCTTTCGCGGACGTTCTCCTAGAGCGAGGGGTCGTGAAAATATTTCACATTCGAATATAGCAAAAAGACTCCGAATGTCAATGTACGAATTCATGCCCTATTTCCCGCAAATTACGGGTGCCCCTCTCGCTGGACATGAATCGCCAGCCGTCAATAAAACTTGTGTTGATCGATGAGATCCTTCTCGGCCATTCTCCATATCTGCTGACATGGGAAGACGTTAATATATAAAGGTTCTCCGAGAATTAACGAATCTACTTTTCTTGGATACAGACTCTGCAGCCGCTCGAGCTGCTGATAGTTCCACACACCGCCTTGCACGGTGATGTTCATTCCGATATTCGCCGCCAGTTTTTTCAGCGCTTCGTAGGGCGGGCCGTCTTTCGATTCATGGGCGTCGATATCGTTGTAGATCAGCCGCTGGATGCCGAGTTCCTTCATCCACAGTGCGAACTGCTCGATCTCCGTATCCGCCTGCTGCTGCCTGCCGTGCGTTAGAAGCTTGCCGTCCTTCACGTCCAGCGCCACGATGATTTTCCGCGGACTAAATTCCATCACCAGCTTCCGGAGGAGTTCCGGATCCTGCTGCGCGGATGTACTGAGTACGACGCGATACACGCCGAGTTCGTCGAATGCCTTCCGGACATCTTCGTACGTGCGCAGCCCCCCGCTGTATTGAATCGGCACGTCGACCGAATATGTGAGTTCTCGCAACAGGGTCTCGTTGACGATCTTTCCTTCCCGCGCGCTGTCAATATCTACAACGTGCAGCGCCTTGGCATTCTCGCCTCGCCACATCCTCGCGACCTCAACCGGCTTGGAAGGATACTTCCCTTCCGTACCTTCGAGTCCCTTCGGGACTTCGCAGCATTTGTTGTTCTCAATCGCTATTGCGGGAATAATCAGCATCGGCGGGGATTAGAACTCCAGGGGTGAAATATCGTTTTCTACAACGGCGCTCTGGCTGAGCCAGAAGTCGTGCGCGTTCGGGTCGGCCGCCTTCAGGTCTTCCGGCACCTCCACGAAAAACTTCGCTTCTACGGTTTGCTTGGTGCGCCGCGAAACAGGCTTCCCGGTGGATGCATTGAACTTTGCGAGCCCCTTGCCTCCGACGTTAAACGTCTCGATGTTGGCCATGCCTTCGCCCGTATCAATCTTGCGCGGACCCGTATACGTCGTCTTCAGGAGCGCATGAATGTGCGCGATACGGTCTCCGCCTGATTCCTCGTAGCCCTTGAGAGTGTACACAGCCTGGTTCGAAATCTTCAGGAAACCAATACTCCCCTCCCAGTTATAATCCCACGTGCTGTCGCTCTCGACCATGCCGTTCGGCACGCGCTGGAATGCAAGCTGGATGACAGACTTCAGCCCATTGGAGTTGTACTCCTGCTTGAGCATCTGCTTCGTCTCGAAGCTCGTCGTGTTAAAGTCGTCGAAGAGGAGCCGCTTCAGAATGTCGTCGCTGCTGTTCACGGCGGTGATCATTCCCTGGCCGTTTATCACAAATTCATACGGCGTGTTGACAGGCGCGTTGTATTGCGCATAGAGCTTTTGTGTCTCACGCGGATTCTGCTTCCGCGAATCGTATTCCATCTTCTGCTGCTGCCCCGCGGATTCGTACTCGCCGTTAAACTTCACGTAGGTGCATGTCGCGCGGAGCGTCCCGCCGCCGGCCTGATCGGTTTCGAGCACTTCGAACTTGTAGCCGTATTCGAGCTCGTTGCGGTTATGCGACGCGGTGCTGTCCTGCACGAGATTCACATCCTCCACGGTGCGAATTTTGTACCCGAAGACATCGCCCTTCTTCAATCGGAATTCCAGGCGAATCGATTCGCCCTTCCCGCTGAGACCGGAAGCATCCATGCCCTCGATCATGACGTTGTCGTTGCCGCCCTCTGCGGCATCGCCGGAACCGCCTGCGGTCTCCGGGTCTCCGCTGTTACCGCAACCGGCAACAAGTACGGCGAACAATGCCGCGGTCAGCAGCGCATGTGCAAATTTCATTGTACTGAGTTGGATCGTCTTCATCACATGTAGAGTATATATGCCTGGCGTTTGCGGCTGAATTCTGCGAGGTCCTGAGCCCAGACCCGCAGCCAATAGTACACACGGTGATCGGCAGCCACATAGCGTTTACCGTCCGGCAATCCTAGAAGATAATCAAAATGGGATGTAAACCGAACACTCGCAGCATCGAATTCATGAAACGCGCTCGTCAACAGCAGGCCGAGGACGACCGGGTTAAACTCGTCGCGGTTTGTGACGGCAATCTTCACGCCGATGCACTCCTGGTTTTCATGCTTCGGGGAGGCGGCACCGGGATTTGCGATCGGCGTGAACCGGTCCAGCGAGACCAGCACGCCTTCCAGCTTCGGCTTCTTGAAGCGCTGGATAATATCGTCCATATCGAAGAACGGCGCTCCGATGAGCCTGAACGGCATTGCCGTACCGCGCCCTTCGGAGATGTTCGTCCCTTCGATAAGACAGGTCCCGGCATAGACCAGTGCGGTTTCGAGATCGGGGATGTTCGGTGAGGGCGGCACCCACTTCAGGTTCGTCTGTTCGTACCACATCGCGCGCACCCAGCCGTCCATCGGCACGACATGCAGCGCGAGGGAGTCCGTGCCGGCCACCCATCCTTCGCCGGCAATCATGGAGGCGAGTTCCCCTATCGTCAGTCCGTACCGGATCGGTATCGGGTACATCCCGACAAAACTCTTTGTCGATAGATCGAGGACGGGGCCTTGCAGAATATCTCCGCGCAATGGATTGGGTCGATCGAGCACGACGATGGGGATGCTATGTGCGGCAGCGGCTTCCATGCAAAGTCCGAGCGTCGAGATATACGTGTAGAAGCGCAGCCCCAAATCCTGGATATCGAACACCAGCACGTCGATGTTTGCGAGCATCTCCGGTGTCGGCTTTCGGGTGTTCCCGTAGAGCGAGTACACCGGCAGACTCTTCGCGGTCGTGTCGCCGATATGTTCGCCTGCTGAGGCCGTTCCAGAGAAACCGTGCTCCGGACTCAGTACGGCAGTCACCGTAACATCGGGGTGTTCCTGCAAAGCATTAAGAAGATGGGTCCCGTCTTTCAATAGCGAGGAATGATTGCACACCAGCCCGATGCGCTTGCCTTTGACGAGATGGAGCGAGTCCCGCAGGAGAACGTTCGCACCGGGATAGACCGTATCAGCAAGGGCCTGCGGCCCGAATGCGAGTAGCACAGCCAATGCTATCGTCTGAAGGCTAATCCTACCCACGGCTGCCCTCATGAATGCTGAAAAGCTGGAGTGCAGCCAGCGTCATCCCATCCCAGAGGCCGCCGTCCGCTATCGCACGTTGGTACTGCGAAGGCGTGAGACGCACGATCTCGAACTCTTCGGTTTCGTCGGGAGCGTTCTCCACAGCGGAAAGCCCTGTCGCCAGGAAGACCTGGCAAAGCTCGCTCGTCACGCCGTTCCAAGGATTGTGTTCGCCAAGCCGGAGGAGTTCGCCGGCAACGAGGCCGGCTTCTTCGCGAAGTTCGTCGCGTGCCATATCCGCAGGGTCTGTTCCGGCAATAAGGCCGCCGCCCGGCAGTTCCAAACTCACGCGTTGGTTCAGGTACCGGTACTGCCGGACGAACGTCACGCTCCCGTCTTCATGCAGCGGAATCACCATTACGGAGCCGGGCGTTTCCACATAGTGGTATTCGCCGGGCTCGCCGTTCGGAAGCTCATAAGCATCGAGCTTGTACTTCCACCACGGATTTGTGAAGAGGATTTTCCCGGAGAGTTTCTTGAGTTGACGTATCACTTCCATTCCTTGACTTCGAATAGCACCGGACGCAGCACCACATTGAACATCCGGAAATCGATGGTGAAATTCAACCGGCTGCCCGGGCTTTCTCATGCCGCTTGCCAAACTGCAGCACGGCGATCCCCGCAGCAATCAGTGCGATTCCGCCAAGCGTGTACGGATGCAGCGCCTCGCCGAGCAGGATCGAATACACCGTCGAGAGCAAGATCACGAGATAATTCATGACGGTCGCTCGTGACGCACGCTCTGCGCGCAGTCCTTTCGTCAACGCGATCTGCGCAATGTAGGTCGTCACACCGATGCCGATGAGAAGTGCGAACTGCACCGTATCCGGCATCACCCATTGCGCCAGCGCTGCGGGCGTGCTGAAGCCGAGCGATACCACGGTAAACGCAAAGACGATATTCCGGTGGTCCTCGCCCTTCCCGCCGAGTTTCCGCACAAGGTTGTAGGCAAGACCCGAACACGCTGCCCCACCCAAACCAATTGCAGCAGGAAGCGCATGGCTCAACGAATCGGGCCGGGCAATGAAAAACACGCCGAGAAACGACACGACCGTTGCCAGCCAATCGAAACGCGTGGCGCGCTCCTTCAGAATCAACGGCGACCAGAGCGCTGTGAAGATTGGATTCGTGTATTGTATCGTCACCGCCTCTGCCAACGGCATTGCATGGATGGTATAGAAGTATGCCGACAGCCCGACAAAACCGAACAACCCGCGCGCCAGCAGCAGCACCTTGTGCTTGCCGAACAGCGGACGGTACTCGCGAATAAGACCGATGAGCGGGATGACGAACATCACCGCCGAACGGAAAAAGACGACCTCCATGAACGGTATCCCTTTTACGATCCGTACCAGCAGTCCCATCAGACTGAAGAAGAAGGCAGCGGCTGCCATGTACATCAGCCCGGTGGGCTGGAAACGTCGTCCGGCGTCTTGTGAAGAATCTTTCATGAAAGCTGGAACATGCCCCGGGGATACGATGGAAACACGAAAACGTGTAATTTGAGGTCAACCTGAGACAAAACCTAAACGCCATGCTCGACAGCACTCTTTCTTATGACGAATACTACAGCATCGCGTATGCTGAACACACAATCATGAATCCGCTCACCTTGCCGACGGTCCGTGAAATCGGCAGGCGGTGCGGGTTGAAGGCTGGATCGCGCATTGTGGATATAGGCTCGGGGAAGGGGTACGTCTGTCATGAATACGCGAAGGAGTTTGAAGCGCACAGCGTGCAAATCGATAAATCGCCCCAATGGATAGCCGAAGCCACCAGGCTGTTCGCAGATGCGGGTCTGCTGGACTACACGGAGCTTATCGAGGACGATGTGAAGAACATCGATTTGAAACCAGCGGAATTCGATCTCGCGATTTGTCTCGGCAACACGCCGATCTTCGGGGGATTCGAGCGCACCGTTACCCGTTTGCTGAACACCTTACGGCCGGGAGGGCATCTGCTGATAGGGGAAGCAATCGTGCCGGAGGAGGTACCGGCTGCGTACAACGAATACCTCGATGAGCTTGAGTGGCGCATTCACACGGGGAGGGAGCTCTTCACCATTGTGGAAGAGAATGAAGCCGAGATTGTGTACTTCCGCCGCAGCACCGATCAGGAATGGGACGACTACCTTTCTCTGCAGTGGCATTCGCTCCTGAATTTCCTGCGCGATAACCCCGACCATCCGCACTACGAAGAGATACTGGATTGGCTGAAGGACGAGCAGGAACAGCATTTGCGCTTCGGCATACACTACCTCGACTGGGGCGTGTTCCTGATCCGGAGCGCGGTCTAGCTCTTCCCTTCTTTCACCGTCCCTTTGATGCGCTCAATCTCATCCCTGAGCTGGGCGGCGCGTTCAAATTCCAAATCCTTCGCGGCGGTGCGCATCTCGGTTTCGAGCTGCTCGAGCAGTTCCGATTTCTGCTCGTTGGTCATGTACTTCAACACCGGCTCGGCGACAAGCTTCATCGCCTGCTTCTCTGCCACCTTCTGATCGTACTTGACCTTGACGTCTGCGATGGTGGTGGAGTTCATGATCTCTTCCATCGACTTGCGGATCGTCATCGGCTGAATGTTGTGCTCCTCGTTGTACTCCTTCTGCAACTCCCGCCGGCGCTGCGTTTCGTCGATTACCTTCTGCATGGAATCCGTCATGCGGTCGGCGTAGAGCACCACTAGCCCGCCGACATTTCGCGCCGTGCGTCCGGCAATCTGCATCAGCGATTTCTCGCTGCGGAGGAAACCTTCCTTATCGGCGTCCAGTATCGCGACGAGTGTTACTTCGGGGAGATCCAACCCCTCGCGGAGGAGATTCACACCGACGAGCACATCGAAATTTCCCAGCCGTAGTTCGCGCAGGATCTCAACGCGTTCAAGCGAGTCGATATCAGAGTGGATGTACCGCACGCGGATGTTGATATTCTCCAGGTAGTCGGTTAAGTCCTCCGCCATGCGCTTCGTGAGAGTCGTGACCAGCACGCGTTCCTGGCGCGCCGTCCGCTCACGGATTTCCGCGATGAGATCATCGATCTGATTGCGCTGCGGGCGCACCTCGATAGGCGGATCGAGGAGTCCGGTCGGGCGGATAATCTGCTCCACAACGACGCCTCCGCACTGCTCCAGCTCATAGTCGGAGGGCGTCGCGCTTACGAAGATGCATTTGTTGATGAGGCCTTCGAACTCATCGAATTTCAGCGGCCTGTTATCGAGCGCGGAAGGAAGTCTGAATCCATGCTCGACGAGCGTTTCCTTTCGCGCCCTGTCGCCGTTGTACATCGCGCGCACCTGGGGGATCGTCTGGTGCGATTCATCGATGATCAGCAGGAAGTCCTCCGGGAAGTAATTCATCAGGACCTCGGGACGTTCGCCCGGCTTCCGGTCCGCAAGATGTCGGGAGTAATTCTCGATCCCTGCGCAGTACCCGATCTCCTTCATCATTTCGATATCATACCGGGTGCGCTGCTCCAGCCGTTGTGCTTCGAGCAGCTTTCCGATGGAGCGGAAGTATTCCAAGCGTTCATCCATCTCTTCCTCTATCGCACCGATTGCGCGTTCCAGCTCGGCCTCCGAGGTAAGGAAGTGTTTCGCCGGAAACACCGTGGCGTTGTTGACCCGCGCGCGGAGTTCGCCCGTCATCCTGTCGCGCAGGGTGATCGAATCTATCTCGTCTCCGAAGAACTCCACCCTGATGCTTTCCTCATCTTCGTACGCCTGCATGATCTCGACGACATCCCCGCGGACGCGGAAGGTCCCACGGCTGAAATCCATATCGTTCCGGACGTAATGGATATTGGTCAGTTCGCGCAGAAACTTGTTCCGCTCGATGCGCTGCCCGCGTTCGATATCCACGACCTGGTCGGCATACTGATCCCTCGATCCGATGCCGTAAATACACGATACGGACGCCACGATGATAACGTCCTCCCTGCCGCTCACAAGGGCGCTCGTTGCCCGGAGCCGCAGTCTGTCGATCTCGTCGTTTATCGACAGGTCCTTCTCGATGAACGTATCGGTCGAGGGGATGTATGCCTCCGGCTGGTAGTAGTCGTAATAGCTGATGAAGAATTCAACGGCGTTGTTCGGAAAGAACGAACGTATCTCGCCGTACAGCTGTGCAGCGAGCGTTTTGTTGTGCGATATTACAAGAGTAGGTTTACTGTAGTGCTGAATGACGTTGGAAACAGAGAACGTCTTTCCGCTCCCGGTAACGCCGAGAAGCGTTTGAAACTGGTCTCCGCGGTCGAGCCCTTCGCAGAGTTCGCGAATGGCATTCGGCTGATCGCCGGTCGGTTTGTATTCGGATGAGAGTTGAAAAACAGACATTGTTTGCTCCTGCACGCTCCATGCGTATCAATAAATCCCAGCATCGATTAAGATAGCCATTTGTATAACATGGACAAACCAAAACACGTCCTCATTACCGGCGCCTCGGGCTTCGTCGGCTGGAACATTGCGAGGCATCTAGCGCAGCTTGGGTATCCTGTCACCGGCACATACAATAGCAGCGCACCGGACCGCTTCTTGAGCATTGACTGGCTCCACATCGACTTGGCCGATCCGGCTTCCGTGGCAGCCTTGCGGGAGGTGCCATTCGATGCCGTCGTGCATTGCGCAGCTATGCCAGGTGTGAAACAGTGCGCAGAGCACCCGAAACTTGCCGAGCGAATCAATATTCAGGCGACCCGTGAGATCGCGGAAATCGCCGCACACCGCAAAGCGCGCTGCATCTATACTTCCACCGACCTCGTTTTTGACGGCAGAAAAGGCGGTTCGTATGCGGAGAGCGACACTCCTCATCCGCCAACATTCTATGGTAGCACAAAGCTCCAAGGTGAAGAGGTTGTCCGTGCAACGCTCGATGAACATTATATCTTCAGGCTGGCGCTGGTATACGGGACGAAGGAAGGCGCGTTCGCCGGCTTCCTCAAATGGACGCACGAGGCGCTGAAAGCACACCAGCCACTGAGTCTGTTCACCAACCAATACCGCTCGCCCGTTGCAGCCTCAGATATCGCCGAAGCAGTTGCACGAACGCTCGAACAGCGCCCTCCCTTCGGTACATACCATATTGCAGGACCGGAGCGGCTAAACAGATACGAGATCGGTCGTCTCTTTGCCCGTATATTCGGGCACCCGCAAACTGGAATCCGCGAAAGCCTTGTGCGCGGTCCATCCGGAGAGCCGGCGGCAGACGATATTCCTCTGAATGCTGATACCTTCCGGGATGAAACGGGAATGAACTTCAAGGAAGTTATATCCGGTTTCGAATCGCTCGAGGGCGAGCTGTCCGAATCAGATTAATCTTGTTGACCCTTGTATAGTATCCCAATAATTCGCCATTATGTTTAATTGCGGTAAATAGATACAGGTATCGATACGAACATGACTGAAGAGACGACCTTAGACCAAGAAGTATTTGTCCAACCGGATAATCCGCTTCCGGATTTTACATTCGATCAACTCCCCGAGCATCTGCGGAAACGCGTGGAAGAACTCGGATGGAAAGATCCCATGCCCGTGCAGCGGAAGGGCATCCCCTATCTGCGAGAACGGCGGGATCTTACGGTGCAGGCACGCACCGGCAGCGGCAAGACGGGAGCCTATCTCCTCCCGATCCTTGAACACGTGAAGCCCAAGAATGCGTGGTGCCAGGCGCTCATCCTTGTGCCGACGCGTGAGCTTGCACGGCAGGTGAGCGAAGTGCTGAACCAGCTAACCAAGGGGACCGATATCCGTTACGCCACCGTGTACGGCGGAGTCGGGTATGGACAGCAAATCAAGGATCTCAAAGCAGGCGCGCATGTCGTGGTAGGAACCCCTGGCCGCGTGATCGATCACATTTTTAAGGGCACGTTCGCAGTGCAGAAGGTGGAATTCCTCGTCCTTGATGAGGCAGACGAAATGCTCTCGATGGGCTTTTACCCGTCGATGCGCAAGCTCCGGCGCCAGCTTCCGGAAAAGCGCAGTACATTCCTTTTTTCCGCTACCATCCCCTACCATGTCGACCAGGTAGCACACGAATTCCTCAATAGCCACGATGTGCTTAGCCTGAGCAAGGGGAATCAATCGGTTACCACGCTCGAGCATCGCTATTATATGGTACCGCCTCTACAGAAGGACAAGATGCTTCTCCGTCTTATCGAAATGGAGAACCCCACTTCGTCCATCATATTCTGCAATACAAAGCGCAATGTAGAATACCTGGTGGAAGTGCTGAACAACCACAGCATCCCCGCGCAGCACATTACCGGCGATCTGCCGCAAAAGAAACGCGAACGCGCCATGGATAAACTTCGCAGCGGCGAACTCCGTATCCTTGTCGCGACGGATGTCGCGGCACGCGGAATAGATATTTCCGATCTCAGCCACGTGATTCTCTATGATATCCCCGAGCACACAGAAGTGTATGTTCACCGGTCCGGCCGCACGGCCCGTGCGGGAAACACAGGAATTGCTATCACTCTCTGCGAAACAATCGAAGAGAAAAAACTGCTGGCGATCGCCAAACAGTATAACTTCCCAATCGAGAAGCGCGAACTCCCGACAGAAGAAGAGGTCTCCAGCAGGATAGCGGAACGCCTCATCGTCACACTCGAGGACGATATGAACGAGCTGTCGATCATGGAAAGGGATCGTGTGAAGACATTCCTTCCGCTTGTCGATCAGCTCGCCAAGGATGAAGACTCCCGACTGCTGCTTGCACGGCTTCTCGACCGCGCCTACCTGCAGGATCTCCACACCGCGCCGGTGCAAATGGAAGTGCGCCCCGAGAAAGAAGCAGCCCCGAAGAAGGAGCAGCAGAAAAAACCGCGCAGAGGCAGACGCAAGCCGCGTCAGAAAAAACAGGATTAACGAAAAAAGTCCGGCTCGAAGCCGGACTTTTCAATATCAAATAATCGCTGTACGCTATGCAGATTTCTTCTGCTGCTTGGAATACGTGTACGTCGGTTCCGCGCCGCTTTCTATAACGTCCCTGCTCACGAAGCAGCGGACCACGTCCTCATAGGATGGGAGATTGTACATGATATCCAGCATGACTTTCTCCACGACCGAGCGCAACGCACGCGCACCTGTTTTTCTCTCCAACGCCTTCTCCACCACGTATTCGATTGCCTCGTGCTCGAACTCCAGCGAGACGCCTTCCATTTCGAACAGCTTCTTGTACTGCTTGAGGAGGGCATTCTTCGGCTGCGTGAGCACGTTGATCATTGCGTCCTTGGAGAGGGGATGGAGTACAGAAATGATCGGCAGCCTGCCGATAAGCTCGGGGATAAGTCCGTACTGCAGCAAGTCTTCAGGCTCGGCATGGAACATCACATCGTGACGTTCATCCATTGTTGCCGGTACGTCATCGCGGAACCCGATGGAATGCTTCCCGACTCTGCGTCCAATAACATCCTCAAGTCCGGCAAACGCGCCGCCGCAGATGAAGAGAATATCCTTCGTGTTAATATTGATGAGCGGCTGTTCCGGGTGCTTGCGCCCGCCTTTTGGCGGCACGCCGACGGTCGCGCCTTCGAGTATCTTCAGCAGTGCCTGCTGAACGCCCTCGCCCGATACGTCTCGCGTGATGGAAACATTCTCGCTCTTCCGCGAAATCTTATCGATTTCATCGATATAGATAATTCCGCGCTCGGCGCGCTGGACGTTATACTCTGCGTTTTGGAGGAGATGGACGAGGATGGTCTCCACGTCGTCGCCGACGTAGCCGGCTTCGGTAAGCGTGGTTGCATCTGCGATGGCAAACGGAACATCGAGGATTCTCGCAAGCGTCTGGGCGAAGAGCGTCTTCCCCGTACCGGTAGGACCGATAAGGAGGATGTTGCTCTTCTCGACCTCGACGTCCTCCTCGGTGAAGAACTGCTTGGAGTCGATGCGTTTGTAATGGTTATACACGCCGACCGAGAGCGTCTTCTTGGCAGACTCCTGCCCGACGACGTGTTCATCGAGAAGCCGCTTGATATCCACAGGGGTGAGGTTCTTGCGGTTCTCTTCTTTCTTTTTTGTGAACGCGGCGGCGTTGCTCTTGAGAATATCGACCGAGTTCATCACGCAGTAATTGCAGATGTACACGTTCGGTCCCGCGATAATGCTATCGACCTCTTTCGAGGATCGTCCGCAGAAAGAGCAGCGGATATTGTCGTTCTTCTCGTAACTCATGCAAAAGCATCCAGAGTGTGATAAAGCACCTATCTGGTACTAAGATAGCTGGCAATCCGCCGGGAATCCAAATTATCCCGGCGGATTGCTTCGGAAGTTATTGCATTGCCTTGACGTATTCGTTTTGCGCCTTTTCGAGGCTCTTCAAATAATCGAGGCGTGCTTCTGTCCGTGCGATCTCTTTTTTCAGATCGTTGCCGAAAAGGAAGTCGTCGCTCGCTGCTGCGGCTTTTACAGCCGGTGCTGCAGGTGCAGGTGCTGCCTTCTTCGGACGTCCCGGGCCGCGCTTCTTGCCGGTGGTTTTCTTCGGGGTGCTTTTCTTCGCAGCTGTGCTTTTCGCCTTCTGCGGTTTCGGTCCCGGCTTCTTGGCGGATTTCTTG
>PABJ01000154.1 GCA_002699105.1 Ectothiorhodospiraceae bacterium | reverse complement strand
TGGCGGTAAGGTGGGGTGAGTGACGGGATTTGAACCCGCGACCTCTGGGGCCACAACCCAGTGCTCTAACCGGTCTGAGCTACACCCACCACAGATTTAAGAGAACAGAAATATTACCACATATATAAAAGGAGACAATACTACCCCCAAGCCGCTCCGACGTAAAAGAATCTCCCGAGCCCGACGGTGAAAATGAGGCACCCGTAAAGGGCGTGTTCTATCGAAACCAGCGCGAGAGAACGCCCCTTCCGGTAATCCTCGGCGAATAGATATCCGCCGACAAGCGTCATCGCCACCGCAATCCAGTTAAGGAAGATAATATGCATGTATCCGAATGCGAGTGCCGAGGCGATGATATACCCCCTGCCTTCACCAAAGACCGGGGAGTACCTCTTATATATGAGGGCTCTGTATAGGACCTCCTGCGGCCAGACGGAAAGAAGGGGGTAGAGCGCCATCACCAAAAGCCACGTGCGCGGATTCTCGCGCGGGAAGGAGAGGAAATCCTCGGGCGAGGCGGCCCATACGAGAATCGCCACCAGTGGGGCGATGAAGGCGAACCTCACGAGAACCCGCTTTATCATTCCGCCGAAAGGAGCCCGCGGGCCGTCGTCCCGGAGCGAAGCCCTCCTCAGATAGACGTAAGCAAGCATGCTCCCGCCCCACAGTATGGCGATCATCAGCCAGCGGTCCCTCACCAGGAGAATAAGCGCCGGCACGCCGGCGAATAGCAGTAAGAACTCGAAAAGTAGAAACGACTTTACACCCGTTCTCAAATGAAGTACTCCCACCGGCAGCCGTACCAGGCCGGCTTTGATAATCTATATTTCTCGTAAACGAATGCTCCCGGCGTCCGGCGCCTCATATTGAACTCCTATAGAGAAATAACTTATAGCTTATCCGACCAAATGCCCGAACCAACCCGATAAATTGTGTGGCTTTTTAACATTCCCGGCCAAGGACAGTTTTTAAGAGCATAAACCGCCAAAAAACTCGTCATCTTGGGGCAATTCCGGTTGTGTTGCCCCGGTAATTGGAATAGAATTGTTAAAGGGGATGGAGTGAAATAAAAAGAGGGTATGCTCCAAGTGAGGACGAAAAGATTTTTCTACATTCCGCTTATTGTTTTCTCCCTTTTGCTTTCCCTTCCCGGGGCCGTATTATGGGCACAAACTACGGACGATGAAATAAAGCTCATAAAGCAGCAGATCGAGGTCCTAAGCAGACGGCTCGAAGAGCTCGAAGGAAAAAAGGCAAAGCAAAAATCCACTGGGTCCGTAACGCGGGATAACGTTGCATTTTATAACACGGCGATAGACAGGAACATGCGGAAGCTGACCCGTCCGGATTCGTCCAGAACCATTCTCAACCTGAGCGGTAACGGTACCGTGAGCCTGATGGGAGAGAACGATCCCAACAGGGTAAACGCTGTCTTGACGCCGATGGTGAATCACAGAATCACCGATAACCTCCGCTTCATCTTCAAGCCCGAAGTGAAGCTACTGAACGAAGAGGTGGGATTCGGAATAAAAATGGGTGAGCTGGATTTTTTCCTGAACGATTACATAACCCTGAGAGGCGGAAAGATTCAGAATGCCGCCCTTTTTTCCCCCTCGGCCCTACCCTCGTGGCTCGGGGACGATCCTATAGCGTATTCCCTCGCGAGGCGTGAAGAATCACTCGCCTCTCAAAACCTCATTTCGGAACTCAAGAATATGGGGGTGGGAATAAGCGGGGGAATTCCGCTCAACCTCTTCGACAAGGCGAGCTTAAACTACGGTGTATCGTATATAAATGGTGCCGACGGCAACAGCACTATGAATTTCAGCTTTTCGATTTCGAGGCCGTAACAGGTTACGCGTAAAATCTTCGAGAGATATAAACAAGTCCTCTAGTACATTGGCCTGCCCTCCTATTCCTTGCCTGCGCAGCGGCTGAGCTGCTCGGGAAACTTCCCTTCACAATTTTCTCTTCTGTGCCTCGCGAATTCGTATTCCACTCCGCAGGACTCAACCGCCCTTCTCCAGGAACCGAAATGATAGTCGGCAGCGGAAACAAGCGCTGTCATACCGTTCTTTCTCAGGACGGACGGCCTCAGGCTCCCGCCCTCGGCGTTCAGCCGCTTTATTTCCCGTACTATCCTCTGCCTGGTCCACTTCTTGTTGTTCCTGGAGCTCTCGTAATCCACCCCGGAAGCCTCCAGAGCATTCTTCCATGACCCGAAGACCTTGCATGCCCTCAAGTAAAGAGCGGAATGCTCTTTCGCAATATTAGACGGCTTTTCAGCACCCGGGCTGAATACCTCTTTAATCTCTGTAATGACCCTTTCGGCTCGTCTAGTCATGATATTTATCTTTATTACAATATGTATGCCAAAACCTATCCGGCTGTAATTACAGAAAATATCGTCTGACAACAAACCGAAATCGCGTCTTATTATCGTACAGCTTACAACCCACGGACCGAGGGGACTTTTCAGGCAAATTTTTTTGCTTTCCAACGCGTGCATTGCTCTCTCGAAACCAGTCCCGAGAGAACCCGGAAATTAAGCATTACTGCATAAAAAAACGCCAGCTTTTTGCACGGATTTACCAATAAAGCCTGTTTATTTCTTATGACTAAAGTTAACTCTTTAAGCATGCCCTATTCCATGATAAAAATAATAATGGCAAGAGTTTAAAAAGTCGTTCTTAGAGAGAGGGTGCGTATGGACTATAGGGTGAGTTGTATACGTAGGTGTCTTTTCCGCTCTTATTTGTTTCGTGCTTGTGTTTTTTCATTCCTTTTAATATCCATAAGCGGTGGCTGCAGCAGCGGAGGCGGAGGAAGCGTATCGCCGACACCTCCACCTCCTTCAGATGAAAACAAGCTCAACATAGAAATACTCGACGCCTTTATAGGCGACGATAACCGCACGGTCGCTACCATAAAGCTCACGGATGAAAACGGTAGCCCCATAACCAGAGACGGGATTTCAATCAGTTTCATAATAGCGAGGATTGTCGAGAGCGGTGAATACATCGACTACATAACCCGCGTTCAGGAAGGGGCTGTCCAGGCAACTTCCGAAAACGGGGGCGATTACCAGCAAGTCGGACCCGGGCTTTACAACTATACATTCGCCACCGAGCTGCCCGCAGGTTACGACAGGAGCCAGACGCACACTGTTGCACTCTATGCCGAAAAGGTGATAGGGAGCCAGGCCTTCGTTTCCAACGCGACGTTCGACTTTGTTCCGGACGGCGGCACGGTCAGGACCATAAGAGACATAGTCGCGACGCAGTCCTGTAACTCCTGCCACGACCCGCTCGCACTACACGGCGGTGTGAGAAGGGATGTAGGCGTCTGTATCACGTGTCATACAAGCAAGATAGTAGACCCGGAAACCGGCGCGACCGTAGACCAGATAGACCCTCAATCCGGAAACAACATCGGCTTTAATATAATGATCCACAAGATTCACATGGGTGAAATGCTTCCGAGCGTCGAAGCCGGGGACCCCTATTATATAGTCGGTTTCAACGACTCCATCCATGATTATTCGACCGTGGTGTTTCCCCAGGACAACAGGAACTGCACGAAGTGCCATAACGAATCGGTCGCAGTACAGGCCAACGACTACAAGCTCAAGCCAACGAGGGCATCGTGCGGATCCTGCCACGACGACGTTGACTTCGCCGCGGCGATCAACCACCCGACCGTTCAGCTAAACGACAACAATTGTTCCGGGTGCCACATACCGCAGTCGGGAACAGAATTCGACATTTCGGTCACAGGCTCCCACACCGTTCCCCTTAAAGCATCGAGCCTTCCCGGGCTCAATTTTGCCCTCATCGACGTAAGGAGCGCAGAAACAGGCGACACAAGGGTCGGCCCCGGGGAGCATGCCGAGGTGACATTCAGCATCAAAACCAATGCAGGCGCGGTTGTAGACATCGCGGAAATGGGCTCCATATCCCTCGTCATAGCCGGCCCGACGACAGATTACAACATACAGGATTACAGCGGCACCGGCGTCGAGATCCCGGGGGTGAACAACGTCCTCCGCGAGGTCCCGTCAAGCGCCGAAGGGCCTGATGAAAACGGAAACTATATCTACACATTCAATGGGATAATCCCGACGAACGCCACGGGGACTTACGCCGTCGGCATAGAAGGACGTATACCACGCATGGTGGGCGGAGAGAACCTTATACTGTTCGAGGAAGTACAGGAGGCCGGAAGGAACCAGGTCTACTACTTCGCCGTTACCGATGCAGTACCAGTCCCGAGAAGGATCGTCGTCGATAACAGCACCGAGGATGAGTTCTGTAACGCCTGCCACGGCGTATTCTCGAAAGACTTCAGCATACACGGCAACCTCCGTAACGACACCGAATACTGCGTCCTTTGCCACAATCCGTCGAATGACGACATACTCGTAAGACCTGTCGAACCGGGGCAAACGGCAATCACCGCCTCGATAGACTTCAGGGAAATGATTCACAAGATACACACGGGCGAGAACCTGACCGTGCAGCCTTACATAATCTACGGCTTCGGCGGCAGCGTTCACGACTTCGGCGAGGTCCTCTACCCGGGCAATACGAGCGACTGCAGCGCGTGTCACCTGCCTAACACCAACATACTCGACCCCGGAAACGGCATACTCGGCCCGGACATACTGGCCACGGTAAACAGGGAATTCACGAAAGTCGATGGTGTGAACGTAGTTCTCCAGACGTTCTCGACGCAGCCGGTGATAACCGTCTGCACATCGTGTCACGATAACGTTGGCGTAACGCCCGACGGCGCTGCGCTTACGGGCGAGAATCATCTCGCCGGGCCCCAGCCCGAGTCGGCATGCGTTAACTGCCACGCCGCCGGAGACCCGCTTGGCGCGGCTGAGGTGCATCTGCCTCCGCTCCCACCGGCGGAGCGTATAAACAGGCCTATGCCTGAATAAATGAAAGGATTGACGTTATATGAAAAAGCTAGTCCTCCCATTTTTACTGCTGCTTCTCGCCTCATGCGTGAGCGAGGATGACAGGGGACAGGACTGGGGGAACATATTCGACGGGGTCGAAGGACTCCAGTTGACGGAGGAAGACCACCCCAACGGCTGGGGAAGGGAGGACTGCTTCGTATGCCACCCTCTCGAAGTAATACACCAGGAGGACCGTTCGGGCCTCGGGGTGCTGCTTCTGGAGGATATACGCGAATACACGAAGGAAGAAGGGCTTGCGAGCTGTCCTGTATGTCACGGAGATAACGGCGTAACAAAACTAATGGAGTAGATTTTCGGATGCCGAAAAAGATCTTCTGTGCTGCAGCCATATTACTCATATCGGCAAGCGGGGGAGTTTTATCCTATGCGCAGACGGAGATCATACGCCCCCGAAGCCTTGGCATGTACGGAAACGCCTCGCTACTCTTCCAGGCCCCGACCCCGTACCGGAACCTGGACGGCGACAAGAAATATGTCTACCCCTTCTACCAGTATTTAGACCTCAGCGCAGCCTACCCGGAGCACAACGTTTTCTTCAACACATTCTTCCGGGGACGCGAAGTGCTCGGCGGCGACCAGGAATCACTCGACGTCTACAACGCCTTCGTCCAGTTCTCGAATACGCCCGGCACCTATGAAATAAGGCTCGGTAGACAGGCCGTGACGGAGGGGGTCAACTTCGTCCTTATGGACGGCGCCCTCGTGAGGCTGAAGCCCATTCACGGGCTCGAATTAACGGCCTACGGCGGATACCAGGAAAACGACCTCCAGCCAGAGCCCGAAAGGCCTGGGGACAGCTTTGGCCTCTTCGGCGTCAAGCTCAGGACAGACGCAATACTGGGATCGGTGATAACAGTAGGATACGAGCTCTACGCGCCGGATGATTTTTCGGCGAGGCAGTTCGTAAATGCCTCGTTCAAAAGGGCCGTCCCCTTTACCGACTTTGCGGACGTTTACGCGCTCGCCGAGATAGACGTCGGCGAAGGGAATCTCGCGCTCCTGACGACGGGCGTCGGGATCGTGGTGCTAAGGTCCCTTTATCTAAACCTCGAATACGACAACTACGAAATGGACAAGGACAGGAACGAGTACAAGCTCGATCCTATATTCGACATATTCTCCGTGGGAAGGCTCCAGCAAGCTAGAGTAGGCTTGACGTTCGTTCCGGCCTCGTACCTGGAAATCAAGGGAAGTTACTCTTATTCGCACTATGACCACTTAGAGGACGAAAGCACGAACGGCAACATCGCGAAACTCGGATTCACCTTCAACTTCTGGGAAGAAATAGGGCTCCGGGCATTTCAGGGCTTTTACTACATAGACGCGGGCGGCGATACGGACTACGCCATAGGACTCAACACCAGCCTTTACCAGGAGGTAATGACGGGATGGGAGCTGCAGTTCGCCTTCGCCTACGCATATTACGACAAGATAACGAACCAGAGCGGAAACGCCTTTAGCTACATACTCGGAAGCGACTACGTGATTCTTAAGGACCTCGTCCTCAGAACGGCGGTCGAATTCAATACCAACCCCGACTTTCACAGGGACATAAGGGTGGATCTTGGACTCAGCTATTATTTTTCGACGAGCATGTGATGGATAGAAAAACGATACTTATTATTACAGCGGCGATATTCGCGCTCATTGGATGCGGAGCGCAAAACAAAAAGGATGATTCCTCCGGCTCCAAATCGCAAGTGCCGATCGGAGTGAGGATGAACTATTCCCACGAGAAGCATGAGAAGGTGATGAAGAAGGAGGGGTTTGACTGCTACCTTTGTCATCCCATGAACGTCGAGTTCAAGGACGAAAAGAGCGCAGAGGAGCTGATCAAGGCGTCGGATAAGGCTTTTTATCCGGGCAAGGAAACGTGTCATTTCTGCCATTTCAACCCGGAGGCCGGGAACATCGCGCCGGGAGAGTGCAGCCTGTGTCACTTCGACATGGCGGCGATAACGCCGAAGAACCACAGCTTCAACTGGATGGAGAAGCATGCAATATTCGCCAAGGCCGACCAGGAATCGTGCGAGAACTGTCATTCACCGAGATTCTGCGAGGACTGTCACAAGAGGCGCGATCTCCCGACAATCATGGTACACGACAGGAATTTCAGGTTTGTCCACGGCATAGAGGCGCGGGCTAATCCGCGCAAGTGCGGAAGCTGTCACGAAATAACTTTCTGCGAGACTTGCCATACGAAGGGCGGATATGACTATTAGATATTTACTAATCGCCATTTTGGTAATGGTCCTCGTTCCTACCCTCCTCTTGTCGGAGGAAAACGAGGATGACGAGGAGAACCCGCATACGGCCATGGTGGACGACGATTTCGTGTGCCTCGACTGCCACACCGAGGTTCCCAAGGAGGGCGAAAAGAGCCCAAATTATTTTCTGGTCGACGCCCCGTCGGAGAACTGCCTCGGGTGTCACGACGACGCTACGCACCCGGGCTCGAAAAAACACGTCGGAAAGGAAATAAAGACAGGGCTCCCACTGGACGAAAACGGGAAGATCGCCTGCTTTACGTGCCACGACCCCCACCCTGCCGGTGTACTCGAGGGCCGGGAGGTTTACGGCGCCGAGCTCGGCGAGAGGACAGCCGAGTTCTTGAGGCTCGTCACGCTGCCCTATCTCAAAAAAGAGATAGGCGGGGAGGTCGAGCTGGATTCCGCCGAGAACGTATATCTAAGAAAACCGATGAATAATATTTGCAGCACCTGTCACGAAACCATTCAATTCAAGGAGGTCTACACACCATGGTACAGGTATTCAGAAATGTTTACATACTAGCATTACTGCTGGCTATTCCCGGCGCCGCCTTCGCCCAGGACGGAAGCGTACAGGAGAAGGGAATAACCGTCTTCGTAGAAAAGCGCTGCTATACATGCCACACGGTAAAGGCCGAAGCGGCGCAGATAGAGGCAGCCAAAGCCGCTTTCGCCAAGTCGAAAGGTGTGGAGCTTAAGGAAAGCGACAGCGACAAGGAGCCCAAGGGCGGGGACCTTTCAAATATCGGGGCCGAGAAGGATACCGCGTGGCTTACCACATTCCTCAAAGACCCGAAGGACTATTTCCTCGATACGCCAGAGTGCAAAAAGCTCGCGAAGCAAAAGGACAGGAAAAAGTTTAAAGGCTCAGATGCCGAGCTGAACGACCTTACGGCATGGCTCGTTACACTCAAATACGGCGACATGCAGGAGCCGGGATTCGAGAACTGTCTGAAAGAAGAATAACAAACGAGGTCCTGAGCATATGAACCCCTTTGAAGAAAGCGTACTGGCGGCGAACTCGGGAGGAATCCCCCTCGTCGCCTGGATCGTGATCGTTCTGTGCGTTGTTTGCATAGCGCTCATACTGATTATCCTTACAAAGGATCCGAAGAAGATGGCGGTACCCTCCGGGAAGTGGCTCCTTCTCATCGTCTTCTTTGTAATGTCACCGACCGCGTATCTGCTCAACTTCAGCGTGGCTATTGAGGATTCGAAGAAGGTCGATTTTTGTAACTCCTGTCACGTCATGCACGGATACGTGAACGACCTCAAGAACCCCGACAGCGAATACCTTGCCTCGGCGCATTATCAGTCCCGCTGGATCGCCGACAGCCAGTGCTTCACGTGTCATTCAGACTACGGTCTTTTCGGGAACATGAAGGCGAAGATGACCGGGATACGTCACGTGTGGGCTTATTACACAGGGTACGAGACACCGATCAAGCTCTACAAAGCGTACAACAATAAAATCTGTCTCAGGTGTCACGCCCCGACACTCGCATTTCAGGAAGAGGACATGCACATAGAGTACGCAGATGACATACTGTCGAGCAAGACGTCATGCATTGGGCTCGACTGTCATGTAAGGCCGCATCCCGTGGAGGCATGGAAAGAACAATGAGCAATCCAGGCTGGACAAGAAAACTGGTGCTGATAGCCGGGATATTTAACATCATCGCGCTCCTCACCATTCTACTCTCGATATTCAGATTCACCCCACTCACCCTCATAATATCGGTATCTGTGGGCGGCGCGCTGATAGGGCTCTCAGTGCTACTGTATATAGTCGTTGTGGTTACGGATCTGAAGGAGCGAGGGGTGCTTTAGGCCGGACTGCACCCCGAACGACATCCCTAGCGTGCGAGATAGCATCAGTACGATCCCCCCCCCCCCCC
>PABJ01000153.1 GCA_002699105.1 Ectothiorhodospiraceae bacterium | reverse complement strand
GGCTCGTAGACTTCCTCTATCGTTCCGGCCTCCTCCCCGACGGCAACAGCAAGATTGTTCACACCCACCGGGCCGCCGTTGTACTTATCGATAATGCAGAGCAGGATCCGCTTATCCATCTCGTCGAGGCCGTATTCATCTACATCAAGTGCTGAGAGCGCGTACCGGGCTATCTCGCCTGTAATCACACCCTCGCCTTTTACCTGGGCAAAGTCCCGAGCACGGCGCAGGAGCCTGTTTGCGATACGGGGCGTTCCTCTGCTTCGCCGCGCAATCTCCGTTGCGCCGCCTTCCGGATCGATTCCTATTTCGAGGATATCGGCAGAGCGGAGGATGATCTTCGTCAGGTCATGCGCCTGGTAATAGTCGAGCCTGTTGGTGATGCCGAATCGTGCGCGCAGTGGTGAAGTCAGCAGCCCTGCCCGGGTTGTTGCGCCGATGAGCGTAAAGGGGTGCAGCCCGATTTGAACGCTTCGGGCGTTCGGGCCCGTATCTATCATGATATCGAGTCTGTAGTCCTCCATCGCCGAGTACAGGTATTCCTCCACCACCGGGGAGAGCCTGTGAATCTCATCGATGAATATGCAGTCGCCTTGATTCAGGCTTGTGAGAAGCCCCGCAAGATCGCCGGGTTTTTCAAGAACAGGTCCGGAGGTGATCTTCAGCTCGGCGCCCATCTCGTTCGAAATGATGTGTGCGAGTGTGGTTTTGCCGAGTCCGGGCGGGCCTGTAAGCAGGACATGATCCAGCGCCTCTGAACGCTTTTTCGCTGCCGCGATGAAGACCTGCAGATTGTCTACGATTTTGGGCTGACCGGTGAAGTCCTCGAACCGCGCCGGCCGCAGCGTGATATCGTATTCACGATCTTCCGTACCCTGCGGCACGGCATCGATGTTCGTATTCCGGTTGAGTTCTTCCAAACCTAACTAGCCTCACCATATTCGACTATGGCTTCGCGAACTTTGTTGACTAAGTACTGAAAGCTAGGGGATCTATTCTTCTCCATACGAATAAATGGAGTTATGTCTCGGGCCCAATTTCTTTTTTGTAGACCCACGCTCGGATAACCTTGTTCTTTCAGTTTCTGGACACCGCCTGGGTATATCGCATTAGCTAACAACTCCCAAGTGTCACAAATGGCATCATTTCGATAGCTTTCAAGAATAGCATCTTTCGCATTGGGATATGCTCGTTTAATTGCCTGAATATCTCCCAAAAGCCAAGCCTCCATTTCTTCAATAGCAATGCAGAATTTCGTATATGGACGGGGAATGCAATCGTTGAGCACTTTTACCAACTGAGACCGTAATTCCTTCAAACATTTATCGTCGAGATCGCATACTATGAACAGCGCTGCCCTATAGTCAGCGCCATAACCGGCGAAAGTCTTCCCATATCCTTTGACTAAGGAAGGCAATTTATTGAGAAGCTGCTTCCTCTTTGGATCAGGGCTGCTATCCAAATTCTTCGGTAGCCTCCCGATGCCTTTGTAGTGCTTGACCGTGAATGTATGTGGATCAGGGATTAGTTTCGGCAATAGAGCATTTAAAAGCTCTTCGCCAGATAAATCCTCAACTAAAAACTCAAAATGCACAGCTTATACCGGATCCAAGTAGTTACTATACCAGAGTGAGCCAAGCGGGATTTCTTCTTTGACCAGATTGTCAACGATAGGAAATTCATCTGCGCGTTTTATTCTTGCAAAGCCATCTGTTCCTTTCTCCAACACCCATACTTCACTCGGATCTAAAGCATCGACAAAATAAGGCTGGTGCGTGGTTACAAATACCTGCGATGTCCCCTTCCTTCCGGTCGCGTGTTCCCTAATTTCTCTGGCTAGACCTTCGAGAAGTTTATGGTAGAGTCCATTCTCGGGTTCTTCAATACATATGAATGGTGGCGGGGATGGATCTTCAAGCAACAACAAATACGAGAACATCTTTAAGGTACCATCAGACATTTGCTGTGCATAGAAGGGTGAGGAGAAGCCTCTATCGTTAAACCTAAGTAACAGTCTTCCATCATCGGTTCTTTGTGTGTCAATCCTCTGAACCCCAGGTATCTTGCTAGCGATCCGTTCAAGAATTCGATTGAACGTTTCACTGTGTTCTCGCTCCATGTATTGAACGACGTTGGCGAGATTGTCTCCATGTATACTCAAATGTCTTTGCGGTCCGGCGAGCGGAAGGCTTCTTGCTGCATCCGGGGCGAAATAGCTCAAATACCACCCTTCGATAAAACGCCTGAATTTGGCGATCCGTGGGTGTTGCTTGAGTGCCCCTAAAGTTGCAATACCAAGCTTTCGTTGATCCTCAAGTTCGATCACCTCCGTTTCCTTGCCCTCCTCGGATGTGGGAGCATCCTTTATTCGTTCCAAAAGTCGACTGAGGTCAGCAGTACCATCCTCCTTAACACCTTCCTGTTCACCTTTCCAAACTACACCTCGCCCTTCTTCCAAAATAAGAAACGAAAAAGGTCTCCCCGTACTCTGGCGCTTTCTTCTCTGTCTCAGCCTTTCCTTCTGCACGTATGGTCTTCCATGATTGTCCTTTCCAATCGTGAGCTCATAAGTTATGGGTCGAGAGTCTTTATCTTCGCGATAATACACCTCGAATTCGATAAAACCCGATCCGCTCTTCGTTAGTAACCGATCAAATCCACCTCTACCGCGTGCATCACATGCTTCTTCTACTCCTAAACTCAAACAGTCTGCAATAAATCCGAACGCATCAAATAAGGTACTTTTACCAACTCCATTTTTTCCGATCACGACAGTTAACGGTTGAAGAGGCTTGGCCTCCAACGAACTGTAGACTTTGCCCAACGTAATGTCCTTAAGTACCTTAAAATTCTTGATCCGAATGCCTTCAATTTGAGCCATCGTTGATCCTCAGCATATACTTGCGTATTTCAATGAACAAAATATACGTGAACTTTCTGATCTCCTATTATTCCCCGTACCCGAAGCGTTTGATCCAGTTCTTATCGTTGCGCCAGCCCTCGCGGTACTTCACATGCAGCTCAAGATACACTTTTCTGCCCAGGAACTTCTCGATGTCGGCGCGTGCTTTCGTCCCGATATCCTTTATTGCCGCACCCTTCGCACCAATGACGATTTTACGCTGGCTTTCCTTTTCGACGATGATATCGGCAGCGATGTAATCGACGTCCTTCTTCTCTTTGAAATCCACGACGACGACCTCGGTCGAATACGGTATTTCCTGCTTGTACTTCTCGAAGATCTTCTCGCGGATGATCTCGCTGACAAAGAAGCGCTCAGGACGATCGCTCAAGTGTTCGGGCGGAAAATACGGTGGATGCACGGGGAGCAATGTCACAAGCTCATCAAGCAAAGGATCGATGCCCTCGTTGAGCAATGCCGAGATGGGATGAATCGCCTTGAACACGCCTGTGCTCTCCAACGCGTTCCTCGCCTCCTTTTTCTCTGCATCCGCTACCCTATCCTGCTTATTAAGCGCGGCGAGACATGGCTTGCCAGACTCGCGCAGCAGAGCAACGAGCCGTTCATCAACTTTGTATTCATACTTGTGCAGCTTCGGCAGGTCAGCGATGTGCAGGATGATATCTGCATCCGCAATTGCCTGCTCCGCAGCCTGCATCATTGCTTTTTGGAGGAGATACTTCGGAGATATGAGGCCCGGCGTATCGAGAAACAAAATCTGTGCTTCATCCGAGTTGAAGATGCCGAGGACCATGGTTCTTGTTGTCTGCGGTTTTCTCGTCACGATCGAAATCTGCGCGCCCATGATTGCGTTCATGAGCGTCGATTTCCCCACGTTCGGCTCGCCGATAAGTGCAACGTACCCGCTGCGGTAATCGTCCGGATACTCCGGGACGTCATCTTCCATGTGTGCCGGAAATTCGTCCGGATCGTTCATATACTCACTTTGATTGGGTTTTTCCATTGAATTGAAGTATGCTATCTTATGAGAATTTAGGCAAGTGCAAGCTGTGATATCTGCAAAAAAATCACTCGGTCAACATTTTCTCGTCGACCGTAATATAGCGCGAAATATTGTCGCAGCGTGCGAACCGCATCCATCTGACATCATCGTTGAAATCGGACCGGGCCAAGGAGCCCTGACCGGACTCCTTGCAGAGACGGGTGCGCGTATCATCTGCATCGAAATCGACGGCAGAGCTGCCGAGGTGCTGCACGGGCAGATTGCCAAGGAAGGCTGGAGCAACATCGAGGTAATCCATGAGGACGTCCTCCGGTACGACTTCAGCGCTCTTGCCGGCGATGCAGATGCTCCGTTGAAGATCATCGGCAATTTGCCGTACAATATCACAAGCCAGATTCTATTCCGGCTTATTGAATACAGAGCGCACATCGGCACCGCGATCATGATGATGCAGAAAGAAGTCGCAGACCGCATCATCAGCGCACACGGAACGAAGGAATACGGCATTCTCTCGGTGCTTTTGCAGGTGAACGCCGCGGTCCGGAAGCTGTTCAAGGTGTCGCCAAATGTGTTCAAGCCGAAGCCCAAGGTATGGTCCGCGGTACTGCGGGCCGATTTTACGGGTCCGCATCTGGATGCAATATCAGATTACGTGCATTTCACTCGCACGGTGAAAGCGGCATTTGGGCAGCGAAGGAAGAAACTCTCGAATTCGCTACGCAACGCGGGTATGTTCGGCGAGCACGTTCCCGAAGCAGCACGGGAGTTCCTCGATCTGCGGCCGGAACAACTCGATATACAGTCATTTATTCGCTTAAGTAATACCATCGCAACGCATGGCTGAAGACAGGCAGACATACGAAATCGACGAGGCGCAGGAAAGCCAGTACGCCCGCGCGCCGCTCATCGATCAGGAATTCCTCAACGACATCATGGAGCTCGTTGACACGGAGTCCCAGCATGCGTTGGTGAACATCTTCACCGATCTTCACCCGGCGGATATTGCGCAGGTCATAAACAACCTTCCGCATCGCGGAGGAAAGTACCTCTTCGAGCTGCTTCCGATCGAAGTCGCGTCCGAGACCATTCTCGAACTTTCCGAAGGTGTGCGGGAGAATCTCGTCGATGAGCTGTCCTCCCAGCGAATCTCCGATATCGTTGACGAACTGGAGTCCGATGATGCGGTAGATATCGTATCCGAGCTCGACGACGACGTCGCGCAACAAGTTCTAAGGCAGCTATCCCCGGAAGACTCCGCCGAACTCATCGAGCTGATGAGTTACGACGAGGAATCAGCCGGCGGTCTGATGGGAACCGAGTTCCCCATCGTCTCGATCGATAAGACCGTTGAAGACGCCATACGCAGCGTTCGCGATACAGCAGAGGATACCGAAGATATTTACGAGGTGCTGGTCGTCGATGAGAACGGCGCATTATCAGGGATCGTCGACCTCAAGAGCTTGCTGCTGCACAGACCAGACGTCCCTATCAAGGATATCCTCGAAGACGATGCCGTGAGCGTCGATGTCTATCTGGATCAGGAAGAAGTGGCGCACCTCATGCGTAAGTACGACATGCTGACTGTACCGGTCGTCGATGGACTGAACAGACCCGTTGGAATTATCACGTTCGATGATATCGCCGATGTACTGCACGACGAAGCGATCGAAGATATGGAACGCATGTCGGGCCTTAGCGATCACGAAGAAGTGCAATCAACGGTCTTCGGTATCGCCAAGAGCCGCTTTCCCTGGCTCCTCGTCGGATTTGCGGGGGAGATCCTGGCAGCAATCGTGTTGTGGTCGTTCTCCGCCAGCATCGAACGCGTGATTATCAGCACGTTCTTCATCCCGATTATCATGGCTATGGGCGGCAACTGCGGTATTCAGTCCTCCTCCATCGTCGTGCGGGGTCTTGCAACCGGCGAGATAGCTTTCACGAAGACCTTCGTGCGTCTCTCGAAAGAATTTCTCTCCGCGCTCATCAGCGGCACAGCGCTCGCGCTTCTGCTCTTCGGCATCAGCGCTTTCTGGTTCCAGGACTATCAATTCGGTCTGGTGGTGTCGCTCGCGCTGCTTGTCGTAATGACAAACGCCACCCTCGTTGGGTCCACGGTCCCGCTCATCCTGAACAAGTTCGGCGTCGATCCCGCAATTGCGACGGGTCCGTTTATCACCACGACGAACGATGCGCTGGGACTGTTCATCTATCTGGCATTTTTGACGTTGATCTACCTTTAAGGGAGCGGTAACACTACGTCATGAAGCGCATTCTCGCAAGACTCACCTCCCTGGATTTTATCAACATCATCTTCTTCGCGATGTTGGTTATCGCCAATATTGTGCTGCAAGCCAAGATAGAAGCCTGGTGGATGTTCGTCCTCGCCGATCTGGGTCTGATTGCCCTCATTATACTTCTTGCTCGGATCTCATTCGAAAAGAAGGCCCGACTCCAACTTATACACAGCTTTTACAGTATGATATGCGTCGGGCTGGCGTTCAAACAGATGTACTACATCGTCCCGGCGATAAACCCGAACGACCTGGATCATTCGCTGATAGCAATCGACTACTGGCTTTTCGGGGTTCATCCAACGCGATGGATATACCAGTTCTCGCATCCTGTCATCACAGAACTGCTGCAGATCGCCTACGGTCTGTTCTACCTGCTCCCGCTCCTCCTCATCATCGATCTCTACAAGAAAAAGCGGTACCAGGCGTTCAAGCTTACGTTCATGCTTATCGTGCTCGGGTTTTATCTCAGCTATTTCGGGTACGTGGCTGTTCCGGCGATCGGCCCCCGCTTCACACTGCATGATTTCGACGAGAAAGAGAAAGAGCTCCCCGGCTTATTCTTTACAGAAGCCCTCCGCGCCTATGTGAATTCAGGGGAATCCATCCCACCCGGTACGGAGAACCCTGCACAGGTTGTCCAGCGCGATGTATTCCCCAGCGGACATACGCTTGTCACTCTGCTCGTCATGTGGCTAGCGTACAGGTACCGTGCAAGGACGCGGTGGTTCCTGTGGGTTACGGGCTCAATGCTCATCATAGCCACAGTGTACATGCGGTATCACTACGTGATAGATCTCGTGGGAGGGGCGCTGTTTGCGCTTCTCGCAGTGAAACTCGGACTCGTCATCCACAATTGGTGGTGCAGTCACCGGCGAAGGTGGGCATATGAAACCGGCATCAGTATGCATCCGGGAATTGGTGAAATTCCTCCGGCACAAGACGACCTCCCCTGCCCAGACGAGTAGAGCTCTGACCTGCTGGCTCCAAGATGATGCTTCCGCCCGTCCACTGAGTAGTTACTGCCGTTTTGCCTTGACAAAGTGGTATTATTGGTTTAGGTTCTTACCGTAAACCATGCTCCCTCGTCCGAAATACGCACATGAAGCCACTCTTACTCTTTTTTGTGATACTCATCGCTACTCCTCCCTTTACAACGGCTCAGAGAACATTTACAGTTGGGGATACTGTCTGCTACTCCTTAACAGCGCGAGATTCCTCGGGAGCGATCATTGATGACTGGAACATATCAGGTGAGGATGCGACGATAACGCTGCAGGATTCGTACGCAAATTCAGACACGAGCGAACGTTCCTGGAATGGCGATCCCGATGGATATAGCTGGGCGAGAATGTACCACAATGGGATAGAACTGGATACGATATCGGGGAATGAGTTCATCGTACCGAAACACTTGTTCGTCAATGGAATGGCGGAAGTTTGCTTGGTGCATACCTTCGCAAATGGTTCGTATCACACCAGTCCAGTCGGAGTAACAGCCTCACCTTCCCATCCATTTCGTCAGCAGTTACCTGAGAATCTGAAGTTTACTCCGGATACGCTTGACAACTTCCTTTTAGACCTCATTCCACCAAATGACAACAAAAATAATGCGGTGTACAAAGAGCGAACATATGAAATTCGACTAATTCCAAGAGATAGATTTTTGAATTTGAATGAGCAAGAACATGCAATTCGTTTTGAAGTAAGATACCCTGAGGAGATATGGTGTTATGGTTTCCATATAAACTCGGATGAGGTCTTTTGGACTAGCTTTGGTTATATACTTCCTTTTTCCAAGCGCAGCCGAATACTACCGGACGATAGTCTGCAAGTCATCAAGGTCTACCACTCCTCAAAACCCTGGATCAGTGGAACGTGCGATCCCTATGAAATTCTCGATCACCCACCAACTCCTTTTAGGCTTGAGTCTCCACCGAATCACAGCATCTTGTCTGTAAATTCCGGTGTTGGTACCGAGGACTCTCTCACCTGGGAACGGCCCGATCCACCGGATCCATATTGGGGTGTCCGATTTAGAGGCAGGGTCTATGAGAAGATAAAGTACACCGTTGTTTTTCTCGATAGTGTATCACTTATCCACGAATTACGCTATGAATCAGACGGTGATGGGGTATTGCCACGGTTGACGTATACGGACCAACTCCTCAACGCGATCGGAGATAGTATCGCAAAGACTACAACGTGGGACAGTGTGAATCTGGTTTGGTATGTGGAAGCCGATGACCTTACATACATCACGCGCAGTACACCGCCATCGCCAGAGAATGGTCATAAAGGTTGGCACATTACGTTGGTGCGTAATCCTGTG
>PABJ01000152.1 GCA_002699105.1 Ectothiorhodospiraceae bacterium | reverse complement strand
CGGGCGATGCTCCATCAGCTTGTATGATATAAACGGTCGCGTTGTATATACAAAGAGCTTCCATGCAGCCTCAGCCGCGCAGCACAATGAACGCATCGAGACCGGCTCCCTGCGGAGCGGGGTGTACTACTACGTGCTGGAAAATGGCAGTACCAGTGCAACAGGAAAGCTGTTGAAGGTACGCTAATCTGTTACACGGTTGGCAATGCCGGCCCCCCTAGTCGGAATACTCCGCAATTAGCTCCTTGATGCGTTTCTTCCTGCCGATATCGGCTTTCAGGGATGCCGGGCAAGAGAGCGCTTTCTTCCATGCCTTCACGGCAAGGTCTTCCTTCTCCATTGCCAGGTAGGTGAGTCCGAGCTGGAAATGGTGCCGGAGGAAATCCGGATTCACCTTGATCGCTTCCTTGAAATGGTACACCGACTTCTCGAAGCTGCCGTCCGGCAGACCGCCGAGGAACATATTCGCAAGCTGCCGTTCTATCCAGCCCACGTCCGCGACCTCGCGGTGCCACGTACCATACACAGTGTGGGCAACCTCGTTCTTCGGATCCAGCTTCAGGGAAATATCCAGTTGGTCCTTAATCTTGTTTGCGAGCTTCACCTTCTCCTTCCCTCCTACAAACATGGCATAGCTGCCGTAAGCCGCGGCGAGCAGCGAATGCGCGTTCGCGTCTTTCGGATCGGCCTTGATTGCAGCCTCGCCGTACTCCACGGATCGCTTGTACATCTCCTCTTCCCTCTTATCATCGCGGACCCCGTCGCCCCAGTTCAGCATCAGGCTGCAGTATCGCCAAAGCAGACCGGCATCGTTGGGGAATGTCTTCAGTGCGCTCTTCAGCGCAGCTTCGGTTTCTTCATAGCGCAGCGCTTTGAAGTGCCGGTCGATCTCCTCCAGCGCAGCGTCGTACGAAGGGCTGTCGGGATTTGCGGCTGCGGATTGAGATGATGCGATGCCGGATAGGGCAAGTGCCAGGAAAAGGGCGAGGGTGGGGAAGGTAGTGTTCATAGGGCAGTCCGGAGTTTGAAGGTGAATCCTTTCAACAGTTGAAAAATAGTCTGATTTTAGAGTTCTATGTGTTACGCGAGTATTAAGATTGCCGAGTAAATGAGCGCCGATAAACCGGTTTTGTACGAGCGCATCTTGCGTGTTGCATCGGAACTGTTCGCACTCGTCGTACGAGCGAGAGAGCCGGAGCAGCGTGTGACGACTGCGTTCCTGCGGTCGAAGAAACGGCTTTCGGCCGAGGAACGTCGAGCCGCTTCTTCATTGGCATATTCAGCGCTGCGGATGAAACTGCTCATCGATGCAATGCTGAGCGATGGCCAGCCTTTCGGAGAAATTGCATCCGCAATATCCCTGAAACATGCAGCGCGTCTCTCCGGGTTCCGCCATGTGCTCCATGAAGTACCGGTTTCGGCACCGATTGCCCTCCATTCGCGAACGGCCTGCCTCGATAGCCCCACAGGACAGATATTCGAGGGCAGTTCTATCTGCCTCCATAATGCTATCGCCAAGCTGACCGGCTTGAGTGCGGATGAAGTCGCGACGGCGATGGCGGACATGCAGCGGTGGTTCGATGCTATCGCAGACACCGTCAGGACAAGCGATGAGTCCTCCTCCTTCCTGGCGGCGCAGTACGCGCTTCAGCCCTGGTGGCTGGATGCATGGCGCACATCCGGTTTGGATGCTGCAAAATGCGGAGAGGCATTGCTCCGCCCTCCGCCTGTCTGGCTGCGAGTGAATGCGGCAACGCACACTGTCGAAGCTGTCATGAACGGGCTGACTGCTGCCGGACATTCTGTTACCTCTATTCCCAATGTGCCCTTTGCGCTGCAGTTGGTTGAGCGTTCACGGGTCGATGATACGCCGTTGTACCGCGACGGGGCATTTGAGATACAGGACATCAGTACGCAATTTGCGGCGCTGGCAATGGCACCACACTCCGGTTGGCGAATCCTGGATGCCTGCGCCGGTGCCGGCGGAAAGTCCATGCACTTCGCATCGCTGCAAAAGGACCGCGGCACGATCCTCGCATGCGACAGCGCGACTCCCCGGCTTCGGTCGCTGCAACAGCGCGCTGCACGTGCAGGATTCCAATCGATCGCGACCATCTCGGAAAAGAAGCTCAAAAGCACGCCGCACCTCGAAGGGACGTTCGACGCAGTGCTGGTAGATGCCCCATGCTCATCGAGCGGCGTTTCGCGAAGAATGCCGTCCGTGAAATGGAAGCTCACCGAGGATACAGTGCACCGGCTTGCCGGAAAGCAGCTCGAGATCCTCGAATCCTATGCACCATACGTCGCCGAGAATGGCTATCTTTCGTACACCACTTGCTCACTGTTACCAATGGAAAACGAAGCGGTTGTATCGGCATTTCTGGAACGTCATCCGGAGTTTATTCCGGCGCCGTTTCTGTCCGATCTGCACTTGTCGCTTCCAGACCTCACAGAAGATATGTGGCATTACACAATAACTCCGGATGTATTCGATTCGGACGGATTCTTCTTATCACGCATGAAAAGGATATCGAAATGATTTGCCGCACATACTTGACAATTTTTAGCGCAATAACGCTCACTATTCTCGCTGCCGGGTGCAGCAAGGGGAAATACTCCAGCGATGGCGAAGCGATCTTCATCGCCGGTGAAACCCAGGACGGCGCGGTTGTTGAAAACTCCCTTGAGCCGCCCGACTTCCCCGACGGGATCGATCACCTCGGCTGTGCGGCGTGCCACGGCAGCGATGCACGGGGACTCCAGCAGCCTATCCCGGCCATGGGCCCGTTTTTCGCTCCGGATATCAGGTGGTCCACCCTGACGACACAAGAACCGCCGTATACCGAGGAGCTGTTCGCCTTTGCAATCCGCCAGGGCGTCGCCCCGGATGGATCGCATTTTCACTTCCCCATGCCCCAATGGGACGTCTCGGATGAACAGGTCGCAGAGATCATCAAGGTTCTTCGTTCGAAATAGCACCGGCTTCCGAGATGTCGCCTGCGCGACATAGGGGCACACTTGTGCATTTCTTCTTTCGCATGAAAACCGTATAATCCCTTACAGGGATCGCTCTAAGAATGGAAATAACTATTGTAGGTACTTTTGTTGTGGGTTCGCAATGAAATTCACGTTTACGATTCTCTCACTCCTGACGGTATTGGCCTTTACTGCGCCGCCCGTCCACTCA
Source organism: Ectothiorhodospiraceae bacterium (assembly GCA_002699105.1). Taxonomy (GTDB): domain Bacteria; phylum Bacteroidota; class Ignavibacteria; order SZUA-365. Next base: position 12,158 of record PABJ01000152.1, on the reverse strand, counting down.
CAGCCGCTCGCATCGGTTCAATTCATTAATCTTTCTCCGGATCATGAGCACCAGAAGCTCGATATCTACGTCAACGGCGTGCGGATCCTCGATAACATCCCGTTCCGGACGGCGACGTCCCGGTTCAACGTACCGGCAGGCGTACAGGTCGAAGTGAAGGTCGCCGACTCGTCTTCGAATGATGCCAGCAATGCGTGGTACACGCAAAATATCCAGCTGGAGGCCGGCAAATCGTACTTCGCGATTGCAACCGGCTTCGATGACCCGGCAAAATTCCCTTCCAATCCAGAGGCCGTCTCAACGGATTTTGAGATTGATATGGTAGAGTTCGAGCAGGGGCCTTCTCCAAATGAGAAGACAGTGGAGATGAACATCTACCACTGCTCCCCGGACGGTGGGCGTTTCAGTGTGCTATCTCGCGGGATAAAGACGCTGTCCGAGAATCACATCTTCAAACAGACGAAAGGGCCGATCGAAAACCCGGCTGTACGCACGGTTGTCGATATTGCCATGTCGGACGACCCTCTGAACACGTTTGCAGCGTTCGACGTTGATCTCGCTCCCCTCGCGGGCGAATCACTGTTCTTCTTCATCTCCGGTTTTACGGATCTCGTGAATGAAGACAATCCGCTGCACCTGCAGTTCCATGCAATTCTCCCGGACGGGACGATGCGCACCTTTCCAAAGTTCACCGAGGAGTTTGCGTTCGTTCAGGTCATCCACAACTCCCAGGACCCGGCGCTTTCGGAAATCGATTTGTACGTCAATGAAGTACTGGTCGGAGACAATATCAAAGTGCATGAGGCGACGGATCTTATTTCCATCCCGCTGGATCAGATCGGCCGGGTCAGCGTCGCCGAAAAGAGCAGTACTTCTGCTGCGCAGGCATTCTTCAATCGCGAGATTCCGATTCATCCAGGCAGCATCTCTGCCATTATGCTTACGGGCGTAAGAGACCCATCGAAGTTCGAGGAGAACCCGGACGGGAGGAGTATTGAGCTCGACCTTCATTTCATTGATCAGCTTCAGCTATCGAGCCAGAACCTCGATCAAGTCGACCTGCGGTTCATACACTACACACCCGATCTTGCAGAGTCCGATTTCATCGCACGTAATGTTGGCGTCGTCGGAGACAATCTCTTTTATGGTTTCCCGACTGAAATTCAGTCCTTCGGGCAGTCGCTGCTCCGTATCGACGTCGCCGATCCGAACGATAACAGCAATGTCCGCGCGATGTTCGAGGGCAATCTTGAGCCCCTCAAAGGCAGATCAGGAATCGTGTTTACTTCGGGCTTTATCACGCCTTCGAATGATAACGGCGGCTTGCCGATGTCCATGTGGGCGGCCTTCCCCGATGGTGAGGTCGTGGAATTCCCCAGGTTTATACCACCTACATCGTACGTCCAGTTCGTGCATAATTCACCCGATCCCGCATTGGCGAAAGTCGACGTCTATCTCGGCGATGAGCTCATCATCGACGACCTGCAGTTCCGCAAAGCGACAAAGTACATCGATGTCCCGGCTGAAGAAGACATCACGATATCCATTGCACCGTCGGATAGCAAATCGAGTGCCGATGCAGTGCAGACCTTCGACTACAACCTCATCGACGAGATGAACTATACGGCGCTTCTCAACGGCGTGCTCGACGATAGCGGGTACAAACCCGATCCCGATGGGAAGTCCATCCTCCTCAGCCTGGAAATGTTCGCCGGCGCGCGGACCACAGGCACCGAGGACAATAAGGTGGATGTCACACTGCTGCACGGTTCCCCGGACGAAGGCGGCGTCGACGTCGTTATTCGCGAAGGCAGTTCCATCTTCGCGAACGTGCTCTATAACGAGACGAGCGGATATCTATCCATCGATCCTGAGCGCTATATCGTGGATGTCGTGACCTACAACAACAGCAGCGATGTACACGAATCGTTCATCATGGGCTTCCTTAATATGGGCGGCGATGCGATGACGATTTTCAGTTCGGGCTTCCGGGAGCCGGCCGATAACCAGAACGGGCCCGAGCTCGGTCTCTACGGCGTCTTCCCCGATGGACGCGTCTTCAAGTTTGCGAAGTACGTCGCACCGACGGCACAGCTTCAGATCATCCACAACTCTGCAGACCCGGCTCTTGAGAGCGTAGATGTCTACGCAGACGATCTGCTCATTCACGATAACCTTCCCTTCCGCGAAGCGACTGAGTTCCTCAGTGTGACGGCTGTAAAGCCGTTTACGCTTGCGTTCGCACCCGAAGGCAGCACCTCGCCCACCGAGGCATTGTTCACGCAGGAACTTGATCTCGACGAGAACGTCCTGTACACGGTTGTCCTCAATGGCATCAGCGATCCGGCATCATTTGCCGATAACCCCGACGCCCTGCCGACCGACCTTGCACTCATCAAAATCGACAGTGCAAGCATCTCTAGCGGCGTATCCAACCAAATTGAATTCCTCAGCGCAAACGGTATGACCGATCTCGGTACCGTCGACTTCGTGCTGCAGGAGACAGGCATTGTTGGCGATGATGTACCCTATATGGGCCGCTCGGAATACTCCGGAGTGATTGCTAAGGAATACCTTGTCGATATTACGGAAGCCGACGGCAGCTCCGTGCTGTATACCTTTGTCGCAAACATGACGCCGTACAGCGGCAGGGCAGGAATTCTCTTCCTCTCCGGTTTTGCCGATCCGGAGGCGAACCAGGACGGCGCCGAGGTTGGGCTCTTCCTCGCATTGACCGACGGACGCGTGATTGAATTCCCGAGAGAGAACATGCTCTTCAGCGAAGTGCAGGTTATCCATGCTTCCGCCGATCCTGCAGTGGAGCGCGTTGATGTGTACTATAACAACATCCTCATCGCCGATAATCTGGAGTACCTCACGGCAACGGAGTTCGTCCAGGTGCCGTTCGAAGAGGAAGGCACGCTGGCAATCGCACCGGAGACCAGCTCTTCCGCGGTCGATGCATTTTACACGGTACCGCAGACACTCCATGCAGAGACAAAGAACCTCGCCGTTATCGGCGGTCTGAAGAGCACTTCCGGCTTTGCGCCGAATCCGTTTAACTTCGATATCACTCTGCGGATTGCAACGAAGCCCGATGTACGCCTCGTTTCGCTGGACCCCGCACAGGCCGACTTTGCGTTCTTCCAGGGTGTGACCGATGTCGAACCATTCGATTTCCGCATCAAGGAAGACAACACTGCGATCTTCGCATCCCTCGAGTTCGGGCAGATGCGCGACTACCAATCGATCGATGTTGCCGAATACACATTTAATATGCGCAGGTCTTCCGATCAGCAGACGATCTACGCATCCTTTGATGGCGATATCACGGACCTCAAAGGCCTTGCGACGCTTGTCTTCTCCACCGGCTTCTTGAATCCGGAGCTGAACAAGAATGGTAATGAGTTCGAACTGTACGCTGCATTCCCCAACGGCAGCGTGGTTCCATTCGATAAGCTCGATATCCAGAATGCAATCCGTATCCCCGAGGCAATTCCGACCTCAGCACTCGTCACGTACCCGAATCCAGTAACGGATCAGCTGCACGTGAAGTTTGCACTGGATACGAGGAGCGAAGTGGTTATGCGGCTTGTGGATCAGCTTGGGCGTGAAGTTGTATCGAAGAACCTCGGACAGCTTGTGCCTGGCGCCTATCTCGAACTGCTGGAGATCCCGTCCATTGCAAAAGGCACGTATCACCTGATCATGCAGAGCAGCACGCAGGTCGTTACGAAGCCGATTCTGATTCTCACCCGGTAATTCCTCTTCCCTGAAGAGAGCCCTCCCCTGCAGCGATGTTCATCATCCTGCAGGGGTTTTTGTTAGCCGGAAGAAAAAGCGCGGTGTGCGCCGCATGTACTCCCTGTACTCATCGCCAAATTCATCGAGGAGCTTCCGCTCTTCGATAAACGTCCCGATGATAAGATACCCGATGAGCACCGCTTTGCTGATGATGGATGCCCACGTGAAATCGCCCCACGCAGCGAGGATAATGATTCCGCCTGTGTAATACGGATGACGAAGATGACGCAGGATGCCGGACGCTTTCAATCCCTTGCCGGATGCCGTTGAAGTGCCTTCCAGTTGCTCGATTCCGAGGAAGTACCGTTGGTTGTACTCCCGCGCACCTAGAAGGATGATGATCCCTCCAGCAGCGAGGAGCAGGTATTGCAGATACACCCACGCTTCGGGCCATGCCCAGAGGGTTGGGCTGGGGAGGGTTCTGTAGTACCAGTACACTACCCCAAAGGTGATAAGACTAAACAGATTGTAGGCGATGCGGCTGAAACGTGAGAACCGTGGGAATGTGCGCTCCTGCCAGCGTGTAAAGGTTTGGGAAATGAATGCGCTATGCAGCGTACACCAGAGTATCCACATTGCCCCCAACAGCAGGTGACCGCTTACATCCATGTACTACTTTTTCTTCTGCAGCAAGAAGTACAGCTTTTGCTTCTCCCCGTTGCCGATATCGATCATGCCTGTATATTCGACGAGACCCTGATCGTTAATTACCATGGTACCGTCTTCGTAATACCCGTTCGAATAGGTAAGCGACATCGTTCGTTTCCCGCCCTCATCGGCAAGCGTGCCCCAGGTTGAGATTCCCTGCGAATCGAAGCTGTTGACGGCGTACATCCCGTTGTTCAGCTTTCGCATGACGATAGCCTTCGCCTCTTTCAGGATTTTCTGCTCACCCGGTTCGTAGAGTTTGAACGCGAGATGCATGTAGGCGTCCATGAGAATCCACTCACCGGCGACTTCACAGACATAGGTTGTAGTTTTCCCAACCCGGTATTGCCCTTCGAGCTCGCCTTCAAAGTACCCCAGAAACGGATCCCGGCGTGTTTCCTGCTGGGCGAAGGCAGGAATGGCGAGTACCAATAGGACGAACGACAGAATCAGTGTTGTGTTGCGCATCGAAGTGTGAACAGATTTATGAATGAACCTACGAATTCGCCAGCCGCGGCACGGTCAGTGCCCCGCTCTCTATGATGTAGCACCGCGCGGTATCATGCCGCATTGCCGCCTGCGAGAGTGCTTCTTCCAAGGATTGGCAGAACTGCATTCCTGTACGCTCGACATCTTCGCGAGGCAGCGAACTGACAAACAAAATTGTGAAATCCTCAGCTTTCTGGCGAAGCGATACGGCTGTGTGGGCGTTCATTTTATAATTATTTAACACCGCCTTCCGCATCTCTGGGAACGAGGGATGCGCAAACCATTCAAGGAATGCGGGATTGCCGATTCCGTCGCGGCATTCAGCGAGGCATATCAGCGTGCCGCCCTTCTTCAGGGCATAGGACGCCCGCTGCAGTGTTTTATGCGACTGAATCAGGTTAATGTCTTTCGGATACCCGCCAGCAGACACGACGACCACGTCTGCCTCAGATTCCACTTCGACAGCATACAGTTCGTCGACTATCCGGATTCCTTTTCGGTGGGCTTGCTCCAGATCGCCGCAGACGGCGTTCACGAGCTTGCCCTTTGCGTCCAGTATTGTAGCGAAGTAGAAACAGGGCGGAAAGAACCGCACTGCATCCCAGATATCGTCGGCGACGGGGTTGCCGTCCAACACTCCGTCTCTGCACGATGGATGAAAGTATCCGTCCTCAGTAAGTGTCCTACGGTGATTCTGCACCGCAGTGTTATAGGACGCGCATCCCGGAAAAAGCAGCTTTGCCCCTCCACCGTAACCCGCGAAATAATGGTGCAGTATCGTTCCGATGGCAAGCACTTTATCGACCCGCAGAAGCGCATTGTTCAGTTCCACAGCGGTTCCGAACCTCGTTGTCCCGACGAGCTCGAATTCCCCTTCTTCGCGCGAGTGATTCTCCAGGATTGTGTAGTGCTCATACACCTCGTCGCCAAGTACGGTGCGCTTCTCGGCCTCCGTCTGTGGCGGGTGAGTGCCGTTCGCGAAGATGATAACAATATCGCTGTCGCGGATTCCCGCATCGTGAAGCCGCTCCAAGAGTAAGGGCAGAACAAATTCCGTCCTGCAGTACCGTGTCTTGTCGGAAACGATGATCCCTACTGTTTCTCCTGCTGCTGCGAACGTCTCGAGTGCGGGTGAGCCAACCGGATTTGAGAGCGCATCAAAAACAATATCCCTCTCGGATCGGGAGCTTTGCAACTCCTCGGCACCGAGAGGGATAGAAGTCCAGGAATCAGGAAGAACCGCGGTTTGGGAAGAGGAACCGTATCGTAGCTCGATTCTCTTGCCCATACCGGATTAGTTCTCGATTCTGAATGTCGGTCTGATTGTGAGCACGCCCTTCTTGAAGCCCAGGATGCGCTCGAAATCGGCGACGTAGATCATGTCGTTGTTGACGCGTACACCGCGCGGCGAAATAAATCCGCGAATCGTCACAGGGTCGATGCGCTCAAGGAATGTTTTCTCCTTGCTGTAGTGGAATACAGCTTCCGCGCCCGGATCGGCGACAAAGATTTCGCCGGTCTCGTCTTCGACAAACACGTCCCACGGATTGACAAGGTTTTCCTTGATTTCGTCGACGACCTGGTAGGAATTCCTATCCAGCATCACGACACGGCCGTTGTCATGATCGGCAACGTAAATCATATCGCCGTGGCGGTACATGTTCTTCGGGTTCTTGAACATCCCGCGCGCTTTCACTTCCACGAGGTTCCCTTTCTCGTCGAAAATCTTGATGCCTTCCTGATCGAGAACCTTTACGTGCGTCCCGGTAGGATCGGTCACTACGCCGACCGGATTCTTGAGGTCGCCGCCGATGATAAGCTCAAGCTGTTCGTTTTCGTTGAAGACGCGGACGTTATTCTGTCCGCCGTCCACAATGTAGAGCCATCCTTTTTCGTTGAGGAACATACCGCGGGGTTCGCTTGCCACGCCCGGGATCTGGTATTCGGTGACGAACGAACCGCGGCTTGTAACGCGCTGAACGATACCGACAACCGGATTCGCGACGAGCAAGGCGTCGTTCTGCAACGCGATGTACTGCACATGATCGATTTGCACATTGTTCGATTTGACGAACAGGGGCGGCTCATCGATGCGCTCGGTCGCGAGAACCTGAACATAGTCGAACGATACATCGCTCTGCTCGGCGTACAGCCCGAAATGTCCGCTCTGGAATCGCAGTTCCTCAAGAGCGACGTCGCGCTCGAATATCTTGACTTTGAAACGGCGCTCGACGGGATCGACAATGATCTGTAACTGCACCGGTTTTGCCGTCATCGCGTACGTAAGCGTCCTGGTCTCGACGTATTCTCCGTGATAGTCGAGGTAACCAATCGAAAGCTGGCTCCCTGTCATGTACACGAGATGCCCGTTTCTGAGGTTCTCGTAGTCTTCGAGACAGAAGGCAATACCGCCGCCTGAGCCGGTAAACATGGCATCGATTGTATATGGTTTTGTGCGCATGATGTACATCTCATTCGCGAGATATCCCACGCCTGCGCCGAATTTCACAACGGCATATTCCTCATCGAGTCCCCAGTTACCTTGCTCGGTGTGCCAACGTTGATCGAAGGTAGTGGACTTAAAATCATCTATGAACCAACCGAGGACCTCGCCGTCTTGTGCCTGCATAAATCCAGTGGTACATAGGAAGATGAAAAGGATCGCTATGCTTCTCATTTTCTCTCCTGAGCGTTTGAATGTAAAACACTAAAATACATAATCTCACCATTAATTGAATAGCGCCTGAGCCCGTTTTGTTCCTCTAGGCTGCCTCCAGAAGCCGGAAATACGCCTGTATTACCTGCTCGGTGTTCTTGCCGCTATCAAAGTTCTGCCGTGCGAATTCGATGCCGTTCTTGCCCATCTCCGTTCGCAGTTCCGGTGTTTCCAAAAGCCGCCGGATGCTCTCCGCAAGTGCTTCGCTATCTGCCGGTGGAACCAGGTACCCCGTCTTGCCGTGGAGTATCAGCTCCTTGGGTCCGCCGATGTCGCTCGCTACTGCCGGTACCCCCATCGCGGAGGCTTCAATCACCGGACGCGCAAAGTGCGCAACAGTCGAAGGAAATACCAGAATCGCGGTCTCGGAGAGCAGTTTTGGTATATCCTGCCTGACGCCGATGAACCGGATTCTCTCACGCATCCGCTCGGGTATTGCCTCAAGGCACCTCCGGAAGTACCGGTAGCTGCCGGAGACCGCCGTACGGAGCGATCGTTCCGGAACGGAGCCGGCGATAAGAAACACCGCTTCCGGTACCTTGTCGGCTACCTTCACTGCCGCCTCGATGTACTCGTGCGTGCCCTTGATAGGGTTGCTGCCGCCAAGCATCAGCACGATAGGCTGATCGTCGCTGAGCCCGAGTTCATTCCGTACCTCCGGTGCACTCAAACTCGCATCGAATTGCTCGAAGTCAACAAAGTTGTACACGACCTCGATCCGTTCGGATGCAATAAGCTGAGAGGCGTCATATTTACAAATCGGAAAGATCGCGTCGGCGTACCGATCGACCATCTTCCGGATCCAATTCCTGCGAATCCCGAAGTAACCTTTTGCAACCGGCTCGCGAATGTGCCATGCGACCTTCATACCTGCCTCGTGCGCGGCTTTTCCAAACGCTATCAGCGTCGATGTGTTTAAGTGCACAAGGTCGAACCGGCGCTGCCGGAAAAATACTGCGGCAAGTTCTTTCGTCCTGAGATATTGGATAAACCGCAGCACTGTCTTCGGAAACTGCCACCACGGGTACCAGAGTACGTTTGTGTGGCTGAAATCCGCCATGTCTTCCCGGACGATGGTCTCAATTCCTTCGTTCCTGTAGAGATCGGCGGCTTCACTCTCGTGAAGGCAGAGTACCGTGGGTTCGAACTTCTTCCTGTCCAGACCGCGAATGAGATACAGCAGGCTTAACGGGGCTCCGCCGATCCCCTTCCCGTGATGGACGTAGAGAATCCGAATCACAATGTCCGGCTTTAATGAACGATGATGGTTTCGCGGGGTGCGCGTATCGCACCCCGAATCTCAATCGAGATAGAGCAAACGAAAGATACTACTGTCAGTCCGCGTATTCAAACCGCGCGGTGAAATGCCTGAGCATCGGCGATTCATACACGATATTCAAGCCTTTCAGCGTATCCCGCCGCTGGAATACATGATTCACAACTTCAATGACGTAATCAATGTGGCTCTGCGTGTACACTCTTCGCGGGATTGCAAGCCGGACAAGCTCCATAGGCGGTGCGATGAACTCGCCGTCTTTGCCTTTCTTCCCGAACATCACACTGCCGATCTCCACGGCGCGGATACCACCGTCCAGGTACAGGGCACATACTATCGACTGTGCGGCATATTTCTCAGGGACGATATGCGGAGCGAATCTCTTCGCGTCCAGATAAATCGCATGACCGCCGGGCGGCTGGAGAATAGGAATACCGAGCTCGGTGAGCTTGTTGCCCAGGTACGTCGTGCTGCGGATGCGGTAGTGCAGGTAATCTTCATCCAGCACCTCCTCGAGCCCCTGAGCAATTGCTTCAAGGTCGCGGCCTGCAAGTCCGCCATAGGTCGGGAAGCCTTCTGTAATGATGAGGAGATTCCGGCATTCCGTTGCGAGTTCGTCGTTGTTCATGGCAAGGAAGCCGCCGATATTCACGAGTGCGTCCTTCTTCGCGGACATCGTCGCTCCATCGGCGTAGGAGAACATCTCCTGTGCAATCTCCATCGGGGTCTTGTCGGCATAGCCGTCTTCCCGGAGCTTGATGAAATACGCGTTCTCCGCGAAACGGCATGCATCGAGGAACAACGGAAGCTTATACTTATCACAGATCGCGCGGACCTGCTTGATGTTCGCCATCGAGACCGGCTGGCCTCCGCCGGAGTTGTTCGTGACCGTCACCATAACGAGCGGAATGTTCTCCACGCCATGCTCCTGAATTACCTGCTCCAGGCGCGCGACATCCATATTACCCTTGAAATCCGCAATAATTTCAGGGTTCTTCCCTTCCGCTGTCAGACAGTCGATCGCTTCCGCACCGGAGAATTCTACGTTCGCACGCGTTGTATCGAAGTGCGTGTTGTTCGGGATAACCTTCCCCTCACCGCCGACGATGCTGAAGAGAATCTTCTCTGCCGCACGCCCCTGGTGCGTCGGGATGATGTATTCAAACCCCATAATCTTCTTGATCATCGCTTCCATTCGGAAGAAGCTTCTGCTTCCCGCGTAGGATTCGTCGCCGTCAAGAATTCCAGCCCATTGGCGCGAACTCATGGCGGAGGTGCCGCTATCGGTAAGAAGGTCGATGAGCACGTCGTCCGCTGGGATCAAGAAGGTATTCAATCCTGCTTTTTCAAGGATCTCCGCTCGCTCCTCGCTCGATGTGAACTTTATGGGCTCAACGGACTTGATCTTGTGGGGTTCAATGACGGTTTTGATATAGCTGTCTTTAATCATGATGCACCGGGTAGGTATTTCAGTGTGTCAGTAAGGGTTACTTTGCGGCAGCAGCCGGATGACGCTAGTTGACGTCACTAAAAACGGGGCAATCGAAATTGCCCCGGTATGTTCAGACTATAAATGTACGAAATTCCTAGCTGGTTTTCTCTTTTTCGTCAGCCGTCGCTTTCCGCTTTTTCTTCTTCGTACCATCGTCGGAGTAGTAGTAGTAATTCTGGTAGTAGTAGCGGTAGTAGGAATAGTAGATTTTGTTTGCGTTGAACCGGTTCACGACGGCGCCGATGAAGTTCGCGTTGTTCGCTTCGATAAGCTGCTTCGCCTTTACGAGGCCCATCGTCTTCGTCTGATCGGCGGAGACAACAAGCACAACGCCATCGGTATGCTTTGCGATAACGAGCGTATCGGCCATGGCGATAATCGGCGGGGAATCCAGCAAGATGAAGTCGTAATACTGCCGGATGAGGTTCAGGAATTTCTCCATCTGTGTGGAACCAAGAAGCTCCGATGGATGGCTCGGGATATGACCTGAGGTTACCACGTGCAGCCGCGGGATGTTGGTCTTCTTTACTGCCTGATTGACGGGCACGCCTCCGGTAAGACAGTCGGAAAGTCCCGGCTCACGGTCGAGTTCGAAAATGTTATGCTGTACCGGACGCCGGAGATCAGCATCAATAAGCAGGACACGCTTCCCGAGGTTGGCAGCCGAGACGGCCAGGTTCGCGATTGCCGTCGACTTCCCTTCCTTCGGTGCGGGACTGCTGAGCAGTACCACCATGGATTTGCCGTTCATCGCGAGCGTATTCTCGATAGCCGTACGCATGGTTCTGTACGCCTCGCTCGGCGGAGATTGCGGCGAGGACTGTACAATGAGCGAATCCTCACGGGACATTGAGTCCGAATTGCCAAACGACGGTACAAACGTCAGCACCGGAATTCCGTGCTTTTCAACGTCCTCCGGATTGCGAATCGTTGAATCCAGGTAGCGCGCAACGAATGCCAGCAAGAAGCCGAGTCCGAGTCCGAAGAAGACACCAATGATCATATTCTTCGGGCGATCGGGACTGATAGGACGGCCCGGGGGAGTAGCGTCATCGACGACATCGACGTTGCCCATTGTCGTTTGCTCGTTAATCCTGGCCTCCTGATAGCGCTCATCAAGAATCATAAAGAGCTTCTCGTTGCTCAGCCGTTCTCTTTCGAGGCGTGCGAACTCAATCGACTGCTCAGGGATATCCTCAAACTTCTTCGAAAAATCCTGAATCGTTTCATCGAGGCTTATGATTTTTGCTTTCAGCGCCTCGATTTCAATCTGTTGGGTAACGATACTTCTGCGAAGGTCGCGGGAAAGCTGTAACGGCGAGGTCGTCAGATCTCCCGACTCCATCGCGTCCGAAGCAAGCTTATTGATCCGCATCTCGAGTTCCTTGCTACGGGCCCTGAGATCCTTGAGGCTTTTTTGCGAATACTCCTCAAGTTCCGGACGTGCTGCAAGGGCATTATCTCTACCAAATTCAGCCTTTTGTATTTCAAGGTCTACCTGCGCCTTTTCGCGCGCAAGCTGCTGGATCATTGGATCGGCTGTTTCAGTAATCTTCGTCGAAAGAGTCGGCTCTATAGAGGCGACTTTCGACTCATACTCCTCCATGACTCTTCGCGCGGCCTGGAGTTCGATCTTTGCCTGCTCACGCTGTGCCTCGAAATTGCTTAACTGGTTGATAAGCCCTTCGCTTTCTTGATCCAGCGACACGATACCTTCTGTTTGCTGGTAAGAT
>PABJ01000151.1 GCA_002699105.1 Ectothiorhodospiraceae bacterium | reverse complement strand
CCACCGCGCTGCGCGAGATCATGAACGTCGTCCGCGATACCTATTGCAGGACGATCGGCTATGAGTACATGCATATCCAGGACCGAGATCAGAAGCGCTGGTTCCGCTCCCAGGCCGAAGGGAAACCCCGTAACACCTGGCTCACGCTGGATGAGAAACGCCGTATCCTCGAAATGCTGACAGAAGCGGAGGCGTTCGAGAAATTCCTGCATACAAAGTACCTCGGCCACAAGCGGTTCAGCCTTGAGGGCGCGGAGACATTGATTCCCGTGATGGACCTCCTGCTGCAAGACGCCGGCAATACTCCTACCACGGATGTCGTTGTGGGTATGGCCCACCGGGGCAGATTGAATATGCTCGCAAATATCCTCGGGAAGAGCTATCAGAAGATCTTCAAGGAGTTCTCCGGCGATGTCGATCCTGATACGATGCAGGGCTCCGGCGATGTGAAGTATCACCTCGGTGCAAGGGGCGTCTTCACAACGAAGACCGGCAAGGAAATGAAGATCTTCCTCGCCTCGAATCCCAGCCACCTCGAAGCGGTGGATCCGGTCGTCGAGGGAATGGCAAGGGCGCTGCAGGATATGAAGCTCGACGCACAGCATCGCATGGTACTCCCCGTACTCATCCACGGCGACGCGGCTTTTGCCGGTCAGGGCGTTGTGTCGGAAACCCTGAATCTGAGCAAGGTGCCCGGCTACCGGACCGGCGGCACCGTGCACATCATTGTGAACAACCTCATCGGGTTCACCACATCGCCGGAAGAAGCCCGTTCCTCCGTGTATGCGACCGATGTCGCGAAGGCCGTGCAGGCGCCGATCTTCCACGTGAACGGCGACGACCCGGAAGCGGCAGCACGCGTTATCAGGCTTGCGCTTGCGTTCAGGCAGGAGTTCCAGAAAGACGTCGTCGTCGATATCATGTGCTACAGGAAGCACGGGCACAACGAAACCGACGACCCCAGCTACACGCAGCCGAAGATGTATTCCCACATCAAGGAAAAGCGCTCCATCCGGAAGCTGTATACCGAGCTGCTCGTCAACCGCGGCGATATCACGCTCGACGAGGCGGAGCAGTCGATGGAGCAATTCCACAAGCGGCTCGAAGAAGCGTTCGAAGCCACCAAGGATCAGGGCAAATCAAAGCCGAACAAGGATAATGTCATCTTCGAAGTCCCGGCTGAAGACGTCGGCGAGATCGTCGAGACGGGCGTCTCTCACGAAAGCCTCGAACTCATTGCGGGATCGTTCAACCGCTTTCCGAACGGTTTCACCGTACACCCGAAGCTGGAGAAGCTCTTCAAAGAGCGCAGCAAGGTCATCGAAAATGGCGAAGTGGATTGGCCGGTTGCAGAACTGCTCGCGTTCGGATCGATCCTGCTCGATGGCAAGGTCGTCCGTCTCGCAGGTCAGGATTCAAAGCGCGGGACATTCAGTCAGCGGCATTCTGTCGCGATCGACTACAAGACCGAAGAAGCCTACTACCCTCTCGCCAATCTCAGCGCCGACCAGGGGAAGTTCAGGATCTTCGACAGCACGCTCTCCGAATTCGCTGCGCTCGGTTTTGAGTACGGCTACTCCGTAATGTTCGAAAGCGCACTCGTGATTTGGGAGGCGCAGTTCGGGGATTTCGTCAACGGCGCGCAGGTGATTATCGATCAGTTTATCGCGGCGGCCGAGGACAAATGGAATCAGCAAAGCAGGCTGACGATGCTCCTCCCTCACGGCTTCGAAGGACAGGGGCCGGAGCATTCGAGCGCGCGGCTGGAACGCTTCCTCATCCTTTGCGCTGAGAACAACATGCGGGTGACATACCCGACATCCGCCGCGCAGTACTTCCATCTGCTGCGCAGGCAGGCTGCACTGGACGACCGCAAACCGCTTATCGTCCTGACGCCGAAAAGCCTCCTGCGCGCGAAGGAAGTCCGCTCCCCTATCGAAGCGCTGGAAGAAGGCTCGTTCCAGTTCACGCTCGACGATCCCAATCCGCCGAAAAAGCCCGATAGGCTTCTGCTCTGCACCGGGAAAATTGCATACGATCTGCTCAAGCACCGCGACGAGAACGAGATCAGCGATACGGCCATCGTCCGTATTGAACAGCTCTACCCCTTCCCGTTCGATGATATCGAGAAGATCTTCCGCAAGTACGACCAGGTTCGCGATGTGCGATGGGTACAGGAGGAGCCCCGCAATATGGGCGCATGGAATTTCGTCTACGGCAAGCTCCGCGATAGACTTGAGCACCCGTACACGCTGCACTTTGTCGGACGGCTCGTTAGCGGCAGCCCGGCGACCGGCAGCGGCGAGGTTCACGCCATCGAGCAGGAGTACCTCATCCAGCAGGCCTTCGGGGATATAGAGGACTTGGACTAGAATAACAAAGCCCGGTCATTGACCGGGCTTGTTTTGGGGTCCATACGGGGATCGACCCCTACATCATTTATTGTCACCTACCGCACGTTCAGGCGTTTGCTTGAGGTTATGCCGTTGGCTTTCAGCGTGTAGAAATACGCGCCTGCCGCTACACGTTCGCCTGCGGCGTCGGTGCCGTTCCAGGTGTATGTGTGGTTGCCGCTCTCGAGCGTTCCGGCAACAACAGTTTTCACCAGCCTGCCCAGCGGATCGTGAATCGCCAGTTCCACGTCTCCAGCGCTCGGCAGCGTGAATGCAATGCTGGTGGATTCGCTGAAGGGGTTCGGGTAATTCTGCGCAAGATCGAGACGGACGGGCACTGCCGGCTGCGCCTGTATGATGTTCGAATACTCGTACGTTCCGTCGTAATCGATCTGCTTCAGCCTGTAGTAGGTCACCTCGTCGATCTTATCGGTAAAGGTGTAGAGCTGCGGCAGCGTTGTGGTGCCGTTCCCCTGCACAAAACCGATCTTCTCGAATTGCTCGCCGTCCGCGGACCGCTGCACTTCGAATCCGGCGTTCGAGGTCTCGCTCACAGTCTTCCATGTAAGCATCACGTTGTTATTGCCGTCCACGCGTGCCGTAAATGCGGCGAGTTCAATCGGCGTAACGGTGCCGTTATAGTGCAGCGTGTAGTTCATGTTGTTCTGCAACCCGGTGTAGGTTACCCTGCCGCCGTTCGGCCAGAGAATCTCGATTCGATCGATGGTGTTCTGACCGAGACCGAAGATGAGCTCGTTGCTGTTCTGCGAAGCGGTCGTACCGCTGCCGCCGCCCATCAAATGCTGGATCCTCTTTCCGCCGCCTGTGAAATACAGATTCACCTTCGCGCCGTAGCCGTCAGCCACTACGTTGTTGACCGGCGAGCCTTTGAGCCGAATGGCTACGTAGTCGCCTTGCGGGGAGACGAGATTCCGGAAGAGTTTCACATACTCCCTCGGGCTTGCGACGACAAGATCCACATCGCCATCGCGATCGAAGTCGCCACGGACCGCCGTCCACGCGCCGTGCACCAGCGCTCCGAGCTCCCAGGTCTCGTCCTTCAACTTGAAGTCCGGTGGTCCTGTGTTGCGGTAGAGCCTTGAATACCGGTATGGTTCTGAACCGCCGAACGGGTTATACGAATACTGGCAGTGGAAAAGATCGTTGTGACCGTCCAGATCGAAATCGAGCGAGACCACGCCCGCGTTCAACTCTTTGAACTTCAAGCCCATATCCATGTGCTTATCGCGCATAAGGAAGTTGGTGGGACCGTCGTTCAGGAACAGCAGAGACGGGTTCGAGAACTGCCCGCGGTAGTCGGGATGCCCGAGATTGCCGACGATAAGATCGATAAGGCCGTCGGCATTCATATCTGTAAAGTCGCACCCGATTCCATGTCCGAAGTAATCGGGGCTTGCTGTGGGAATGCCCTGCGCTCCGGTTAACGGCCCGACATCTGTGAATGTGCCGTTGCCTTCGTTCTTGTAAAGGCGGTCCGGCGCCAGCCTGTAGGTAGCAACGAAGATATCCACCCACCCGTCGTGGTTATAGTCGCAAGGCGCTGCGCCCCAGCAATCCTGGAACGGAGCCGGCTCCATCGCTGCAATGCCCGAAGGAATCGTGACGTCGGTAAACGTACCGTTATGATTGTTTTCCCAGAGAGCATCCTGGAAGTACACCTCCTGATTGTTGACCGTGCGCCTGCCGTTGGAGATGTAGAGATCGAGGTAGCCGTCTCTGTTGTAGTCGAACCATATCGGCGTCACCGTTGGCGCATCGTTGATAATCTGTGTGGCCGCGGTGATATCGGTGAAACTGCCGTTGCCGTCGTTTCTCCAGATCTTATCGTTCGTGCCGCCGTTCACAGCGTACACATCCAGATCGCCGTCGTTATCGATATCACCGAAGGTACAGCCGTTTGCCGTGATGCCGATCTGGCCGGAGACGTTCATGAACGTACCGTTGCCGTTGTTCTGGAACCAGTTGGAACCGATGACGATATCGTCCCAGCCGTCGTTATTCCAGTCGGCCACACTGCATCGCGCGGATGGAATCGGATTGCCGCCGCCGTCCGTGAGACCAGCAAGGACGGTGAAATCATCGAACGTCGGGTTCGGCGGTGGCTGCGAACCAGGACCAAGCGGATACAAATACTTGACCTGCAACCGGACCATGTAATGCCCGCCGGCCGTGTTGTACAAGCCCGGGAATCCAAGGGAATTATTGAAATTTGGATCCATGATGAAGGAGTTCGGCGGTTGGGTTTGCCCTTGATTATCGATCGTGAAACGCGGTCCGCCGGGGTAGGACCTATGCATGACGACAAACCGGTCGTAGCCGTCGGACTTCAACGCAAGGCTGCTGATATCGATGTTCACCCAGCCAGCCGTACCAGAGTGCGTGTAGTTCACGACGCCGTAGGCATTGTAGCTCCACACCCATCCGGTGGGCGGCAGAAGTCCCTCGGAAGGATCGCCGCAGATGACGATCTGCATCTGTCCCGGTCCGCCGCTGATATAGGCCTGGATCGAAACAATATCGCAGGGCCCGTCGGGCTCGAGGATGCACGATTCCTCGGCATCAGGGTTCAGGTTCAGATACGCGCCGCCGACGTTGCCGTTATCGCGCTGAACGGTTTGCTGGGCATAAAGGGACGTTGAGATAAGAACGATGAACAATATCAGTAACGTATGTCTCATTGCCTACTCCTGTTCTACTAAATGGCGTCCTTCGTACGAATACGTGTGGGTAGGGACTATGTGTGGGCCGGTTGCTTCCAACGATCATAGCAATTTTCAGAGCAAAAAGAAAGTCAAATGAATCGCCCCGCCCCGATTTTCATCTCACATTGTGCATCTGATTTCTCCAATATGTACATTTCAGTTTGCTATCTCTCTGACTCCCAATTGAACTACGAGGTACTACGATCATGCAACGAACAGTACGTGTCGCCCTGACCGGTTCATCCGGACAAATCGGGTATTCAATTCTTCCGCGTATCGCCGCAGGCGATGTGTTCGGGAAGGACACCAAGGTCATTCTACAGTTATTCGAAATCACCCCTGCGATGCAGGCATTGGAGGGTGTGGTGATGGAGCTCCTCGACGGCGCCTATCCTTTACTGGAGGATGTGAAGACCTCCGACAACCCGGAAGTCGCATTCGACGGCGCCAATTGGGCGTTGCTCATCGGCTCGAAGCCGCGTTCGAAAGGCATGGAGCGCGGGGATCTTATACGCGAGAACGGACCTATCTTCGTCGGCCAGGGCAAGGCCATGGCGAAGGCTGCGGACGATATCCGCGTGCTCGTCGTAGGGAACCCGGCAAATACCAATGCGCTCATCGGCATGCATAACTCCGACATACCTCACGAACGCTGGCATGCCATGACACGCCTCGATGAGAACCGCGCGAAGGCGCAGCTCGCGATCAAAGCCAGCGTCCCCGTAAGCAAGGTGACCAACATGACGATTTGGGGCAACCACAGCGCTACCCAGTATCCCGACACGGAAAACGCCCAGATAGACGGCAAGCCTGCACAGGACGTTATCAGCCACATCGAATGGCTGCAAGGCGAATTCATCACAAAGGTCCAGAAGCGAGGCGCAGAGATTATCGCAGCGCGCGGACTCTCTTCTGCGGCCTCGGCAGCAAACGCCGCAATCGACCATGTGAAGAGCTTCGAAAGCGCAACGCCTACGGGCGATTGGTTCTCCGCCGCCGTCCCGTCGGATGGATCGTACGGAATCGATAAGGGCCTGCTGTTCTCCTTCCCTCTGCGCAGCGACGGCAACGGCAACTGGGAGATCGTCCAGGGCCTCCCGATGAGCGATTTCGCGAAGGAAAAGGTCGAAGCAACCAAGAAGGAATTGCTCGAGGAAAAATCTGTTGTATCAGACTTGCTCGGCTAGCCGATACACCTTCCTTCCAAGGCACAGAAGCGACAACATGTATTGTCATTTTGACAAGGCGGATGAAATCATCCGCCTTTTATATTTGAGGCGTATTATACATTATGATCGACGACGATTTCTTTGAAGACTGCAACGTGACACAATGAAACACATACTCTTCCATCTTTTCACGCTGGCTTTCGTTGCCAGCCTGAGTGCACAGACCGTACCTGCAGAATTCCAGCAGCACTACGCGTTTCTTACAAACAAACTTGATGCTATTGAATCGCGAATTGACGCCGAATGGGACGGCGGTAAGCATGGTATGCTGTTCAGTACAGAACTCCTCGCCGCTAACAGCAACCGCGGCGAAGATCTCCTTGAATCGCAACTTCGGCAAGGAATACCGTTTATCCTCGATCGACTCACGGAGCTGGGCGTCAATATGATAAGTGTCGCCTTGGACTTTCCCATCTTGTGTGATGACTTCCCACGGAACGATGAATACCTGGACTTTTACACCTTTGTCGGCGAGGAAGTAAGAAAAAGAAACATGAAGCTCCTTGTTGGGGCACAGACGATCTTCAGCGATACAGCATGGAGCAACTTGAAGGTCGACTACTCCGGCTATACCATAGAATCATACACCGCGGAAAAGCGCCGGATGATCGAGAAGATTATCGAACACGTCAGACCTGATTACTTGACAATTGAGAACGAACCTGAAACGATGGCGTATAACACCGGACTTGATTTTTCGGTCGACAATGTAATACAGATTATCCACGGTTTGACGAATGGACTCGATAGGAACAATGTCCGAATCGGCGCCGGTACGGGCACATGGGACGATCCAGCCTATATCGACCGCATGCTGGACGAAACGAGTATCGATTTCATCGATATCCACATCTACCCTATCAATGTTGATTTTGTGGACGACCGTGTTTGGTCGATCGCATCGAAGGCGGCAACGAAAAACCTTCCAATCATTGTTGGCGAAACCTGGCTGTATAAAACATTGGATTCTGATTTCAGCGGCGGGACAGCGAACAGTCCAAATCTGTTCAGCCGGGATGTCTACAGCTTCTGGCAGCCCCTGGATATTCGGTATATCGATGTACTGACGAAACTAGGGTACCTACATAATTTCGCTGGTATCAATCCTTTTTGGTTTCGAAACCTGTATGCGTATCTCGACTACGAGGAGGTACCGCAGGACGCTACACCGGCTCAGTTGATGCGTATGCTCGATCAGAAGTCGGCAGAGAATGTACTGCTTGGTGTGCTATCGCCGGTGGGATTGCATTACAAAAGCATTATATCCCAAGCGACCGGCATAGATGATACGTACCATTCAAATGCTACCCTCCCAATTTCCCACGTCTATCCTAATCCAGCACAGGAAACGGTGAACGTGAAGGTTCTCACGGGCGCCGGCAGCAGGACGTCAATACAAGTTTTGGATATGTTGGGTAGGAAAGTCGCTGAGAAAACCGGCAGAGGCGACTTCCATATACTTGATGTATCAGCACTACCAATAGGGATGTATTGTCTTCATGTCACTGTGAACGGGCAACAACAAGCGAGATTGGTCGCGATCCGCTGACAGGTTATTCCTCGTTCTCCGAAATCACGATAACGCGCGTGTTCGCAGTAACTGCGATCCACTCGCTTTTATTCGGATTGAGTACGATGCGAGTATCATCCGGATCCGATGGATCTGCCAGATCGAGGCCTATCGGTGTTTCGCCGCGCGCAAGGCAGATCGCGAGAAGCTCACCGAACTCAATCGAGTCAGCATCGGTAAATGCGGAAAGAGGCTTCAGGTAGATTTCGTCGCCGCTCTCGTCGAAAAGGTCCTTCAGCACCGGCTCGATCCTCGGATCCCGGCATATCTGTGCGATCATCTTGCTTATGAGCGAGAGGCTGATGATGACGTCGTTCACCGTTCCGGTGGAGCGGGCAAGTTCCTTGTTCGTCGAGTAAATGATCTCGCCCACAATCTGGTGCTCCTTCGGGAACGGCTTCCCGGCGTCGGCGGCTTTTTGCCGCAGATTGCGCAGCAAAAGCAGTGTCATGATAGCACGCGTATCGGCATCCCCCCACTCGGCGCCGTGCTCCTGCTCGCCGAGCACGATAACGGCCTGGTACGCACCAGGGTTGAGCTTTTCGAGCACTGCCGGCACGATGTAGTCCTGATGAACGAGGTCGATATCCAGCGACGAGTAGTCGCTGCTTTGCACCGCGTTTACGGATGCGCTCGGCGATACCAGCGTGATGGAAAACCTCTGAGCCACGCTGTGCGCATACCGGTTGCATTCCTCCAGGAACGGCTTCACCTTCTCGTTATATCCGATTATCATAAACGAATGCACGATCGGCTGGGAGCTTGCAGTCAATGCCTGCGTTGCTGGCACCTCTTTGTACTCCCTGCGTTCTCCGCGCTCACGAATGGCGTTCGAATCCTCAGCGACAAAGAAGATGGTATCGCTCGAACGAACGGTTTTCGTCTCTTCGGTTCGCTGCGGATTGAGGTACAGTACTCCGTCGCGCTGCAAGCCGATCGGAATCACGTAGTCGAACGAAAACACGAACTCTTCCCAACGCATCCCGTCGATGCCGGTGAGTTTTTCCGCAGCGAGAGCGTGAATTTCCGAGCCTCTGTGTTCCAGCAGTTCGTCGTAGATCTGGACGAGACCGGTCTGTCTTGCCGTCTGCAGAATAATCTTGCTCAGGTAGTCCGAAGGCTGGACGATACTGAGCGGCATATTGTTGGCAGCGGCGTATGCGAGCGGCAGCGTTTCGTCGCGCTCCAACTCAGCTATCACGTTTGGCAGCCGCCGTTCGCCGCTTCTTTCTGCCGTCGTCACGGCATGCTCCACCGCCATGATGGTTTTGATGACGAGCGCATCTCCGTAGTCGCTCGCGCCGTTCGGGCGGAGGATAATGATGGACTTACACGTCCCGATGGAAACGATATCAAGATCGCGCGGGTCGGTGGCATTCCCCTGCCGGATGACGAGGCGCAGCTTCCGCAGGCGGCCAAGTTTCTTACGCAGGTACTGCTCTATCTCATCCACCGGATGCTCGCTCAGAATAGCAATCGCAGTGCGTTTGCGCTCGAGCCCTTCATGTAATTCCCTGACGATGGGCAGAACCTTCTCGCTCCATCCGATGATCACATAGTGATTGAATTCAATTGCACGCGATGTTCCGCGCCGCATGGATTCGAGCCGGGATTGAATCTTGGAGCCTACCAGACCGATGATCGCCGCGAAAACGAGGAAATTAAACAGCGTTAGGATCGTAGCAGTAAGCTGCTCGACGATGCTGGCTTCGATCCAATACGTCTCGAGAAGATGCGTCACCACCCACCAGAACCGCACCGAAGGCCAGAACCTGTCGGAACCGTCGCTCGCAAAGTCCGGCCCCACGTCGATCTGAAATACCTCGGCGAATCCGTAAAAGAGCGCCATCACCGCTACGATCATGGACGAAGCGATGACAAGCTGCAGCGTAAAACCAGACTGGAAAAACTGGTCTATCCTGTAACGAAGGCGTTCGTTAAACGACGGTTTACTCATTCCGGAAATCTCAATAATGGATAGTTCTGATTACGATTGTACGCAATCGGGGAGGAATACGCAATTGCGGGAGCGGTCAGCCCGTGAAGAAGAACGCGTAGTAGATACCGGAAGGAGTAATGCGGATAGCGGGTGCAGGCAGGCGTATGAGGTTGAGTGATTCCTTGAGGAAGATCATGAAGTCCGAGTCGCCGGGCAGCCGCTTGAGGTCATAGTCCAGTCCGATATACCATTCCTGCTCTCCGAGTCCTACGTTATCCGGCGAGACGTTGTAGTCGTTCGGGCCTTCGAACACCTCGTTCGCACCGTATCCAACGGCGACGGCTAGCCAATCGGGCCAGTACGGCTTCCACGATTGCGGCAGGAAGTCTTCGACCGTGAACGACAGCCAGTAGGTGAATCCGTCGTAGTCCTTGAGCGGATAATCGATCCAGCCCTTACGGTAGTCTTCGGATGGGTAATAAGCCATCTTCAAATGGACGCTCTGCAGGGGTTCATAGATGCGCTGGAGATTGGGATACACCGCCCCGAGCGTGTTCGCGCCGACATCCCACCAACTGAAACCCCAGCGCTCGTAGAACCCGTCCGTCACCTCCATCTGAATCTGAAAGAGCCACGAAGCAGTGGAGGACCAGATCATCGAGTTCGTTTCGTTGAGCCCCGCCCATTTGAAGATGTGGTACAGGCCCACCGTGTACGCCTGCGCTCCCCATATATGCCCGATCTTATCGACGTTCAAATCAGGGTTGTACCAGTCGTTGAACGTGTGGAATTTCGAGCGCTGGTCTTCCCGCTCGGCGTAGAATGTGCTGAAGTAATACGTCATAACGGCAGCATCGACGGCGGCGAGGGTCCCTCCCACAATCCAGATTCGCGTGTTGTCCTGTTCCTCCGCGATCGGCTGTTTGAACACCGGGGAGGTCGCGGTGGGCACTGAAGTGGAGTCGTGTTGCAGCCGGTTCAGCAACTGGGAAGGATCCGAGCGCAGCGTATCATCCGGCTGCTCGTTCGCAGCCGTCTGTCCCTGCACAGCGCTGAACGATGCACAAAGACACATCATCAGGGCGATATGTCGATATACTGCTTTTCGCATAGCTCCTATATACGCAAACTGCCGAATACAAATCGGCAGTTCTGAGCGTGTTGAGAAGAATCCTGCCGTTATAATTCCTGTGCGGCCTTCAACAATGCCTGCATCTTCGCGCGGGAATCCGCTTCTGCATACAGGCGAAGAATCGGCTCGGTACCGGACGCGCGGATCAACAGCCAACCGCCGTCGACACGGAACTTGTACCCGTCCTTGGTCTCAGTGGAGAGGACTTCATGCGAGCCGAGGGTTTTGAGGCCTTTTTCGCACTTCGCCATGATTGCGTTTTTGTTCTTCTCCGTTGTACGCATGTCGATCCGGTCGTAGTAGACCTTACCGTACTCGTCGTAAATCTCCTGCACGGCCTCGCTCAGCGTCTTGCCGGACTTGGCGAGATACTCTGCGAGCAGCAGCCCGTTGTAGATGCCATCGCGCTCGGGGATATGCACCGCCATTCCGACTCCGCCGCTCTCCTCCCCGCCGATGAGTACCTTCTCCTTCACCATGATCTCGGTGACGTACTTAAAGCCGACGGGCTTTTCGTAGAGCTTGAGTCCGTACTTCTCGCACATCTTGGTGACGATATCGGAAACGGAGACCGTCTTCACGACGCTGCCCTTCTGCTTCTTTTCTTCGACAAGGTACTTGAGCAGAATGGGGATGATGAGCTGCGTACTGATGTAGTTGCCGTGGTCGTCCACCGCGCCCAGCCTGTCCGCATCGCCGTCGGTGACGAGGCCGTAGTCGAATTTCTCCTTTATGATGAGCTGGATGAACTCCTGCAGGTTCTTCGCCAACGGCTCCGGGGCGATGCCCTTGAAGCCGGGATTGTGCTCGTTATGGATCATCGTGGCGTCGGGATAGAGCATGTCCATCACGCCGAACGCTGCGCCGTACATCACATCGTAGGCGATCTTCAGCCCGGACTTCTTGATCGCGCTGAAATCAATCTTCTTCGTGATATCGTTCACGTACGGCTTCCGAAGATCTGCATCGCGAATGAGGCCCTCTTTCCGGAGCTGATCCATCGGCTTGATCTTCGGCGCTTTGCCGGATTCGAGGATCTTCGCCACGCGGGCCTCGATCTTCTTGATGTCTTTCATCAGCGCAGAGCCGCCGAACTCCGCCTTGATCTTGAAGCCGTTCCACTGCGGCGGGTTGTGGCTTGCAGTAATCATGACACCGGCAGCGGCGCGCTTCTTGATGATACCCAGCGAGAGCATCGGTGTGGAGACGACACCATCCGCAAGGGCGACCTTGATGCCCTGGCTTGCGATGACCTGCGCTGCGCGCTCGGCAAAGTCCTGCGAGCCGAACCGCGCATCCCCGCCCACGACAACGCCGCGTTCAATCTTTGGGTGTTTCTTGTAATACTGCGCAAAGGCGAGCGCCACTTTCTCCACGTTTTCGAACGTGTAATCTTCGGCGATAATCCCCCGCCAACCATCGGTTCCAAATTTGATCTTCGTCATACTGCTTGTCGTTTATTGATGAGACTCTCGTATAAAATACACGTTTTGATGAAATCGGCGTAACGGGACGGCTATAAGTAATACTTGCGCAATACATCTTCCACCGCGCGCGACAGATTCTCCGAGGCACGGCTCATGGCCTCGGCAGCGGGCTGACCGGGCGGTGTGATGCAGTGCAGGCGGATATTCTTGTGCGCGTCGTACCGCTGGCGGGCGGCTTCTTCTACGATACCGCCGAAGGCTTCCACCTGCGCACCGTGCTGCTCTGCGCGGCGGCGCACTTCGTCGACGACCTTCCCGTAGAACGTCTGGCTATCGATCGAACCCTCCCCCGTCAGGACGGCGTCGGACTTCGTACACGCTTCATCGAAACCGGCCGTTCCTGCGATCCAGGCGGCGCCGGGCTGCACGCGGGCGCTGCAAAACGCCGCCAGGCCGAATCCCAATCCGCCGGAGGAACCCATTCCGGGCGCGTTCGGATCAATGCCGTTGAACGCATCTACGACACGCCCGGCGGCGTGCTCCATCGCACGTTCCCAGTAGTCGATGTCAGCCGCTGGAATGCCTTTCTGCGGACCGTACGTGCGCACCGCGCCGCTATCGCCGAGCAGCGGGTTGTTCACATCCGCTAACGCCGTGCATGAGAGGCTTTCGATCCAGTACGGTTCGGGAGGGAGGATTTCATGAACCTTGCTCAGCAAGCCGGGGATCGGCATGCCGGACTTCACGGAGAGCTGCTCCCCATCGGCGTCCCGGAACACGTACCCCAATGCTTCGGCCATTCCGAAACCGCCGTCGCTTGTGGCCGAACCGCCCAGTCCTACGGCGATGCTCCTGTGCCCTGCTTCATACAGCCGCCGGATCATAAGCCCCAGGCCGTAGCTGGAATACAGCGCAGGGTCCCGCTTTCCTTCGACCAATGTATACCCCACCGTCGAAGCGCACTCGATCAGCACCGCGCCATCGTTGACCCTGATGAACGGCGCCCCAGCCGGCGAACCCGCAGGCCCCTCGGCTTCAATGTATGCCACGTCGTGCGAGAGCGATGCTGCAACGATCTCTACCGTTCCCTCGCCGCCATCCGAAAGAGGCATGGAAACGCAAAGAGCATCAGGCAGTAAACGCCCGATGCTCTTTTCCATGATCTCACAAGCTTCGATCGCCGAGAGCGACCCTTTGAATGAATCCGGTGCGAGAAGGAACCTCACGTCGTCCGGTTAGTCGTTCAGATTGAACGCATCGATTCCGGCGTAGAGTCCCGTTGTATCGAGATTCTCTTCTATGCGGAGAAGCTGGTTGTACTTCGCGATTCTATCCGAACGGCTCGCCGAGCCGGTCTTGATCTGTCCGGCATTCGTTGCAACGGCGATATCGGCAATCGTGGAATCCTCCGTCTCTCCGGATCTATGGCTGATCACATTTGTGTAGCCCGCGCGCTTCGCCATTTCGATTGCGTCCAGTGTTTCTGTCAGCGTACCGATCTGGTTTACCTTGATCAGGATCGAGTTCGCAATGCCTTCGTCGATTCCGCGGCCCAGGTAGCGCACATTCGTCACGAACAGGTCGTCGCCTACGAGCTGACACTTGTCGTCGAGCTTTTCGGTCAGCTTCTTCCAGCCGTCCCAATCGTTTTCGCCGAGTCCGTCCTCAATGCTGATGATCGGATACTTCTCGACCATCTTCACGTACATCTCGATCATCTCATCGGCCGTCTTCAGGCTCTGATCGGATTTGAAGAACTTGTACATGAGCTTGCCGTCCTTCTCTTCGACCATTTCGCTGGCGGCAACGTCGAGTGCGATGGAGCATTCATCGGATGTGTACCCAGCGGCTTCCATGGCTTTCAGGATATACTCAATCGCCTGCTCGTTGCTATCGAGGCTCGGTGCAAAACCGCCTTCATCCCCGACTGACGTGTTGAGTCCCGCGTGCTTCAGGACGCTCTTCAGATTATGGAAGATCTCCGCACCGCAACGCAGCGCTTCTCCGAACGTCGGTGCGCCGTGAGGCACGATCATGAACTCCTGAAAATCGACAGTATTATCCGCGTGCTTCCCACCGTTGAGGATGTTCATCATCGGAACGGGAAGCGTCTTTGCATTTGTACCGCCGATATAACGGTACAGCGGCAAGCCGAGCGTTTCAGCGGCTGCGCGTGCGACTGCCAGGGAAACTCCGAGCATTGCATTTGCACCGAGCTTGCTCTTGTTGTCCGTGCCGTCGAGTTCGAGCATCATATTGTCGATACCGACCTGATCGAGCGCGTCCCATCCGATAAGTTCATCGGCGATGATATCGTTCACATTCTCGACGGCTTTTAAGACGCCCTTGCCCAGGTAGCGGGATTTATCGCCGTCGCGCAGTTCTACTGCCTCGCGCTCGCCCGTGCTGGCTCCGCTCGGAATTGCTGCACGGCTGATGATGCCGCTCTCAAGCTCTACCTCTACTTCGATCGTCGGATTTCCGCGGGAATCGAGGATCTCCCGCCCGAAAATATCAATAATGGTCGTCATGGTTCGTTCTCTTTATACTGATTTCTAAAATGGTTACGCCAGTTGTTCGGTATGGTAGTACCGGTGATCGACTGAAAAGTTATCGACAACGCATACCACGACAGAATGCACCGGGGCGTCGGTTCTATCGAGTACCTGCTGGGCGGCGTCGCCTTCCTGGGCGACGAGTACAAGATCGCCGACACCGGCATCCACCGAATGATCTATTGCCAGCACTTCCGGCTCGCCGGTAAAGCGCCTCATTAAATCCACGGGATGACAGATGAGCATCTTGTACTCGGTAAGAGTTTTGTCTTTCTGCGTCGATACGAGTGTACCGAGAACTTTGCAGAGTATCATTGCTAATTTCCTTCTCCGAACATCGCACTCGAGATCTCTTGCGATAGCCGTCCGGTTTCTTCTTCGGTGGGCGCTTCTATGATCGCCCGTACGATTGGTTCTGTATTGGACTTGCGAAGATGGAACCAGGACTTCGGAAAATCGATCCGGATACCGTCTTCTGTATTTTGTTCATTGTCGGGGTACTTCGCGGTAATCGCCGCGAGAACGCTTTCGAACTCCAAACCTTCCAGCGGGAACGTTTCTTTTCTGATGTGGTAGTTCGGCAATCCGCTGCGGTATTCGCTGACGCTGCCGCCGTTTCGCGCGAAGGCATCCAGCACGAGCACGATACCGACGAGAGAATCCCGTCCGGCATGCACCTGCGGGAGTACAACCCCGCCGCTTCCTTCGCCTCCTATGGGCGCATTGATGGCAAGCATACGCTTCACCACGTTGATCTCGCCAACCGGCGTGCGCACAACTTGCGCGCCGATCCGTTCGGCGACGTCGTTCACTGCGCGGGTGGTGGATAGATTCACGACGACGGGCATGCCTTCGTTCAAAATGCCTGCTTCAGCGCAGGATGCAACGGCAGTCGTGATGGTATATTCTTCGCCGTACGGCTCGCCCTTCTCGGTGAAAAGCACCAGCCTGTCGGCATCGGGGTCTACGACGACGCCCAGATCGACTTCCAATTCAGTGATCTGGCTGCCGAATTCAACGAGGTTCTTCGGAATGGGTTCGGGGGTGTGCGGGAACAGCCCATGCCCTTCGCAGGCGTACCGCAGGACTTCGCATCCGAGCTTTTCGAGCAGCCGCGGTACGATAACGCTTCCCGATGCATTCACGGCATCCACGAGGACGCGGAATTTCCTCTCCCGGATGGCGTCGTAGTCGATGCCGGGGATCCGCATCACTGCATCGATGTGGAGGTCCAGTACGTCCTCCCGTAATTCATGAGATCCGAGCGCATCCCATTGCACGAACTTTTCAAGTTCGTCGTCGGCAAGGGAAAACAGCTGCGTGTTTTGCTCGGCATCGAGGAAGACGCCGCTCTGATCGATGAACTTCAGACCGTTCCACTGTGAAGGGTTATGGCTCGCGGTTATGGAAATCCCGCCTGCCGCATGCTCTAGCTCGACGGCGAGCTGCACTGTCGGCGTGGGAGCCATGCCGATATCGATGACGTCCGCGCCCTTCATCTGCAGCACTCCGGTCACGATCTCCTTGATCCTTGCGCCTGAGGGTCTGCCGTCGAAACCGACGACAATTGGCGTTCCGCCGCGCAAATCGGCAAAGGCCGATACATGCCGGACAATGACATTCGGGGTCAAACTTTCACCCACAATTCCGCGAATTCCAGAAATGCTGCGTATAAGAGAAGACATGTTTCGGTTACGATGGGTCGTGAAATCTGGTTTTCAGTTCCAGCAGAGCAAAACTACGCAATATCGCACCGAGAAACAACGTGAAGCAAGGAACGGACCTATATAGACGCGAAGGCAGATTCCCTATTCCCATCCCCGTCTCCCGGTATCTCGTTCTGCTGCGTATTGTTTGATGGGAAAGGAATGCCGAAGGGAAGTTCTGTGTTCAGAAAAAGGAGATTACAGTAGAATGCGAATTTCGACTATCTTTCGCGATGATCGAATATATTTCACAACGATATTCAGCCAGGTATACACCGATCCATGTCCACTTCTCGCACCGGGGATAAAAAGCCGACGATATTCCTCCGCCTGTATTTATCGCACCTCTTGATGCTGGCCGCGATATTTCTGAGCGGCGTGCTCCTTATCGACTACCTGTTCCAGGACGGTATTAAATACTACCTGAGCAAGCAGCCCATTATCATTCTTCCGGTGGTGCTTGGTCTTATAGGAATTGCAGGTATTCTCGCGGCAT
>PABJ01000150.1 GCA_002699105.1 Ectothiorhodospiraceae bacterium | reverse complement strand
TAGTCCCGTCGCTATAAACAACTCGCGACGGGAGGCTAAAGTAAAGGGAAAAGGATAAGTGAACATGCTGGACCGGCGGCGTCAGCCGGCGGGCTAGTCCCGTCGCTATAAACAACTCGCGACGGGAGGCTAAAGTAAAGGGAAAAGGATAAGTGAACATGCTGGCCCGGCGGCGTCAGCTGCAGGGCTAGTCCCGTCGCTATATACAACTCGCGACGGGAGGCGAAGATCCAGAAGAAAGGGTGAGGTTCGTAGATTCGTATCCCATCAATACTGCAGGATTAATTCCTGGGGCGTACAGGGTCCTTGTCCGCGTTGGTGGAGACAAGTCCTCACAATTGCTGCTCATTCAGTAAACCAGTACTCGCTTTCTCCCGGATGTGTTTTTGACTTGTACCGTATACACCGAAATGAGTATGATTGCATGAGCTTTACATCTATTGGAACCTGCTATGCGTACCTCCATCAAACATTTCACACTTACCACCCTGCTCCTGTGCATGGTTCTCTCTTCATGCAGCGACGATGAGCCAACCGATCCGGGGAACGGGAATGATGTAATCGTCGTCATTGAGCACATCCCTGCTACAGTTAAAACGGGCGAGAACGTGCGTTTCCTCACCACCTACTCCGGCACTGCACTCAATGATGCGCGTTATGAATATGACTTCGGCGATGGCACTGAACCGCAATGGCGAAAACCCTCCGATGATCAATCGCATATCTATTCCGATCCCGGTACGTATACCGTCAAAGTGAATATCTGGGATAATATCAGCAAAGAGCTGCATGGGAGTGGTACGCTAGAAGTCACCGTTATGCCGTTCGACGCCGCTTTTACGCTGGAGGTCGATCCTTCCTCCCCATTTATTGATCAACAGGTGCGGTTCACTGCGCGAAACATGGG
This sequence comes from Ectothiorhodospiraceae bacterium, assembly GCA_002699105.1. Lineage (GTDB taxonomy): Bacteria > Bacteroidota > Ignavibacteria > SZUA-365. The sequence continues at coordinate 7,810 of PABJ01000150.1, read as the reverse complement.
CGATTCCATTGCCCTCAGACGCTATAAGTGGGATTTCGGCGATGGGACTACCGAAACGCGGAAGAACTTCAATGACGCTGTACACACGTATGACAGCAACGGAGTGTATACCGTTTCGGTTGAAGTCTACGATGATGTATCCAATACACTGCGGTACAAAGATTCCGTAGATGTAACCGTCTCGATATATCCCCGGCCTGATAAAGCTGATTATATGGCGATCACTATACAAGGGAAGTTCGAAGTCCACAAGGTCTTTTGGAATCACGACAGGACGATGATAATCAAGGATACTATCGAGGTGAACGATACTATTCCTGCATCACTCGAGCAGTTCTTCACGTATGACGACAAGATGACTTGGTCCGGGCAGCAGCTTTCAGGAGACTTCTCGCAAAGTCAATCAGTGAGAGGATTTACGGTCCTCTCGAATGTTTGGCTCTCGGTCGATGGAACGAAGATCCAGAAGATGTACCTCAATCTTCAGCGCGTTGGAGGCGGATTGGGCGAGCATATTATCGACTCGTTGCTGATACGAGCAGAGAATATCCCTTTGACAGGCCCGATGAAGCGCGAGCAGGCAATATACAAGGTCGATGGTACAGACTATATGACTGCAATAACGGAGCTAAAGTGGAGTCAGAAGCGCACAGGAGCAGGTATAAGCGATCATCACGACTTCACCTACATTCGCATGCTGCCGGGCTCCGAAGGCTTGTTGGAGATCACCCTCTATAAGCAGTAGCTCCTAAGATTACCACGACCATTTAAGCCGGAAGAAGGCCGCTTCTCCAAAGCTGCCGTACTCAGAAAGCGGTTCGCCGGCAGTGAGAAAGGCCGTGACGTACGCATCCAAATTCGTAATGATAGACCAGGACAGCCCTGGAGAAACCAGGTACGAAGCATCGTTGGGATTATATATCGCGAACACTGTGCCGCGCAACAGAGGCGTGATATCATAGCTCACCTCGCCATACGTCGAGAATCTGGCTGGGGAAAGGAGCCCACTCCGGGATGCGCGGTTTCTATACAGGGCTGCGTTCTCTTTTCTCCCGGTGTTGTTGTACAATCCCTCCGCATGTAAATACAATGTGTTAGGAAATGTATAGTCGAAAGATATAGAAGCGCTGACCCATGTGTCCGGCTCATCGAAGGCAGTAAACTCATCCGGTTCGGGTGGTTCGCTGACCAGAATTTCGCCGCGGAACCCCGCCGTCGCAATATCCCCCACCCACGCACCGCCTGCGATGGTTCTCCCATTGTTGACGCCGGCAAGCAAAAAGAAGTCGTATTCCCATTGATTAAACGACCACGCGAGGGTTATTGTCGTAGAATCCCATGTCTTGCCCGGAGCGATCGCGATATCTCCTTTGGTTACCGGACTGGTGTAATACTGCACCCTCAAGGCATCCACAGCTGGGAGTTCCTCGTAATCGAAATCAAGGATATCCTTTGGGTTATATATATCGATGACATTCCACACAAACGCCGTTCCCTGGGCGATCCTCTGTCGTCCAACGGTCGTTTGCAGATCGCCGAGGTTCCAGTCGATATATAATCTGTCCACCTGGAAATAGCCGTATGATTTATCCTCATCCCACAGGACGGGATCGAGATCAGGTCCGGGGTAATCGCGCTGGATCCTATCCTTGTAAGTGGGATCTTGCTCGAACGTATTCCCGTAAAAGCCTCGTAATCGGAACTCCGCCGCAACAATGATGTTCTCAGAGGGATAGAGGCGCGTATTCAGCCGCGCATGGAGCAGGTGCTCCGTTACGTCCGCATCGAAGAGCGGAGAGGATGCGTACGTACCCAGATATTTTGTATATCCCCAGTAGTCGTACCAACCCTGCGCAGTTAGGGAAACAGGTACTGCCAATACAGCAATGCAGACGGCGACGGCTGCCTTCATGTGTTTCGCCAGTCGTCGGATTTAATCATACCATCCTCCAATGTAACGACGCGTCGCGCACGGCGGATAACCCGGTCGTCGTGCGTCGAGAATATGAAGGTCATCTCGTGTTCTTCGTTTAGTTCTTCCATGATGCTTAGTAGCGAATCCGTCGATGCGGTATCAAGATTCGCTGTCGGCTCGTCCGCGAGGACGAACTCAGGCTTCGCGGCCAATGCTCGGGCGACCGCAACGCGCTGCTGCTGACCGCCGGATAGCTTTGACGGACGCACATGCAGCTTATCCTCCAGTCCGACGCGTTTGAGGAGTTCAACCGCCCGATCGCGGCGTTCCGCTTTATCGTATCCGCGCAGGACCATAATAAATTCCACGTTCTCAACTGCAGTCAGCACCGGGATAAGATTATATGCCTGAAACACAAATCCTATATGATGCAGGCGGTATTCAATCAGGTCGTTTTCCTTCAGTCCGGTGATTTCCTTCTCGCCAATCTTGATGCTGCCTTCGGTTACGGAATCCAGTCCGCCAATCATGTTCATGAGTGTCGTCTTCCCGCTGCCGGATGGTCCGACGATTGCAGTGAATTCCTTCTTGCCTATTTCCATACTCAGATTGCTGACAGCCTTTACCGGCACAGCAGTGCTGTTATATACTTTCGTGACGTTTTGAACATCAATTAATGCCATGTTATTCTCCAAGTCAGGCGTTGGGTGCGTGTTAATAATCTCTGATAGCCTCTGCGGGCTTTGTATGAACGGCTTTCATCGCGGGAAATATGCTTGCCACAACCGCGGTGATAAGAACCATAATGAACAATTCGTAGTACGTGTTGACGGGGAGGAACGGATACAGAACCGTATCAATACCGTATTCGGCCAAACCCGCGCTAACAATGGATAGATCGATTCCTGTGTTTCCAAAGATCGCTATACTGCCAATCGTCATGGCAACACCGATGATCCCTCCGGTGAGTGAGAGCAGTATTGTCTCAAGAAGAATCATGAGGAATAGCTTGCCCTGTTTCATCCCGATTGCCAGCAGCATTCCGATTTCTCGGGTCCGTTCGAGTACAGCCATGAACATGGTATTCACTATTCCGAACAGCAGCGCCAGCAACACGATAACCATAAAGACAAGCATAAATGCTTGCATACTGTCGTACGTCAGGGTTAATTCAGGAGATATCTCTCCCCAGGTTGCTACTTCCTGATCCGGATACATGGATGCGAGTGCGGTCTGGATAGAATCCACGTTCTGCTGTTTCTCCGCACGGATGGCTACCTCGTGATATATATCCTTGGAACCCAATACACGCCAGAGATCGGCGCGTTGAAGAAACACATGCGTTTCATCGAATAGCGAAGATGATGTGCTGTACGTCCCGACTATCCGGCAAGCCATGTATGCAATCGAGCTATCCATTGCCTGGAAGCTCAGCACAATTTTGGATTTCACGGATAGATCAAGCCTCTCCGCAAGTTTGGCGCCGATGACAATTGGATTGCGCTTATCCGTTTCGAACCACGTACCATCAACCAGGTTCTTCTCAAGCTCTGTCACAGTCGCTTCTTCATTGGGATCTATTCCCACTATCTGCACACCGAAGGAGGACTCCGGCGAAGCAGCCATTCCCTCCGCTATAACGCGCTGGGATACACCGGTAACATGAGGTATGGCATCAATACGGGATTTATATTCCACTCCTTCAGACAGGTGCGATGCGAGCTGGGGGTTATCGCGGTATTCCGGGTGATGGATCTGTATATGACCGAGCGAGCGGTTGATCGCAGAACGAACCATAGATTCGCCCATTCCCCAGTATATAGCGTTCGAGAACATTCCGCCCCATAGCCCGAGTGCTATGGCGGCGATTATGACGATGCTCCGCTTCTTACTGCGCCAGATATTCTTCCATGCAATTTCTTGTATCATATTCCCCTCACAGCATCCATTGGGCGAAGGTTCTTTATATAGACGAGCGGGTATATAGCACACAGGAGTGCGATACACAACACCACGATAATCTCCTCGATGAAGATGTACGGAGCGAGCGAGACGGGCATGATCGGTTCGAAACCGAATTCCTTATACATCTCGCCCATTTCCCCGGGTATCCGTATGGGGTTGGCCTTGAAGTACAGGAGGATAGGGATGCTGAGGATGAAACCAATAAACACACCTATCATAGACATGACGACGGATTCGATCGCTGTCGTAAAAATCAACCGCCAGCGCGACATACCGACAGAAATCAGGATGCCGAACTCTCGCGCACGTTCTGCCGTCATCATCATAATCGTACCGAAAATACCCAGCCCGACAATGCCGTATATAATGAACAGCATTATAATACCACCGGCCTCATCTGTTTGGATGCCTTGCACAAGTTCCGGCATCATGAATTGCCAGTCGCGGACTACATACTGCTCCGGCAGCACCCCGGCGATCTGCTTCTGCACGGTTTGCAGATGCCGCTCGTTTTGAATCATGACAGCCAGCCCGGTTATCATATCGTATGCTCCGAAGACGTACTGCGCCTGCTCCAGCGGCATGTATATCATCACATTGTTTTGTTTTGGAATCGGGAACTCTGCAATTCCAGTAATGGGCAGAAATGCCGCAGCCGTTGTTCCGTGATAGCCCTGCCCATAAATCACGACACTGTCGCCGAGAGTAACGCCTAGCAGGTCAGCCAGCCCCTCGGCGATGAGCAAGCCTTCTGTATTTCGATCCAGGTATTTCCCTTCGATGACTTTGGCCGAGAGCCCGTTCATCTCATCTTCCTTCTCGGGATCAATTCCCATAATCGCTGCAACCTTCGTCTGATTTCCCGAGGATGCCAGCGCGAATGTCTCGAATCGCGGGATAAGATTTCCGACATATTCAATCTGCTGAATTTCTTCGATCGTCTCATCATCCAGCGATATGCTATAGTCCACGGATCTCTTTTCCCAGTAGCTCGTATCCTGAACTTGCAGGTATCCGGTCTGCTGGCTTACCGCACTATCTATCATATACGCGTAGGTACCTTTTTGCATAGAGCGCATGAAGAGTGCGATCAGCAATGCAAACAGTACCGACGCAACGACGATAATGGTGCGGCGCTTATTGCGCCAGAGATTGCGCCAACTCATTGTGAAGTACATTGTGCCTACCTGATCCGTTTCATGTTTTGCTGAGAGAAAAAGCTCTTCTCAAGATTCACGTTGAAGTCGATCTCATTATATATCAGCATAGTTTTCTCTTCCGGCTCGTCGGCGGGAACAAGTTCGAACCTGGTTGGAATCACCCGGCCATCCATCTTCTTGGGCTCCTTTCCGTACATCGTGCGAACGAGATCGCCTTCTTCGTCATAATACTCCACCTTGAGCTGCATATAATGCTTCGTGTCGATCCAGAGAATCAGCTTATCCCATACCACACCGACATCAGGCTTTGGTTGGAGTTCTATTTTATAGCAGGTCTTCCCGTCCACCTTTTCCTTGCCGAGCATTGTATGCTTGTAATCGTCGACGATAGATGACTCCCGCACGAGGTCGTCGTTTGTAAAATGCGACCCCATCCAGCTCTGCATCATCATCGAAGGCGGTATTTTAATGACGCGCCGGGCTGAAGGTAGCCAATTCCATACTTCGTTCTTCCGCTTGAGGGTAACTGTTCCCTTATCCCTTGCCGGCTCGATGATGTAGATAAGTGCGTAATCGGGTTCGATGGCCCAGAATTTCATTGTTACTTCTCTCGACCAGCGCTTCTTTTCGATCTTCATCGTCAGGTTCGCTTTGCTGCTTTCGCCGCGGAGTTTATCCACAGATTTTTGAACGATCTGCTCAGGACTCTCAGCGTGAAGCGATGCGCTGATAAATAATAAAGCAATGCAGGTGCGAATTATTGAATACATGACTCCTACCTATTTCGGTATGTACATTTTTATGATTGCTTCCGTGACTTTGGCACGGTCAAGGGCGGAAAGGCCCACAAGATGATGCAGGGAAATCCCATCGAGGTGTGCGATAAACAACTGCGCGTGAAGTTTCGGATCGGCGACGCCCACAGCGCCGAATAGCGATCCCAGGATCTCCAGGTACTCGGCTTGTTTTTCATGGAGGATGGGGAGAATAATCCCCGTGACATCCGGCTGGAGCACGAGTGAGAAGGTCAGTCGCCAGTAGGTAGCGTCCTCGAAGCCCGTTCTTATCGAATCGCGCGTGATTTCCTCAAGCATCTCACCCGGCGACTGTTCGAGATTACTCGGTGTCACATGTTCGTCCAACTTCTCGAACGCATCGACAACCACTGCTTTGACGAGGTCTTCCTTGCCGTCGAAGTAATTGTAGGTCAGCCCTTTGGAGACAGCGGCCTTGCGAGCGATCTGCGCCATCGTGGTGTGATGGTACCCGTTCTCGCCGAACAGAAGGAACGCAGCATCCAGAATCTTCCTCCGGCTTTCCTGCCTGATCTGCTCTATTTGGTGTTTTGTTCTCGGACTCATTTTTCTGTTGACCGACCGTTCAGTCATAACTTACGCCAAAAATGTGCCGATGTCAAATGTTTCGTGATTTTTTTATCGGCTCATTAGATTCTACGCCGGGAACCGGCGAAAGTTGCCCAACATTGCTATTTTTCTTTCTTCGGCTCTGTAACTTATTTGAGATCAGGCTGTCTTTTACACATACCCCACTATATGGAGTCAATCGTGCGCTATTTGGTATTGCCTATCCTCGTGCTTCTCTCCTCCTCAGCACTGCTATCGCAAACAGTCTGGGAACACCCGTACCACGATGGTACGACGCAGGTGTATAAAGTTTATGGCACAGACTGGTATTTCATACATTATGCTGCGAACAAGAATGATGAGCTTATGAAGTACTATAGCGAAGATGGATGGCACACACGCATCCTCATTGACAGTTTAAATCGCCTGCGACATCACGACATTCTTGAAATGGATAGCCGATGGAGGGTACCGAGTTTCACGCATACTGTGTTGGTCGCTCCTCCCACTGATTCTGTCGTGGATTTTGAGGATGAGACCGCTAGTCTTCTGCGTCAGTTTGATACCACAGTTTTCTCAATCAACGTCAAAGCCTTTGATTATTATACATCTAACGGCGGGTACTACCTTGTTGCCGAGATATTCGGTGTTGTTCTTCAAGGTAAGTATACGGATAGCTCGATTACTGTAACGTACAAGCTGCATTCTTTCAACTCCATGAGTGAGAAACACAACTGGGAGAATAGGGAATTCAAATACTGGCCAATCTGTGAAGGCTATACACAGCAATATTACCACCACTATACGCGTTCTGGCCGCGCTGAACTGAGATACCCCACCTACCGATTGATGGCGCCAGTCGATTTAGGAGGGACACCCTACTTCGAAGCATTTGGGAATTTCATTCGTGATACAGACTCAGGAATTGCCACTATCGGGGATGGCGGGCGCCCAGAGTGGATCATGCTTCCGCGGAATGCAACCATTGGAACGCCGATCCGGATTGCCACCGACTATCCAATGTTCTACGCTGAAAATACCGACTGCGTGTCGTTCGTCCGTGATACAGCTACCATAGAGATTGACGGTAAAATGCGGCGTGTAATTAAATTACAACCGATCTTCGGTAATGCTGTTGATGTGGGTCCATGCATGGAGTGGTTTGAGTTCATCGAATATATCGGCTACACGTTAAAGGCAACGGATTACAGTTGGGGAACAGATCCTACATTCAGCCACTACCGAATCCACTACTCCGTCTGCGGAGAGACCTGGGGTAACCTGGTGAATGCGGAGCCCGCCCCGCCTGCTCCCATTGAACTTGAACTCAGTGCGCACCCCAACCCCGTCACCCACAACGAGACGTCTGTCTCATACAGTCTGGAATCACCTGCCGAGGTGGAGCT
>PABJ01000149.1 GCA_002699105.1 Ectothiorhodospiraceae bacterium | reverse complement strand
GGCAGGCGGCCTCGTCTGCGAGGAAATCGGGATCGTTCCCGTGGACCGCGATAAACTCTACGATGCTTGCAAGATAAAAGCTGATAAGGCGTATGAAGCAAAAAATCCAGACGCTTGATCCCTTCCTGGCGATACGCAAGGAACTGAAAGATCAAGGGAAAACGCTCGTATTCACGAACGGCGTCTTCGATATACTTCATCGCGGACACTGCGAGTACCTCGCCGCCGCGCGAGAAAAAGGCGATGCGCTCATCCTTGGGCTCAACAGCGATGCGTCGGTCCGCAGGATAAAGGGCGAAAAGAAACCGATCGTACCGCAGGCTGACCGCGCCGCGGTATTATCGCATCTTGCGATGATAGATTATATCGTGGTGTTTGAGGAGGACACACCGTTGAATCTCATAGCTGCCGTCCTTCCGGATGTGCTCGTCAAAGGTGCAGACTACGCAGTGGAAGACATTGTCGGCGCGAAAGAAGTTATCGATGCCGGCGGGGAAGTGGTCACGATTCCGTTGACGCCGGACAGATCATCGACGAATGTTATCGAAACAATTATAGAACGTTATTGCCAATAAGTGCGAGAATCAGAACGTCCTCCCGTTCCATGGAACGAAACACCTACCATATTGTGATGGTATTATAGACACAAGCCTTCTGCTACCGTGTTAATGCAGTAGGGTGTCGCGAGGACGATGGAAGAACAGAACACAAATAGCGCCACGACCAGTTCGCCGGAAAAGCGGCGGTCTGTTCCCGCACGGATCGGGAAGGCACTGCTCTATTTACTGCTTGGGTTTGTGCTATTTCTGTTTCTCGTTATAGGATTCACCGAGACCGATTATTTCCATTCCATCGCCAGAGATTTTCTCGTTGAAACGCTGGAATCCAGCCTCAATGCCGATGTCTCGATAGGGGAGATCAACGGCAATATCGTGAGCGGATGGCGCATCGACAGCGTACGAGTGAACGACGAGCATGGGGATATCCTGTTTGTGAAGTCTATCGTCGTGCGGTACGACATCCTGCGCATCCCGTACAAAGTGATTCCGATAAAGGAAGTAACTCTCGCAGAGCCGAGAATCCGGATCACTCGCGCTGAAGGCCGCGATTGGAATACATCTACATTATTCAAGAAGAAGGAGCGGCAGGACCGGGAGCGTGATTCTACTTCGACTCCTTTCTCCTGGACAATCGATGCGGAAAACATTCGCATTCTCGATGGCGAATTTATCCGGTTCGATTCCAGCGATGCAGGCCCATACCCGGGCGATCGGCTCGATCCTGAGCATATACACATTACGGGATTGAATGTTTTCCTGAACGGGAAATTTGCCCCGCACGAAAAAACGCTCTCCATCTATCAGTTCCGGTTCAATAATAACCTGGGAGAGTTCCGCATCACCAACATCTCAGGCGATGTTGTTATTTCCGACAAGGGGACGATCCTCGACAAGCTGTCCGTACAGACGCCCAGGTCCGACTTCATGGTCGATGTCGCCGCAGACAGCCTGAACGTGCTGGAAGGCATGGGAGCCGACGTACTCTATGATACACGCTTCAAGCTCGATTTCAGCTCGAATGCATTCGATGTACGGGATTTGCAGTACTTCATTCCCACACTCGCTTTTCTGGGCTCGACCTATGAGCTGAAAATCAGAACTGAGGGCACCCTGAACGATTTGACGATCAGGGAGCTTTCACTTGCGGCGGAGCGGACAGAGCTTGCGTTTCAGGGTACCATTAAGGATATCTCCAACGGCGGTGAGCTCTTCATCGATGTGGAAGCCACAGAGGCACAAATCCACGGCGGAGATTTGCCCCTCATACTGCCAGGTCTGGACTTACCGGACTATTCCACGCTCGGCCTTGTGCAATTCTCCCTCCTAGAATATCAGGGGCGTCCCCGGGAATTTGATGCCGCTATTGACCTGGAATGCGATGCCGGCCATTTATCCACGGTAGCCTCCATGGATATGACGGATGAACTGACCGAATACAACGCATTTTTCGAAACGCAGCACCTGGATCTTTCCAAGGTGCTGAACAATGCCCAGCTTTCGACTTCCCTCAACGCGAGCGGGAATATTAGCGGTACGGGGTTTGTGCCGGGCTCGATGAATACGACGTTGGAGATGAAAGTCGATAGCTCCAGGTACCAGCGCTACACGATCAGTCACATGGACTTTTTCACTGCGCTTGGTCCTTCGTTGCTGCGAACGAACGTCACCGTTGCCAGCGAACAAGGCGACATACTTCTGCGCGGCAGAATGAAGTTCGAAGAAGACAGCGTCACGATGTTCGAGATGCAAACGCTTGTCGAAGGCCTTGACCTCGCTGCGATACTCAACGACGAGGGGATGAAGAGCGATTTGAACTTCAATCTCACCGCCCAGGGGAACAGCATCGATGTACAGTATGCCTCCGGCGATTTATCGCTCGCGATCGAGCCTTCTGTCTTTCAGGGCATCGATATCAGGGAGGATACGCTGAGATTGAGTCTTCAGCAGGAAAACAGGGGTGAGCGCAAGCTCAGTCTTATGTCGCAATACGCGGATATCACCCTGTTCGGGCAGTTCGATATCCCTCGCTTCGCTCAGTATGCCGGCATGCAGGCGGACTCGATTATCCAGGACCTGGAACGGTTCGCTCTGGGTAAATCATCCTCGGATAGTCTAACTGCAGAACCTGAGCTTGCCTCCGAGACGAGGATCGTGAACTACGATAGTTCGGATTTCATGGATGCCGTTTACTACATAGAATTGCGCAATCCCGAACGTATTGCCCGTTATTTCGACGATGCCACGTTTATCCTTCGGGGTTCGTATCGTGGGAAGATCAAGGGCGGTATGCGCGGTATGGATATCGACGGCGCGATGAGAATCAGCGATCTGTACTACATCGATAGCCTCTCGACCTACAAGCTTGCAGGAGCAACTCTCTCATACGATTTGGAAGGAATGCAGTTGAGGTCGCCCCTCTCACATGTAAAGGGCTCAATCGATCTTCGGGTTGCCGATGCAGCGATAAATACGCTCCGGCTCTCCAGAGTAGGCTTCGGTCTCGACTATGAGAATGAAGTGCCGCACTTTACACTGCGCGGTACAATGGATACGACCATGACACTCGGCCTGAAAGGCGATCTGCGTTACCAGGACAGCCTGGTGCGGGTCAGCTTCGATTCCCTTGCCGTCGATTATGCCGGGTTGGCGTGGGAGAACACATCTCCCGTGCAGGTGTATTTCGATACCTCCCAGATCGGCATCGAGCAGTTGCGGCTCAAGCATGGACAGACGTTCCTGAACCTCGAAGGCCGGCGCCGTTATACCGGATCGAATGAGTTCATCCTCTCGGTGGATAGCTTACCTGTGATGGACGTAGAGTATTTACTCACTGGAAACGAATTTGCCCTCGGAGGACAGAGCTTCACTGGAAGAGTCTTCTTTGAAGCGAATATTCTAGGGACTGATGCTGACCCGAAAATCGCCGCAGAAATCTACATCGATAGCCTCGGGTATGAGGGGTATGATATCGGCGAAATGTATTTCGAGGGCCGGTACAATGAAAATTTGGTAGAGCTGTACTCCGAACTCGAGTACATCCTGCCCGATCAGTCGACGCAGCAAGTATTCTTCCTTTCCGGTTCCATACCGGCCTCGGTGTCGTTCACGGAGGGAGCAAAGCAGCGCGAGGATAAGGAGGCAAACCTCCGCGTGCAGATGAAGGACTTCCCTTTGCCGCTCGTTGAACGGTTCGTTTCGACATTTAGCGACTTGAAGGGTACGGCCAATGCCGATATCACCGTTGTTGGCACAGCGGAAGCTCCGGACTTCGACGGTTTCCTATCCGTGGACGAAGGAAGAGCGAAGCTGCAGTTCAACAATATGGCGTACGACTTCGGCTTGAAGGTGGAACCGGAATCGGACAGGCTGACTATCAAGGAGTTTTGGATGCAAAACCTTCCGCAGGACTGGCGCGGAGGCAGGCTCTCTGGATCGGGAGAGGTCGGCATCGAAGACTTCCAGGTATCGACGCTCAATATCGATCTGCAAGGGGCGCTAAAAGTACTGAAGCCCGAGTCGCGGTCTACGTTCAAACTCATGTATGGCGATCTTGTTGTTTCGACTGGCTCCGGTAGTTTGAATATTGGAGGTGCAGTTCGCCGTCCACGTATCACAGGTCGATTGGACGTCGTGAACGGAGATCTTACCTACCCACCGGCCCAACAGCGTGGCGGGGTGTCTTCGTACTCGGATATCACGTACGTCGTTGTCGACGATACGACAAAGTCGAAGCGGTCCTCGCTATCGGGACAAGGCATTAGGTCTGCGCGGGCCAGATTCGGGGGAGCTTCATCGCAAAAGCGAAGGACGGTTGAGCAGGAAGCTTCGGGCGGCAGCACGCAGATGAGCTATGATATCACGCTCTCTGCCGAAAGCCGGATACGCTTCGTCATGCCGATCAGTACGCTTACGTCGGAAGAATTGAACGCGCAGCTGCAGTTCGATGCGCTTCGGATTAGCAACTTCGGTGGAGAGAACAAGTTCATTGGCGAGGTGCGCCTCGTTGGGAATTCCTACTACCTCTTCTTCGGGAAACGGTTCGAGGCGAGCGGCAGCTTGCAATTCGTGGGGACCCCGGATAATCCCGCACTCAATTTACGCGCTGTCTACAGCGATTATTACACGAACGAGTCCAAGAACATTTACAACCGTCAGGTCTTCGTGATTATGGATATCGGGGGTACGAAGAACAAGCCGGAGATCGCCTATGATATCCGCTACGATTCCGAGAGCGGGCCTGCCGTTGCTACTGGCGGAAACATCGAATCCGATGCGCTCTCGTTCGTCCTGCTCGGTCAATTCAGTGATGAGTTGACTGCCGGCGATGAAACGCGGTTAGCCGAGCAGGCAGGCAGTCTTGGTTCTGCGGTTGCCAGCTCAATGTTTAACGCAGCGTTCTCGTCATTGTACCGGGATCTTGGTATCATTCGGCGTATCGAGGTTGAGGATCTGGGAGAGAATCCGAGGCTGAAGGTCAGCAGCGAATTCCTCGGAACGCTCGTGACATACGACGGGCAACTGAACAACCTCGATACATACGAAGTCTCAGCAGAAATTCCCGTCGGCAGTTTCGTGGGGCTCGAACGCCTGATGCTGGAATTTACCCGCAGAAAAATTGACAACGCCGTAGAAACGGGTTCCTTCCAGCCGAATGAAGATACCTACGAAGCGAAACTTTTATACCGTATTCCTTTTTAAGACTACATGAACAATCAAACTATGAGAGCCGCTATTCTGAGTTTTCTCGGAGAGCGGTACAGAAACGCATACAAAACGAAAGAACTTGCAAAGGCCCTCGGCTATCCGAAGCAGGGAGAGCAATATCACCTCCTCAAGGAAACGCTCCGGGAGCTGCAGGAAGAAAACCACATCGAACGCATCGACAGCCGGAAGTGGGGCATCAAGCTCGATACCGATGAGGTGGAAGGGACGCTCGAGATCAGCCAGCAAGGGCATGGGTTCGTCGAGACCCATGAACGCGACGTACGAACTATCTTCGTGCATCGCAAGAACCTTTTCGAAGCCCACCACGGCGATGTGGTAAAAGTCTCGCTGCTGCCCGAACGCAACGGAAGAAATGAGGAAGGCGAGGTCATCGAAATCCTGGACCGCCCGAAACGGCAGTTTACCGGCAAGATCAAGAAGATCCACGATAAAGTCTTTTTCGAGGCGGATAACGACCGCTTCCAGCATGATATCGTTATCCCGAAACGGGACGGCGAAAAGGTACACAACGGCGACAAGGTGATTGTGGAAGTGAAGGAATCCATCACCCGGTCGGAGCGAAATCTATCGCCGCGTATTGTCGAGGTGCTCGGCAAAGAAGGCGATCCGATGGCAGACGTGAAGGCGCTGATACGCGAAATGAATTTGCCGGAACGCTTCCCGAAAGAAGTCATGAAAGGCGTGCAAACGGTCCCCGAGGCAGTGCTCGAAAGCGAGATACAGACCAGAGTAGACTTGCGGAACGAAGAGGTGTTCACGATAGACCCGGTCGATGCCAAGGACTTCGACGATGCCGTAAGTATCCGAGTCGATGAGGCAGGATACTACCATCTGGGGGTCCACATCGCCGATGTGAGTCACTATGTGACGAAGGGAAGCGCACTGGATAAAGAGGCCTTAACGCGCGGGACCAGTATCTATCTGGTGAATCAGGTCATTCCGATGCTGCCCGAGGAGCTATCGAACAACATTTGCTCACTGCGCGAGGGCGTCGACAGACTAACGTACTCCGTTCTCATGAAGCTCTCTCCACAGGGTGCTGTGATGGACTATAGCATTCAAAAGACCGTCATCAATTCGAAGAAGCGCTTCACATACCAAGAAGTACAGGCGATTATCGATAGCGGCGACGGGAAGCATGCGGAGACAGTTCGGCATATGAACACGCTCGCAAAAACGCTTACCAGGAAGCGAATATCGGATGGATCGATAGATTTCGATCTTCAGGAAGTGGAGTTTCAGTACGATGAAACCGGACGTCCTGTAGACGTGCGTCCCAAGCAGCGCTTGCAGAGCATGCGGCTCGTGGAGGAGTTCATGCTGCTTGCCAACCAGTGCGTCGCAAAGTCCGTGCTTGAGTACGGCGGCGAACTACCCTTTATGTACCGCGTTCACGATAAGCCCGACGCCGAAAAGGTAAAGGAGCTCAAGGAGTTCATGAAACATATCGGCGTTCGCGCATCGCTGAATCCTCAGTCCTCGAAAAGCTTTCAGCGGATGCTGGAGAAGGTCCGCGGTACGCCCGAGGAGGCCGTCATTAACAACGTTACGGTGCGGTCGATGGCGAAGGCTGTGTACAGCGAAAAGAACATCGGCCATTTCGGATTGGGTTTTACGCACTACTCACACTTTACGTCGCCGATACGCCGGTATCCCGATCTCATCGTTCACCGGATCCTGTGGGAATACCAGCAGGGCAAAACCGGGAAGGCCGTACCGTATTCCGCAGATACGTTGAAGGACATCTCAGCGCATTCATCCGCCCAGGAGCGTGCCGCCGTAGAAGCGGAGCGCGAGTCGGTGAAGATCATGCAGGCAGCATTCATGGAGAGCAAGCTCGGAGAGACGTTCGAGGCTATTATCAACGGAGTCGTATCGTACGGGATGTATGTCGAGACCCTGCCGCATCTGGTGGATGGACTTGTACATGTCCGCGATATGGACGACGACTACTATGAATTCGATCCGAAAAAGCGCGCCCTCATCGGGAAACGGAAGCACCGAGTGTATCAGCTTGGAGACATGGTTCGCGTGAAGGTGGCGCGCGTGGATGTGCAGGAACGGGAAGTAGATTTTATCCTGTACGACGAATAGTGAATCTGCTCATCATAGATATCGGCAACTCGGTCTGCAAATGCGCCGTCATGAACGGCGGCAACGCACCGCTTGAGATCGAACGGTTTCAACACGACGAGATACTGCAGGGAACGGACTTCCAGGGCGCAATGGGGGCGCTCATCCGCAAATATGATGTCGCGGATGCCGTGCTCTGCAGCGTCGTACCCGAACTCGATCCCAGGGTGAAAGAACTGCTGCCTCTCGAGTTCGATAGAATCTCCGCGGTGTCTGTATCGAAGGTACATTGGTTCGATCTGCAGTATGACTCGCCGCTGTCTCTCGGTGCCGACAGGCTGGCGAACGTCATCGCTGCCCGCGAGCTGCTCGCAGCCCCGTGCGTGGCGATAGACTTCGGTACAGCCACGACAACGAGCGTTATCGATGCAGGGGGGGCGTTCGTCGGCGGTTCAATCGGAGTGGGCGTACGCAGCGCGTATAGAGCCCTGCACGAGTTTACAAGCCAGCTCCCTATGCTGCAGCCCGAACCGGCAGCCCCGGCACTGGGGAAAGACAGCGAAGGCTCGATCCACGCCGGCGTTTTGCACGCACACAAGCACGCTGTTATGGGGCTCGTCCGCGAATACAGCGAAAAACACGGTGAATTACAGGTGATTTGTACCGGCGGAAATATGGAAATAATGCGCGATTTGCTCCCTGGAAATTGGACTTTTGACCCCCATCTGCTCATGCAAGGCGCTTATTTCTTCGGCATGCGACAAATAAATGATTCGGCTCCGCTGCTGTAAGCCCTTTATTAGCAATGCTTACCGGCACGAGCGGTGTGGAATGTTACGAAAAGATGAAAAATAATTGCTCAAGCTATTGACTTCGTAGGTCAAACAACCCTATATTTGTAGACCCATTTACGGAATGGGCGCCGCGGTAAAACGCGGTATGTTTTTTGAAAAGAGAATGTGCATAGGTCAGTTGTTTTTTTGAGTAACAACAAACAAGCTCAAAAGTGTAAATGATAAAAAATTTACTACGGAGAGTTTGATCCTGGCTCAGGACGAACGCTGGCGGCGTGCTTAACACATGCAAGTCTAGGACGGTTTTGGATTTATTCAAAAACGGACTGGCGGACGGGTGAGTAACGCGTATGCAATCTACCATTGGCACGGGGATAACACCTCTAACGAGATGCTAATACCCGATGACGCAGCGGCACCGCATGGTGACAGTTGTTAAATGCTTCGGCGGCCATTGATGAGCATGCGTTTGATTAGGTAGTTGGTGAGGTAACGGCTCACCAAGCCAACGATCAATAGCTGGTCTGAGAGGATGATCAGCCACACTGGGACTGAGACACGGCCCAGACTCCTACG
>PABJ01000148.1 GCA_002699105.1 Ectothiorhodospiraceae bacterium | reverse complement strand
TCGACGAAGGCAAGGTACGCGGCGTACTGCTTGCCGAGGACTGCCTCGTAAAATTCGACGGGAACATTCTCGCCACCGAGGTGAACAATTGTACGTTCGAACTGAACGGCACTGCCAATCTCGGTCCTGCGAACGTACCAACCTCCGCACGGTACAATACGTTCACGGACGGCTCGAACATCCAGATCAATAACGAATCCGTGGTCGAATACAACCAGTTCTGTCCGGACTGCCTTGTCTCGATCAACCCGCTTGCCGGCGGCTTCGATCCCGACGATATCGACGAGGTGCATGTCAATTACAACACCTTCACAAAGGTTGGTGACGACGTCGGCTTTATTAGTAACTCCCAGGCCGATACTATCGACGGCACGCTGAACTACTGGGGCGACTGCGAAGGTCCGGGAAGCGGCGTATCGTTCTCGAAGGTCCGTACAAAGCCCTACCTGCGCGTTGCCTGGCCCGAGACCTCCTACTGGCTCGATATTACAGCCGATAAGGACGAGATCATCGCGAACGACCAGGACGAAGTGGTGTTCAATCTGCACTTCTACAATGTGGTCACCGCGGCTGATTCCGCAGGCGCTACGGTCGACTACGTCATCCGCATTGTCGGAGATACGCTCGCAGCAGGCACGCTGACGATGGACGCGAACGGCCGCGCAGAACTGCGCGTGAAGGTACCGTTCGAATACCGCAACGCTCTCGCGCTCGAGACCTACTTCACCAGCATCCAGTGCATCGACGAGCGGTTTATCATCAACGTCTCCGAGCAGGAAGGCGCCGATCTCGAGCTCTTCCAGTCGGACGTGATCCAGTCGGTGAAATCCAGCCAGGATTTCATCGCCGAGAAGGGCTTCGCCGTTGTAACGACGATCTCAGCAAGCGAGCCTGTGAACACTCCGTTCAAGGTCAACGTACTCGTTGGTGCAAACCGTTACGAAGAGTTCGCCGTCATCGAGAAGTCCAACATCACCGTCCCCTTTCTATTCGAGGAATTCGATACGCTCCTGACGATGCCTACCACGGCACCGAAGCAGCTTGTCTTCTTCATCCAGGACGAAACCATACAGCCGGGCAGCCTCGGCGTGCGCGTGATCGTCGATCCGCCTGAGATCGGGCTCCCGCAGGGCCGCATCCTCGAAGGCAACGAGACAAATAACGAATCATCCGTCCCGGTGACGTTCACGTCAGTGAACTGGGGCAACAACGGCGCCGAAAACGCGCAGGTCCACGTACAGGTGCTCGGCGAACACTCCGGTCAGCCGCTGCAGAAGTCCGCTCTCTGGGCCGATACAGCGAAGACCTTCATCGAAAAGACCTGGCCGATGAAGTCGGGACAGATGATGTTCAATGCATCGCCGAATATCACGGACTACACGTGGCTCGAAGAAGATTCGCTCGTGCAGGAAACCTGGCAGCGTTACTTCATGAACGTCTACCGCCAAACCCGTATGGCGAACCCGGCATTCGATCGGTACGTCTTTGCAGTGCCGGCGAATTACTTCGAAACGCGGTTCAACAAGAACCACTTTAACCACAAGAACTCGCAGACGCTGGCGTGGTCTGGTATCTACGACCTTGCTGTCGCAAGTACGGGCAGCTACAAGCACCTCGTACATACGCTCGGTCATACATACCATCTCCGCCGTGGCGACTTCGCTCCGAACGATCCCGAGCAGCAGGAACAATACTATGCTGTTCTTCCAGGTAACCGTATACAGAACGGCTTCGATCATATCGAACGCCGCATGTATCAGGACGGACTCCAGAATCTCGGCGGCCGGTTCATGGCATCGCACTGCTTTATGGGCGGCAGCCAGCTCGATGTATTCGGCAACCCGTATTTCCTCTGGATAAGCGGCGTCGAATACGACAACCTTGGCGAACAAATGCTCGGCAACGAAAGCGGAACGCCGACCGTACCGAAGGCAATGCTCGTGGCAGGCAGCGTGGACAGCACGAACTTTGATTTCGAGTTTGTCCCCTGGTCCCGCCTCGATAATGCAACGCCGTCGGCAATGGTGAACGATACCTACGCCGAGTACATCTTCAAGGCACTCGACGGTTCGGATAACGTTCTGGGCACCTACAACTACACGCCGACCTTTGTGGCGCTCGGCCTCGACGAAACCAATCCCGCCGAGAACCCGCAGATGGAGCGCGAATACTTTGCGTTCGTCATGCCGGCTCCGGACGGCACAGCGAAGATCGTCGTGGAAACGGCGACAGGCACGCCTGTCACAGAACGCGTTATTTCCGCAAATGCACCGGTCATCGATATCGTACCGGCAGATAACGCTGCAATCCTCCCCGATGACGTCACGCTCTCCTGGTCCGCAACGGATGCAGACGGCGATACCGAATTCTGGTACACCGTCTATTACCGCGAGCCGGGCGGCGACTGGCAGCTTATTCAGTTCGAAGATCCGAACATGTCGCATCTTCTCGGAACGCTGGCAGAGCAGAACGGCTACCAGGTGCGCGTTATTGCGAGCGACGGCGTGAACACGTCGGAGAAAACGCATACGTTCCACGTCAGCACGAACGACGCCGAGGACCTATCCTCGCCGAGCAGCTTCGCGCTCTATCAGAACTACCCGAACCCGTTCAACCCGAGCACGGCAATCTCGTTCACGATTCCGCGCAGCGGCTTTGTTGCGCTCGACGTGTACGATCAGCTCGGACGCAAGGTTCGCACGCTCGTTAACGAGCGCGTAGCAACAGGTACGCATACCGTGAACTTCTCCGCCGACGGTCTGACCAGCGGACAGTACACGGCAGTCATGCGTTTCGCCGACGGCATGAAGACCATCTCCATGACCCTCGCGAAGTAAGCCGAACGATATTACTTGTTCTATCCGCCGCCCGGTTCACGCCGGGCGGTGTTCTTTTTGGCTCCCTCATGTTTCGTATCTTGCCGTATCCCATCCACAGAAGGCGATATCATCATGGCCGAGAATACCTCCTACAATATCCACACCGATACGAAGTTCGGTTTCTTGAAGCATATCGACATACCGGCATTCGTAGACAGCGTAGAGGACGAATGGTTTAACCAGACCCTCTGCCAGGTAAACGACTGTGTTGTGCGGGTGGGCGTCTTCAAGAAGGGCGAATTCCACTGGCACAAGCACGACGACGAAGACGAGTTCTTCCTGACGCTGAGCGGCGAGTTCATCATCGAGACCGAACAGGAAACCATCCGCCTTGCCCAGCATCAGGGATACACGATACCGAAAGGCGTCGTCCACCGCACACGCGTGGAGCAGCCAGCCGTCGTCCTCATGATGGAAGGCGCAGGCGTCATCCCCACCGGCGATTAGGAGTGCGAAGAACGCTCTCCGCCCTCGCCGCAGAAACCCTCGACCGCCTCCGCGACGACGGCCTGGTTCGGTAGGGCTTCGCCCATTCGTATATGATCTACGCCATAAACGTATGCGCATTGTCCTCTGCGCCCGGAACGCCGAGCTCCAGCTCGGCATGGATCTGCGCCGTACGCGCGCAGTACGCGTCTGCTCCGATTATACAGTAACCTCAGCCTTTCGAAATGATCAAGTGTTCTGCACACCCCTTTGAGGTCCAAAGGACCGGACAAGCTGTAAGTGCGCCTGTGGCGTAGGGGTCGACTCGTTGCCATGAAATGTCGCAACGAGTCGGGGGGATCTCTGCGCATACACGCAGGGTGCTGGGGATTACCGATATAGTGTCCAGATTGTCAAGACTGTCCATGTAGTAGCAACCGCCTTCATTTATGGACACGATGGACACCATGGAAAGCATTTTCTCTGTCTGGAATCATCTGTTGTGCAGCGCTGACCCAGCGCTGGGACTACATTCAACCCGTAGCCTTCGCTTTAACCCCAGCGGGGCGACCTGCGAACGTCCGCCGTGGCGGATGTGTAGACGGACGAATACTGAACAAAAAGAACAGGCCACGAGCGCATCTAGCACAGGCGCATATCCCATTCTCCCCTCGCCTACAATTATCGCGACGGGTTCTCGGGACAGGCGAGCTGGTTTACGCACGTTTCTGAACCTTTTCCCCCTGGCAGGGGGAATCCCGTCGCTATAATATTCTGCGACGGGAAGGGGGTGCTTTTCCCTCCGCACCTCCCATAACTTTCCGCTATCATATGTGTCTACTCGTTGAAAGCATGTTGTCTGCTAGTTATTGGTTTGATCTATGAAGTACATTCTCACCACCGCAATTCTACTCAGTATCATTGCCTCCACAAATTCCTACGCACAGCAGGAAGTCAATCCCGCATGGGAAGAAACCATCCGCGAGCGATTGAACCATATCCTCGAAGAGAAGTACCACTCCCACCGCCGCGATGAAGGCGGGGCGCTCGAAAAAGGCGCTGCCGCACAGGCGCAGATCGGCGTAGAGACGCTCGTCAGCGGCGTGGAGCGCAAGGAGAGTGAAATCCATGCCGCCATCAACCCGACGGACACCGCGAACATCGTCATCGCACCGATACAGGAGGTCGTGGCGGGCGGTTCGATGGGCGGCGGCGAGCTCGCACTGCCCCTCTATATCACAACCGATTTCGGCGCAACGTGGACGAAGTCCTCCTTCGAACCCGGCGGCGGGGGCGGCGGAGATCCCGTCCTGGCATTCGATGCCGACGGTACGCTCTACTTCAGCTGGCTGAAGCTCGACTTCCAGGGCTTCGAACTCAGCATTGCGATGAACTTCGCCAGTTCCACCGACGGTGGCTTCACCTGGGGTCCAGTCGGAACGATCGATCAGGGGAGCATGAATTTCCAGAGCGGAAAGATGGTCGATAAGCAATGGATGGCCTGCGATCATTCCAACTCACCGCGCCGCAATACCCTCTACACGGCCTATGTGCTCATGGAACTCGCCGGTATGTCGCAGCAATTTGCTATCGCCGTGAAACGCAAGCTCCCCGGCAACGCTGCGTTCGAGAGCCAGATCGCAACCATCACGGATGCGAGTTTTTCGCAGGTGCAGTTTCCCAGCGTCAACGTCGATGCCGACGGACGCGTGCATGTGTTCTGGTGGGGCGTCCGCAACGGCGTCTCCGGCCTGTGGCACAGCATGTCCACCGACGGCTCCACCTACGGAGCGATTCACAAGATTGCCGATACGCGCTTCCCCGAGCAGGGGCAGCAGTCCACAGTGCCGAGTCATCTGCCGCAGCGCCTGGGCGTCATGCCGCAGTTCGATGTCGACGCCAATGCTGATAGCGAATTCAAGAACAACCTCTACGCAACCTGGAACGCTAATCCCCCGTCGCCAAGCGCAGGCACGTACAGCGATCCGTTCAATGTGTACTTCGCGTATTCCAGCGATCTCGGTGCTACATGGAGCGCCCCCCAGCGCGTCGCCGATGCGCCGGATACGACCGCGAACCAATTCCATCCGAGCATTTCCGTGAGTCCGAGCGGCGCCGTTATCGTCACTTGGTACGACGGCAGAGACCACGCCCAGAACGAACAGATGCACTACTACACCGCTGTGAGTTTCAATGGCGGGACGAGCTTCTCGCCGAATGTGCGCGTCTCTGAAGCCTCCTCCAACATGCATTCGGATGTGCAGGGTTCCTTCGGTATCGGCGACTACGACCGGGCATTGAGCACTGCACATTACGCCATCCCGATCTGGAGCGACGGTCGCGGCAACGATGGGGACCTGAACGTCTACGCTGCGTTCGTGCCGCTGGAATCAATCATTCCCGTGGAGCTGAGCGCGTTCACGGCGCATGTCTCCGGGAACATCGTCACCCTGCGGTGGACCACCGAGACCGAAACCAACAACGCGGGCTTCGAGGTACAGCCCTCACCGGACGGCGAGGCATTTTCCACGGCGGCGTTCATTAAAGGCCGCGGAACCACCGTCCTCAGGAACGACTACAGCTATCAGGATGAGATCGACGATGTGACATTCTACCGGCTGAAGCAAATCGATTTCGACGGCTCGTTCGAATTCTCCCCCACCGTCCGTTCCGTGCCGGCTCTGCCCAGCGATGCGTCGTTGGAACAGAACTACCCGAATCCCTTCAGCGCTTCCACAAGCGTGACCTTTACCCTTGACCGCGATGCGGAAATCACGCTTACCATCCACGATGCCCTCGGGCGCAAGGTCCGCACGCTCGCCAGCGAACGCGTTGAACGCGGCAAGCACACCTACACCTGGGACGGCACCAGCGATGAAGGCAAGACGCTCCCGCCAGGCATGTATATGTACACACTGCGTACTGGCACCGGCACGCCGCTCACCGGCAAAATGACATTCGAGTAACAACCTCTCAGTCCCTTCACACTGGAATGGGTGGATCTCGCATCCGCCCATTTTTTGTGCTGTAAATACGACTTCCGGAACTTCTATGTGTTTTCTTTCGTACAAGTCCGTAGATTGAGAACCGGATCTGGCTGTCATTCGTGAATGCACATATTTTTTCTGGAGGCCGTATGAAACGCATTGTGTTACTTGCCGTCATTCTCCTTGCAGGCTGTGCCACCACGCGCATCAACTCCTACAAGGACCCCGTGTACTTTACGAAACAGTACAACAGCATTCTCGTCATGGTGATGACCGACGATCTATTCTACGCTCAGCCCCTGGAAGCTGCGATGCGCGAGGAGCTGCTGGATGCAGGCCTCACGTGCGGGGAATCGCTCAAGCTGTTTCCGCCCACGCGCCCCTTCCCGGAGGAAGACTGGAAACGGATCGCCAAGGAGAACGGCTTCGAGGCTGCGCTGATGTTCAACCTCTCAAAAGAAGGCGTGGATAAGGGCTACACGGGAGATATCGTCCACACGGATTCGGAGTCCGAGACCAAACAGACACGCCGGGGCGAGAAGACCACCACGGAAACAACCACGCACTACATCCCCGGCATCGAATACGATAAGCCGTGGTCGCAGTTCCAGGTCTCGCTTGTGGATTTGGATTCAGGCGAGAATGCGTGGGTCGCCACGGCATTTACGAAGGGCAACCTGTTCGTCAACCGCGACGGAACGCTCTCCGCCCTCGCCGCAGAAACCCTCGACCGCCTCCGCGACGACGGCCTGGTACGGTAAGGCTGGATTGACCTACGGGCGCGTAGTTAGCGTCTGCTCCGATTATACAGTAACCTCAACCTTTCGAAATGATCAAGTGTTCTGCACACCCCTTTGAGGTCCAAAGGACCGGGCAAGGGGGTCGACTCGTTGCCATGAAATGGCGCAACGAGTCGGGGGGATCTCTGCACATGCACGCAGTCCGCTGGGGATTACCGATATAGTGTCCAGATTGTCAATACTGTCCATGTAGTAGCAACCGCCTTCCTTTATGGACACGATGGACAACATGGACAGCAGTATCTCTGTCTGGAATCATCTGCTTTGCAGCGCTGACTCAGCGCTGGAACTATCTTCAGCCCCGCTGCGCCGCGACCCAGCGACAATTCCTGCCCTTGATCTTCGTGGGGCGATGAGCTACATTCCATTCATCTCACACACCGACCGGGTTGGCTATGCATCGTACGCTCGTTTACACATTTCTCCTTGCCTTGCTGTTCGCTGTTGCGCCATGCGATGCCCAGTGGATCACCAAGCCTCTCCCGGTGCTCGGGAAGGTGCAGGCGATTGCATCCACGCCCGACGGGAGGATTTTCGCAGGAGTGCGGCATATCGGACTATTTATGAGCGAGGACGAAGGAGAGACATGGGAGCAAGTGGATATTCGTAACAATGCAGGGTTTACGACAATCTTTGTCACTTCCATTATTCCACTGGACAACGATTTTATCCTTCTCAGCGATGATGGAGTGAATGCCTATTTCCGATCGTTCGATGGAGGTGAAACTTGGGAGAACGTATTAGGATCCGGTGCTTCGATTCGAAAGCTTCTTCTCGTAGATAACGAACACTTGTTTGCCGGGACATCGGAGCACGGTGTGCTTGTTTCTTCTGATCTCGGCAGCACTTGGAGCGGAACCGGTATCACCGGCTTAGGCTACGAAATGCTTTCTTACGATCAAGCGAACGATATATTATATGCCGGATCTGGGCTTACCCTTGTAAAGAGTTCCGACAAGGGGCATACATGGGATAGCTTACGTACGAAGTTGCCATTCTATCAATGGCTCGTCTCTGTATGCGTCGATCCGGTGGGGACAGTCTATCTTGGATTGACTGATACCACCTTTCATCCTCTCCGAAGTTTTAATCTGTACCGTTCCGATGATTTTGGTGAAACATGGATAGAGACCTCATGGGCAGGTCCGTTTAGTTATACTTCCGATCCCACGCACATTACATCACCTGAACCTGGAACCATTCTCGCCGGGCTTAAGGTCAAATCTGGCGCCAGGATCTCGAAAGACCATGGAGATACCTGGACATATTATACCGGCGGTATGGATCGCAAGTATATCCACAGTATAGGCTGGATGCCTGATGGCCGTGCGCTGTGGGGCGGCAGCGGTGAAATATACATTACCGAGAAGCCTGTAGGCGTAACCGACGAGCCCACACCCGCGCCCACCTCCCTCTCCCTCGCGCAATCGTACCCTAATCCTGTCGGACCGCATGCGCAGTCGACGGTAATAGAATACGCCCTCCCGCGAGGAGGGTACATCTCATTATCTGTGTATGATCTCTCCGGCAGGCTCGTGCAAACGCTGGTAGAATCCCATCAGTCCCCCGGCCGGCACAGGGCAGTATTTAACTCGGGGGATTTGCCAGGAGGATTATATATCTACCGTCTCACCGCCGATGGGCAGACGATTATGAAGAAACTAAGTGTGGTGCGGTGAAGAAGAGGCCTGCCCTGAACCCGTAGGCTTCTCTTGAGCCCCGTAGGGGCGGTATGTTAATAGCACATCGACCCCGCTTCCCTGACATTGCGGCCACGAGCACATCTCGAAGGCCGCTGGTCCGCTGTGGCGGATGCGCTCGTGGCGTACCACCATACACGCGGGGCGTACAGAGCAGCCGTTCCGGGTATGCAGCAACCACAGAGATTCGAGAAGAGGAAATGTTTAAGGTCATTCCTGCGAAAGCAGGAATCCCAACCGGACGGATGGTGCCAGGGAAACGGTACCAAATTTTCCCCACCACCATGGTATTCCCCCGGCGATCAAAGATCGCCATGCACGCGTGGCGCTAATAGATCTCCCGTCGCCAAATACTAAGCGCAACGGGACCGGGATGTCGGTTCTATAAATGTTGTGGAGTTGTCCGCTCAAAGCTGTGCCCACCCCGATCCAGCGCGCTATTTAATAGCGCTGGATCGACCCTCCCAACGGGAGGGTATGCCCACGTGATGCCTGTAGGCGGTCTCCGATCGAAGATGCGCCGGGATGACGAGGTTTTTTTTACGCGTTTGGTTTTACGTACCGACTTTCCCGTAAGAGGGGAAAGTCCTCGACGCTATAAAATTCTGCGATGGGAAGGGGGTGCAGCGCGGGCTGAGCGCTGCAAAGCCGTCCGGGCGCATACGGGGATGTGGAGTTCCCCCAAAAAAACGGACAGATTAGTAAGGGGGGTTGGGTGAATATTGCATGCTTTTCTGATTCGATTCTGTGA